>CAZDZY010000039.1:0-24291 GCA_964510055.1 uncultured Christensenellaceae bacterium
CGCCTACCATCACTACCGTTCGGCATTCTCCTTTACTCACAGAGCCTCCATCTCACTCCATCCGCCACCGGCGGCGTTCGTTTTCGGCTCCCTCAAGGTGAAGGCAAGGCGCATAAAAAAGGTATGTATCATAGACATACCTCCTAATATACCGTAGGGGCGATTATTATTCGCCCGTTATGACCGCCTACCTTGTTTTCAAGACGGTATAATGGCGTTCTCCATAGCGGGGGAATAATTTTTTTCATTAGCAGTATCTCAAAAGCGGTAAAAAGCTACATACCGCGGATAACTCCGCATCCGATACGTTTTCCCGAATTGCCCGCGGGCTGCGACGTAAAGTCGTCCCTGTCCGCATGGATTATGACCGACCGGCCTATTATTTCTCTTACCGAAAAGCGGTCAGTTACGAAAGAGAGCCATGCATCCCCCGTATCCGTAGCGATCAGTACGGGAAGATCGCCCGCGTGCAAAGGATGGCCTGCCCCGCCCGGATTATAATGCCCCATCGAATTGCCAAAATCCTCTCCCGAGCAGTCTCCCATAGCGTGTACATGGAACCCGTAAAACCCTGTAGTATTGCGCGGCAGCCCCGAAATTTGCGCGTCTACCCTCACGCCCTGCGCGGTATCCGTAAACCAGACGCTGCCGGTAAGTTCCGGCGCCTCGCTGCCGCCTCTTACAACGGCCGCAGCCGATGTAAAATCGCCGCGTTTCATTTTCATTCCTCCATGGTCTTTATTTATGATAATATATATGCAAAACCGCACACATCCGTGCATAAAAGAAGTTTATATATAGCCTGTATCTCATTTGACAAAGACTCTTTGCTGCTATATCATATTAATTGGGAGGCCTTAGATGTTTAAGGAGGGCGACAAAATTTCATATCCCATGCACGGCGCCGGTTTTATAGAAGCGATACAGGAAAAAAGTTTCCTTGATGAAAAACGTAGCTATTATGTATTAAAATTTTCCGAAGGCGATATCAAGGTCAACGTGCCTGTGGAAAGCGCTGAAAAGGCCGGCCTCCGCAGGATAATTTCCCGAGACGAATATAACCGTGTCATGGAATCGTTTAAGACCTCCGATGAGGCTGAAGAATCTTCAAACTGGAACCGCCGTAACCGCGAGAATCTGGAAAAGATGAAATCGGGCGATGTATTTGAGATCGCCGCCGTAATAAAGGGTTTGCTTAAACGGGAAGTTAAAAAGAGCCTTTCTTCGAGCGAAAAGAAGATGCTCGGGACGTCTATGCAGATACTCGTTTCCGAACTCGCCCTTGCGAGCAATAAAAAAGACGAAGAAGTCAAAAAGATAATAACACAAATGCTTTAGAGTCTATCGGATCTCTTTTGAATTATTTATTTTGCTGGTTGCAATATATTTTGAGGTGAATGATGGGCAGAAATGTCGCGCGTTTTTTTATTACTTTGGTAGGCCTGTTCGTTGGACCCGGGATAGCCGCTCTTGTTTTCGGATTGTTTCCTCAGCTAAAAGTCAACATCGATACAGTCCTTAAGGATCTCAACTTTTTAGTATTCGTGGCCTCAGGCGTCGTTTCAGGAATCATATTTTTAATTTTATCAAAGCCTATAGTTACAGGTATTTTGCACGTTGCCAAGAAGATGGACAAACGTTTGGCAAAGCTTCCCGCCAGCATCGTGCTTCCCGCTCTTATCGGCCTTATAGCCGGCCTTGTTGTAGCTTATCTTCTGTCGCAGCTCGTCAACAGCATAATAGCTTTAGGCTGGCTCTCGGGCATTATCGACGTTATAATATATATCGTCTGCGCTTACTTGGGCATATCGATATTAATACGCCACAGGCCTGAAATGGCTGAAGCGGGGTTTTTCAGGAAGCATAAATACAGCGATAAACCAAGCGACCCTGAAGCCGCGCGGCCCAAGCTCCTCGACACCAGCGTTATAATAGACGGGCGCATATTCGATATGTGCTCGACGAACTGCGGCATATCGCCGACTCCTCGGACGATCTTAAAAGAAACCGGGGAAGAAGGGGCCTCGACGTGCTAAAACGCATACAGACCGAACTCGACCTCCCCGTAAAAATAGTACACGCGGAGATAGACGAGGCGGCGGACGTCGACTCAAAGCTTTTGTACCTCGCTAAAGATATGAACGGCATAGTGGTCACAAACGATTATAATCTCAATAAGGTCGCGGCTGTAAAAAACGTTCAGGTCCTCAACATCAACGAGCTGGCAAACGCCATTAAGCCGGTAGTGCTGCCCGGCGAAGAGATGAAGGTGACCGTAGTCAAAGAAGGCAAAGAGCCCGGACAGGGAGTCGCTTATCTTGACGACGGAACGATGATAGTAGTAGAAGGCGGAAGAAACGAATTAAATAAGCCGCTGTCCGTTATAGTAACGAGCGTTCTTCAAACAGCGGCCGGCAGGATGATATTCGCCAGACTGAAATAAACATGACATGCAAAAAGCCCGGGGCTATATAGTTTCGGGCGTTTTTTATTTTATTTATGTGCGCTTACATCTGGAACGAGGCGTATCCCTCGTCGTCCGGCAAGCTTTCGAACTTTTCGAGTATTGCGTTCTGAATAAGAGCCCGCGCTTCCGAGTTGATCGGATGGGCTATATCCTTATACTCTCCGTTAGACGTTCTTCTTGACGGCATCGCAATAAAGTAACCGTTTTGTCCTTCGATGATCTTCATGTCGTGAATGGCAAACATGTCATCGAAAGTCACAGACACTACAGCTTTAAGTTTGCCGACTGTTTCGATCCTTCTGATACGAATGTCCGTGATCTCCATAAGCAACCTCCTATAAGAATACGATACGTTGGATTAATGTTCGATACAGAACCTCTTTATTCCTTCTTTTATGAAACTATCTCACATATTATCCCTTTATAATGTAAAAAACGACAATCCGCCTTTTTACTTAACCCGATTATACCGGGCCGATGCTTAACCGCTGAATATACAATTGTAAATATGAAACACAACGGATAATCCATGATACCATGCTGCCCGGGTCTTGTATAAAAGCGTATACCCCTTCTTCAAAGACCGGAGGTTTTCTTTTGGATGCACCCATCCAAAAGCTTCCGGCTTGCCGGGAATACCCTGCTCATGCCCCGAGATGTAAAACATTTCGGGGGCTTCCGTGCTTCCATCCCAAAATGCCCTGCATTTCGGGAACCCCATACAGACACCACCATTGTGCGGTAAACTTATAGAATAACCCTTATTATAACCGAATTATACCTATGATGCTATTAATTGTCCAGCATTTTTTGTGTTTAATGTTACTTTTTATACTCTGAAAAAAACATAATTGCCACATCTTGAGTTAGCAAGTATAATACCAACAAAGAAAGGTTAGGGGATTTCAATGGCAAACGTTTACGATGTGCTCTCAGAGAGGGGTTTTTTAAAGCAGGTCACGCACGAAGGTTTAAAAGAACTGCTCGCAAAGGAACCTGTTACGTTCTATATAGGTTTCGATCCTACGGCCGACAGCCTTCACGTAGGCTCATATATACCGCTTATGGCTATGGCTCATATGCAGCGTGCCGGCCACAGGCCGATAGCTCTTATCGGCGCGGGGACGACGATGATCGGTGACCCTTCGGGGAAAAGCGACCTTAGAAAAATGCTTTCTAAAGAGGATATAACTTCTAATGCCGCCGCGCTTAAAAAGCAGATAAGCCGGTTTCTTGATTTCGGCGAGGATAAGGCGCTCATGGTAAACAACGCGGACTGGCTGCTAAAGCTGAATTATGTCGATTTTCTGCGCGACGTAGGCGTACATTTCTCCGTAAACAAGATGCTTACCGCGGAATGTTACAGGACGCGGATGGAAAAGGGGCTCACATTCCTCGAGTTCAACTACATGCTGATGCAGTCTTACGATTTTCTCGTGCTGAACAGGGAATACGGGTGCAAGCTCCAGATGGGTGGCGACGACCAGTGGTCAAATATACTCTCGGGCGCCGACCTTATAAGAAGAAAGGAACGCAAAGAAGCTTACGGCATGACATTTTCGCTGCTGCTCACCAGCGACGGCCGCAAGATGGGCAAGACCGAAAAAGGCGCGATATGGCTCGACCCGAAGAAAACGTCGCCGTACGATTTTTACCAATATTGGCGGAACGTCGCGGACAGCGACGTGGAAAAATGCCTGTCGCTGCTCACGTTTATACCAATGGATGAAGTCAAAGCGCTCTGCGCACATACTGACGAGAGGATAAACAACGCCAAGATCGCTCTTGCGTACGCCGTGACCAGCCAGGTCCACGGGAAAGAGGAAGCGGAAAAGGCGAAAGCCGCCGCGGAAGCGCTCTTTTCGGGCGGAGCGGAAGGCGGCTCCATACCCGAGACCGTGATCGATGGCATCGGCGATATGCTGGTCATCGACGTTTTGGTTTCGTGCGGCCTCGCCTCCTCAAAGAGCGAAGCAAGAAGGCTCATCAATCAGGGCGGCATATCCGTTAACGGAGAAAAAGTAACGGACGAACTTATGCCCGTCTCAGCGCCTATGTTCGCGGGCGGCGAAATGATGATAAAGAAAGGCAAGAAGGTATTCCATAAGGCGGTATTGAAATAGCGATGGAAAAAGGTAAGGCCGGAAATGAAACATTGAGAATAGAACCGTGTAAAGACACAGCGTTACTCTCAAGGCTGTTCCTTGAACTGGCTGAAGACGAGCGCTCTGACGTGCAGAGAACGGAAAAGCAGGCATTTGATGAAATGGCGGCTCTTTTAAGCCGCGATGAAAAGGCTTATTTATTTGTTGCGGATGGCATTATCGCAGGATATGCCCTTGTCGTTACGAACCGCAAACCTTATTATCTGCATCATTTCTATATATGCCGCAACGAGCGCCGCAAAAGATACGGAACCGCTGCTTTTAAGCTGCTTCTGGAAACGTTGAATATAAGCGAAATGGACCTCGACGTATACGAATGGAACGAGCGCGGCAGAGCGTTCTGGGAATCGCTCGGGTTCAAGCCGCGGGCAATCATAATGCGATACCAGCCATGATCACGATAAAGGGAAAAACCGAAACAAGTTTTACAGAAAAGAAGTCAAAATTTATCGGCCTTGCCGTAAGGGTCTCAACGGAAGAGCAGGCTCTTTTTGATCTTGAGCAGCGAAAAAAGCAGCATTACGAAGCGACTCATAACTGTTACGCCTATGTGCTCGAAAACGGCGCGATGCGCTATTCGGACGACGGCGAGCCCCAGGGCACGGCCGGCATACCGATGCTGGAGGTGTTAAAACATTCAGGGCTTTCGGACGTGCTCTTCATATGTACGCGCTATTTCGGGGGAACGCTGCTCGGCGCGGGCGGGCTTGTGCGGGCATACACGAAAAGCGCCGCGGATACGCTGCAGGCGGCGCAAAAAGTTAGGCTAATAAGCTGCAGCGTATACAGATGCTCATTCTCCTATAGTGTCTGGGCAAAAGCAGAAGGCGTACTGCTTGATTCGGGATATATTTTTGAGGATATAAAGTTTACCGACGTTGTCTGTACGGCCGTCTGCGTCGCAGCGGGAGATGAGGACGCATTCATAGAACACGTAAATAACCTTTCGCTGGGCAAAACGATACCGGAGCTTATCGGGCAGAAAATGATAGAAGTCCCGATCTGATCTATGTGTTTTGGTATTCCATAAGAAAGTATTCGACGCTGCCCGACGGGAATGCCTTACGATGCTGTTTAACTATTCTATAACCGCACGCTTCATAACACTTTATTGCTCTTCTATTGAACGTCCTGACTTCCATATATATTTGGCAGGCCGGATACAGGTTTAACGTATATTGCGTGATCAGTTTAACGAAATCCTTCCCTGTGCCATGCCCGCAAAGGTCAGGCCTCAACCCCAGGCCGATCTCTATCTTTCCCTCATCGTCTTCGGTCATACGGAAAAAGCCCGCCAATTCTCCATGTCCGCCGATTACGGCACGAAAATCAGATTTCCTTGCCTCCGGTATAGTTATAGACCAACCTTGCTCCACAGCTTTCTCCCAGGTAAAGTTGTATATTGAATACTCCCCCTCATACTCCCACGCACAGACCTGCATTGCACGCTCTTCCGTAAGTTCTTCAATAATAAGTTTCATGCTGCCTCACCGCTCTTCATCCTTTTTTTGAAGTTCCGCCATGCTTTCTTTCAGCGTTTCAACAATCCTTGCCCTCTCATTTTTGCCCTTCGGGTCGTATTTTACGCCTTCTCCTATACGCAGGACCCTACTCTGTTTGCTCGCGTATACGGGATAGAACGTCAGATCTTTCCCCGTCTCCCTGTGATACATCCTTCCGAGGTTCGCGAACCCTGAATAGAATTCATTTATCTTGTCGCCGTATTGCTCTCCGGGATTTTCCGGGAAAAGGAGAATGCTGTCCCCTGCATTAAGGCATTCTACCGACAGTTTAAACGTCTTCAATATCTCCCTGCCGGCGCCCCTGTAGACCGGTACCGGGTCGAACGAACGCAGCGCCCATACTACGACGGGGCTTAAAGCTTTCGCTATGAATTTCCTTAAAAACACCGGCAGCCATTTTATCCTGCCGAACGTTCCGCCGTACATATGGTCTGTTATCTCGTTTTTATCGATCATCTTATTGAGTATCCACGGCCTTATATCGTATGGCAGAAAGACCACCGCCGCTATCGGGCCGTAAATCTCTCCGTGGTTGAAAACGAATACGCCGGGAAGAGTATTTACATTCTCTTTGCCCGTTACCGAATGGTACATTATGCGCTTTAAAAACGCTTTTATTATATAGACCCCTATGCGCTTTTTGTACTTCTTTACAAGTACGCTTATCAGCCTTTTTTCCATGTCGGGGTTCTGTCCGCCGCCTTTTTTTATATCCTCAAAAACTTTGAGACGCTTTCCGAATTTTTTCGTAAGCGGCTGCTTTATTGAATAAACAAGTGAAATGATAAGAAAGAATGTGGGGATAACGGCCACGCTGCTGCCTATATACGGAGCATATCCGATATAATCCTGCACGTCCATCATATTGAAAAGCGGATTAGATATTATAAAAAGCAGCACTATAAGAAATATGGCCTCGGAAATAACGGCCGCCCATACCTCCTGCCTTTGAGCCCTCTGTTCGACGTCCTTTTCGTCCAGCTTGGGGTCGTAGAGCTTTAAAACGAGAAGCACGTCTTCTTTCAGCCCTATCGCTCCGGTCATCTGAAGAATAAGCCCTGTAAGCAGAAGCAATGTCTGAAACGAGATAGCTATGACCCCATGAAACCAGCTGTCCCTGAATACATATACCGCGAATATCGAAATCGCCGTACCAAGTATAAACGCGGCGTTTTTTCCTATCCTCTGTATCAACGGAGCGTTTATTATCCTGTACGTTGCTATATATACAACGGTAAAAATAAGCGAAAGCCCTCCGAAAACCACGAGAAAGTCCATAAAGAAGTTGTATTCGCCGGAAAGCATGATAAACAGTATATACGTGAACGCGAATATATTGAGCGACGCCGCGGATGTTATAGACATGCCGTCGTAAAGCCTCGCGCTTCTTACCTGCCGCATGTCTTTTGATATATCACCGGGTTTCGGGTATTCCGCCTCAAAATCCCGGAATATGAACTGCCGGAAAAAGCCCAACGCCATGCCGAGGAGGACGGCCGCAGTCACTATGGAAAAGACGCCGGTTCCTGCGGTAAGGGAAACTATACTTATGAGCGCAGTAAACCCAAGCTCGATCGGTATTATTGTTTTTGCAATGTCTTTTTTATTTAGTACGGCGGTATGCGATTTTAATTTAAGTATAAGGTTTTCCGCTTCGCGTTCTATGAGCGGCAGAACGATTATAGCGATTGCGTATACCGTATGCTGATGCTCGAACAGGAAAGGGTACAGGGCAATTATATATGCCGTAGACAGTATAAAAAAAACCGACGCAGCCGTTTTAACGGCTTTGAGCCATACCGGATCGTACGGAGTTTTGGCTGAAAAACCTATCATCCTGAAGAGAGCGGAAACAGAAAAGAACAGCGCAGCCCCGTATGTAAGGTTCATCGAAAAGCGTTCGGCTATAAACATGGAAAAAAAACAGAAGTACACATAAACCACTTTATCGTACAGCTGTTTCTTATCGGGTCCGTTATTCATTGTATCGGATCAAAACCTCTGTTTTGGCGCGAAATTGTATCCTTCCTTATCCCAGACGCTTATCCAGTTCTTGAGCTTCTCCAGGAAATCCCCGTTTGTCGCGGTCTTTGCGAGCATGGATATGAGCTGCTCGGTAACGTCTGCGGTGTTTCCGTTGGCCATTACTTTTCTTATCGTCCAGATGCCGTCGAGCTCCCTCTTCGAAAGCAGCAGTTCCTCGCGCCTCGTGCTCGACTTGTTGAGGTCGATAGCCGGGAATATGCGCTTCTCCGACAGCTTGCGGTCAAGATGTATCTCCATGTTGCCGGTGCCCTTGAACTCCTCGTATATTATCTCGTCCATCCTCGAGCCCGTGTCTATGAGCGCGGTGGCTATTATAGTAAGGCTTCCGCCGAACTCTATGTTTCTCGCCGCGCCGAAGAATCTCTTGGGTTTATAGAGCGAGCCAGGGTCAAGCCCGCCTGAGAGCGTCCTGCCCGTGGGCGGTATTATGAGGTTGTACGCTCTCGCGAGCCTCGTTATACTGTCCAGCAGCACCACAACGTCTTTGCCCTGCTCCACAAGCCTCTTTGCCCGCTCGATCACCATTTCCGACACCCTCGTATGGTTCTCAGGCTTTTCATCGAATGTGGAGTATACGACCTCTGCCGAAGTCGAGCGCTGCATATCCGTTACTTCTTCGGGGCGCTCGTCTATAAGCAGCACTATAAGGTGCACATCCGGGTAATTAGCGGTTATGCTGTTTGCTATCTTCTTCAGCAATATCGTTTTGCCTGCTTTGGGCGGAGAGACCACAAGGCCTCTTTGGCCCTTTCCTATAGGCGCTATGAAGTCGATAAGGCGTATGGCGAGGTCTTTAGTCGAATCCGGCCGCTCCAATGTGAGACGCTCCTGCGGGTGAATGGGAGTCAGATCCTCAAACGGCCTCCTTCTCAGGCATTTCTCGACCGTATCGTCGTTTACCTGCTCTATAAAAAGCAGAGCATTCAACTTCTCGGCGTCTTTCGCGGGACGCGTCTTGCCTCTTATCTTGTCGCCCGTTTTAAGGTTGAACTTCCTTATCTGCGCCATAGAGACGTACACGTCTTTATTGCCGGGCAGATAGTTTTCGCTGCGCAAAAAGCCGTACCCCTCGGGGAGCACTTCGAGTATGCCCATTGCGTCTCCGCAGTCGCCTTTGTTTAGAAGCTCGTTGACCGCGTCGTTGCCCAGCACATACTCTATCATCTTTTTGTCTTCGCCTTTTCGCTCCTGCGGCTCTTCATACTCGCCTGTTTCGTATACGTCTTCATACTCGTCCTCTTCGCGCTCGTCGAGTATATCCTGCTGGTAGGAGGGAATGTTCGTGTCCTCTTCCTCCTCCTCCTGCTCCTGCTCCTGCTGGCGCATTCTCGCTTTTCTGTCAAGGTCGTAAAGCATATCAAGAAGTTCGCCTTTGCGGTACTTTGTGACGGACTTGATGCCGGCCATCTTGGCTATCTCTCTTAAGTCCATCAGGCTTTTCTCTTTCAATAAACTAATATCCAATTGAACGATCTCCTTAATGTATATATAAATATATAAATTGAACTCTTTAGAACAACAAAACGTTTTCCGGTTTATTTAAGCAGATTCAAGGGAAATACGCATTTAAAGAAATTCCATCCAGTAAAAACTTAATTTATTATATAATCCGCCCGATACAGTTGTCAATACTTTAAATCCGTATAATATAATATTACCCGCAAAAAAATAAATTAGACTTATAAAAAAGAAGTTTCAAATATTTTTATTGGTGGTATAATAATTGAGTAAGGCTTTTATGCCGATAATGGCAAACCCGGTGAAAACCGGGGGCGCAAAGCTAAGGGGTCTAAACCCGGCACATATGTACCGGACATGACAGCCCGGCCGCCGAAGGTAAAAGTTTTTATTTGCGCCTAAACCCTCTAACCGCGGGGTTTAAACTGGGGGTGCAAAAAACAAAATAATATTTAAACAAAAGCTGCCACTCAGATCTAAACTAAAAATATAACAAGATTTATAGCATGGTTTATTAATAATAAACCATCCCCTGCAAGATAAAAATTTACCAACAGGCGAGGAAACCACAGCATTGCTGTGGTTTTCCTTTTTATTACGGCAGGGGCCGGTTTATTCGACCGGTATCATTACGGTTAGCCCGGCACTGAATCATTAACTTTTTTGTAATAAGTGTATAGTAAAATCAGAAAATAAGTTTTGGAGGTTAAAATATGCCCGCTAATGATGTGTTGTCTTATTCTATCGGTCTCGATCCGGTAACTATTATTGTTGTCTGCGCTTTTGCGGCCGCAGTCCTTATTCTCGCCGTTTTAGCGATAGCCATACTGATCAAACAAAAGAACCTGCTGTCCCAAATAGAATATACGTTGTCGCGCCAGGGCGCTCCCGCTCAAAGCGCGCCTCCCGCCCCTGATTCATGCCCGAAATGCGGCGCAGCGCACGCACCGGGAGCAGGTTTCTGCCAGAACTGCGGCGCAGCCCTGTGACTTAGATTTTTAATAGCAGCCTTTTATTGGTTTGATTAAGCCGCGATATTCTATTGCGGCTTTTCGCGCAGATTTTGTTGAATTTTGTCGAATTGTTTTATATACTTATTTCATCCCAATTATTATTTTTGGAGGTTTGTTATGCCATCTTATGACTTCTATCCGCGCAATTACTCAAGTATCCCCACTATCCTGTTAGTATGTGCAATACTCGGCCTCATATTAGGTATAGTGCTTCTTGCGGTGTTTCTGCCTGCGTCAAAAAGAGGCAGATATTCCGGAGCGGCAAAATGGTTCTATGATTTTCTCAATTTCCATTCGTTTTGGATCACGACGCTGCTCAAGGTCATAAACATCGTTATAATTACCGTGGGCATACTTGGCGGACTGATCTGCTTGTTCATTGAACCCAGGATTACACTGATTCTTTTTGCAGCGGTCATTGTTTACCGCATAACGCTTGAATTGATAATGGTCATGCTTTCTATCCAGAGCAATGTCTCCAGCATTGACAGTAAACTCTCGCGTTTGCTCCCGGCCAGCACAGCGCCGGCTGAAGCGCCTCCGGTACAGAATGCAGTCTGCCCGTCATGCGGAAGCGTTTACCCGCTGGGAACAAGGTTCTGCATGAAATGCGGCAAACAGTTGTTTTAAAAATTACCGCCCCGTAACGCCGGGGCGTTCGCTGACTTAAAACAAAAAAGGCTCCCATTATGAACCAGGGACCGGTTCAACTCATGGGAACCCTTTTTATTTTGATCTGAACGTATTGCAGTTACACGCGCCTGAATCCTGCGGATCGTCTATTTCGACGTTTCTTGCCTTGCAGCGAAACGCTTTGTTATAAACGCACGCCGCAGCGGTGCAGGATATCCTCGGCGACTCCGTGAGCTCCGATGAAAACTCCGCGTCTGAAATATTATCCGTCAGCCTCGGCACCCTGCCGGCCTGGTCAGCGACGAACGAATCCGCTTTCGTATAGGTGTCGCAAAACGTTTCCTGTCTCGCAACGCCTACGCGTATCACGTTTGCGCTGCATTTCCTGCTGTCGTTATATATGCAGCTTAAAGCCTGGCAAGTCAAAGTGTGCATATCAGCCGCTCCTTTTTATGCTTAGTATATCCCTATTTAAAATATGTTACGCCATATTTTAAAATGCTGCTTTATCTTCGGATGTTTCACAGCCGGGATGCACGTAAGGATGATATCAGACTTTTACCTGAAACTCGAAATATTCCGATTCCGACGCGAAAAGATCGGTCAAAAGCTCTTTTTGTATCAAAAGCTGCGGCGTTTTGCCGCTCTTCAAGATATGTGAAAACAATTTTTCGGCCTGCCTCTGAGCGTTCTCTTTTGATACCACTATACAGATATACGTGCCCTGCGGGATACTCCTGTAATCCTCATACTCGTCCGCTTTCAAAGACACAGAAGTGAAAATATATTCCGGATAAAAGCCCTGTTCCGTTCCTTTGCATACCACTCCCGCCTCATAGTTGTTGTTAAGGCCGCGGCTTATGACCAAAGAGTCCAGCCTTGAGTAATCCTCCAGCAGGCTGTCTTCTGTCTTTTCCGGGTCGAAGGGCAGCGTTATCGCGTGCCTTTCGGGGATCGTCCTTTCGAAAATATGCCCGCTTTTATTTGTCTCCTTGGCTACGCCTAAAGTATTCGTTACGCCTTCGATATTCTCTATTATTTTTTGAAGGCCGGCGATCCTGGCAAATATCTCATTTTTATGCTTATTGATAAGCGCGATAAGGCCGGCCGTATCTTTTTCCGCGAAATAAGGCACGAGCGCGTTAGGGCTTATCTGCATGCACCTTGCCGCCTTAATGACGTCGATCATCATGAATTGATTCTTATGATAATATCTGTATCTCGTAACCGGATCGATGAAACAGGGCTTCAGCAGGCCTATCTTTTCATAGAAGCGCAGCGCTTTAACGGAGATATCCTTTATCCTCGACACTTCGCCTATAGAATAATGATCGTTTTTCATAGTAAAACCCCTTTAGGCGGATCATGCAACAAGTATAAATAACTTTATAAATGAAGTAAAGCGGAAAACACCAAAAAAACGTATTGACTCTCCCCTAAGGGTATAGTTTATTATGCGATCTATATGAAGATCAAATGATTGATATGGAGGCGTTATTCATGGAAAAAAATCGTTACCTGAAGCCGTTCTGGAAGAATAACAGGGGCAACTTCTTATTGGGCTGTCTGTTTCTTACGATTATCTCGGCGACCCAGATCGCTATCGCGTTCGTGCTGCAAATGCTGATAGACATCGCCGTAAAGGGAACGGCGGACGAGCTTTTGCGGCTCATGGTATTCTCGGGGGCCGTTCTGGCAGTCTATGTGTTTGCGGC
The DNA here is from genome assembly GCA_964510055.1 of uncultured Christensenellaceae bacterium. Lineage (GTDB taxonomy): Bacteria > Bacillota > Clostridia > Christensenellales > SZUA-584 > DTFZ01. The sequence goes on from CAZDZY010000039.1 coordinate 13,021, forward strand.
CGTTGCCCAAAGGATATTTCTGCACCGGTTCTTCTTCAATGCTCTTACGGCCTATAAAGCGTTTTCGTTTAAGCAGATGCTTTCAAAGAACATAAACGCGTTCAACAGGAGCACAACGGGCAAATACATTTCCTCTTTAAGCAACGATGTCTCATCGATAGAAAAAAACTATCTTGAAAGCATGTTTGAGCTTATCGGACATATTCTTTTGTTTGCGGGCGGCGTCGCTGTTATGGCGTATCTTAATTTGACGCTGTTCCTGTGCGTCTTGGGCGCGTCTATATTGCCCGTGCTCGTTTCCGTTATCTTCGGGGGGCGCGTTGCCGCTGAAGAAAAGCGGGTGTCCGACTTAAATGAGCAGTATGTCAGCGGGTTAAAAGATATGCTCTCCGGTTTTTCCACGATAAAAAGCTTCAAGGCCGAACCCGAAACAACGGCGGTATTCAAGCAGAAGGACAGCGCTCTCGAAAAAACGAAAAAGCGCAGGCGCGACGCGCTGGTAAACGTGGAGATAATGTCGGGCGTTGCGGGCATATTGGTGCTTTTGGTCGTATTCGTCATAGGATCGCTGCTCAGCATAAACGGCGTCATCAGCGCAGGCGTCATGATAGCTTTTATACAGCTGCTCAACTACGTCGTCGGGCCTATTCAGCATCTTCCTCCGCTCTTCAGTAAAATAAAAGCCGCAAAAAACCTGGCATTGAAGGCGCAGCAGGAAATCAACAGCGATGAAGCCCCTAAAGGCAGCCTGGAGGTAAGCGGCTTTAACCGTCATATCTGCTTTTCCGGCGTTTCCTTCGGGTACGGGAACGGTGCTAAAGTACTGCGGGATATCGACCTTTGTCTTGAAAAAGGCAAGACATACGCCGTTACCGGCGTGAGCGGAAGCGGGAAATCGACACTCATGAACCTGCTGCTTGGCTATCACGGCGATTACGAAGGACAGATAACGATAGACGGTATAGATATGAATCAAATAAGCACCGACAGCCTGTATGAGCTCATATCGGTCATCCAGCAAAACGTCTTTATATTCGACGAAGATATAAGGTCAAACATCACTATGCGCAAAGAGTTCGGCGAAGACAGCATTTCGGGCGCAATAGCGCAGGCGGGCCTTAGCGAGCTTATACAGAATAAAGGCGGCGCTTATAAGTGCGGAGAAAACGGATGCAATCTCTCCGGCGGGGAAAGGCAGAGGATCTCGATAGCCCGCTCCCTGCTTAAAAAAACGCCCATCCTGCTCATGGACGAAGCTACGGCTTCGCTCGATAACGAGACCGCGGCGATCGTCGAAGATACGATACTCTCGCTTAAAGGTATAACGCGGGTTATAGTTACGCATAAGATGAATGCGGCAACGCTGCGCAGATATGATGAAATAATACTCTTAAGGAACGGTACTGTTGAAGAGAGAGGCAGCTTTGAGAAACTGATGGAGCAAGGAGGGCATTTCCGGGCGCTTTACGACGTCTCCGGATAATATACGTCAACAGGATGCCGGCCTCATAAGGCCGGAGCAAAAAGAGGCTTTTTTGTATCGGCATAAAAAAATCGGCCCTCGTCTTTACCTGTACGCGACATCCGCGAGTTTGGGTAAAGACGGGGGTCTGCCCGCGCACTCGATCGAAAACCCTGTATCAGGACAGGCGGTCCGGCGGCGGTATTATTGCAGGATCTCCGGGATACCAGTTTGCGGGAGGTCGCAACTTTTTGCGCGTCCGTTGTCTGCAGCGCATCCAGCAGCCTTATTATTTTATCTATATTCTTGCCGTTTGTGAGTGGATATATAAGCTTGGCGCGTATAATGCCGCCGGGATATATAAAAAAACCGTTCGCACCGTCTCGGTAGAACTGACCCCGGGCTGTATCATCCGGTAGAGCCTGGCTATCGACATATCTCTGTCCGAATTATAGGAAAAGGTATCTCAACGCCTGTATTCCGGTATATGTTATGTATCCAGGCTATATGATATGGATGTGATCATCGACAGCCCACGCCCCGACAGGCGGTTTTTGGAGGCGCTGATTGATAAGATTATCATCCATTCGGATAGGACGGTGGAGTTTATTTCGAAGTAAATGTTTCTAAAGATATATTATCAAATTTTCAGAATTAAAATTTCCAATTAGAATTCCATAATGATTGAAATAATGATACAATGAATATGCTAAATTATTGAATAATATCAATAATATTTTTGGGTGGTTAAATGGTCACAAATGATATTCGAATAGGCATAATAACGGCTTTACCAGAAGAATTTGTTGCAGTAAAAGTTCTTCTTGATAGCCCCTTTCCCTATTCTCCCAATTCCAATCATGTTCAGGCTGGAGATCAATATTTTATTGGCACCATTAGTGCTATGGATGGAGGTGCTCACAAAATTGCCCTATGTTTATTACCTAATATCGGTAATAACTTAGCATCTATTATAGCGACTAAAATGCAGATCACCTTCCCGTCTATAGATAACATAATTATCTCTGGTATAGCAGGAGGTGTTCCCTCCAAAGTACATTTAGGAGATGTTGTTGTTTCTACTGAAGGGGTATTCCAGTATGATTATGGAAAGCAAACTGATAACTAATTTATACCAAAAGATTTAGGCGTCCCGTGCAGCCCATTTCTACAACAAGCAATATGCTATTTCAGGGCATCCGAATTAGAGAATGGCATGAGTTGGCATGCATTTATTACGAAAGTTATTGGCAAAACTAGTGCAGACTTCTCAAGACCAAAATACACTATTGAACAGTTTTTTTCAAAAACAGAAACTAACAATGGCTATACTTTGATCACAAGACCATGTTCAGAAACACCGACAGTTCACTACAGTAAGATAGCTTCAGGCAATATTGTTCAGAAAAACCCAACGATTCGAGATGCTTTGAATATAGATCATGATGTCATTGCAATTGAAATGGAAGGCGCTGGTATTAAAGATTCTACCAGACTTGAAAGCAATGGATATCTGGTAATCCGCGGGATCTGCGATTATTGCGATGGAACCAAGAATGATGATTGGCATAATTATGCGGCAGCTGTAGCAGCTGCCTTTACATACGCACTCGTTCAAACTTTACCTTCAAAACTTGATACCTATAAAACATCATATATTTCAAATCAAAAAGCCGCAACAGAAGTATACGATTACTTTGTCAAACCATATATTAAGTTGTTTTCTTCTTACAAAGTGAGCGATTCAGAGATATCTAAAATTGAAGAGCATCTTCACACATTAATCGATAACGGAAGTGTATTAATATATGACAACTTATTTTATCACTCCATCTATGAAAAATTAAGCGCAATACTAACAATAAATTTGGATTTTTATGCCTCTGGCAACTTTTATAATGAGCTTAAGGATTTGGTGTCGTATACAATTAATATTTACTCATTTTATCTATCCTATGAGCGAAATAGTCTATTAGACTTCATAACAAGTTATTTAGTATCATACATTAATACTCTATACAAAGTTATAAATAATGGTTATATTGATGAATTCCTCATCATACAAGATGGAATTCTGAGTATTTTTAATGAAGCCAAATATTTTTCCGAACAGAAAAAACATTCAGCAAATCTCTCCATAAAATCGAAGATAGTCTCCAAAAAAAGCATTTCGGATTTTTCTTCAAATATGGATAATGCATTACCTTTCGAAGCGGAAGATGGGAAAAAACTAAAAGATGTTTTTATTCAACCGGAATATTACATAAATTATTTAAAAAACAGAATACTCGATGATTTCGATTTGCTTTCTGATAGTTTTATTAATGGTTATTTAAAAAAATATTTGCTAAACGTTGGTTACCGAGGAACGGAATTAGAGCATACTTATAGGCACATGATTATTTTGGGAAGTGGAGGTATGGGGAAAAGTACCTTGCTTTATAATTTAGCTTCTAGACTGCAATTTAAAAGGGCAAAAACAAATCTTAATACTTTTTTTGTTAAACTCTCTAAAGTTCCACACAGATCTAAAAGCCTATTAAGTGATGTAAAAGCACATTTACAACTAGACGATGAAGATATGGCGCACTCGATGTTTATTCTTGATGCCTATGATGAATTTTACCTTGCAAATGATCATGATAGAGAATTTATTATTTCTCAATTTTGCAGGGACATTGAAGAATTAAAATCGTTTTCTATTATCACTTCTCGCCCAGGTTATTTCAATCCAAAAGTAATCTCAAATAGTGTTGTTATAAATTTATGTACTTTTAGTTCGAAAAAACGAGCCCTCTGGATTAATAAGTACAATATTAATATGGATGAATTTAGGAAGAATGCTATTATTAATTATTTTGACAAATCAGACGTTGCAGGCACTGAATTTATTGGAGTACCAATAATTTTATATATGATTGCTGCAAGTAAAATTGACTTGTCTTTAATATCATCAAAATACGAAGCATATAATAAACTTTTTGGTATTGATGGCATTTGGTTTAACAGGAAATATGATGAGAAACATCCCTTACTCGACTCAATACACAAAGAAATCTACGAATTAATATTAGAAATTGCATTTAGAATATTTAATAATAGTAAGGGGATTTCAATTAACAAAACTGAAATATTTGATATTATTAACAGCTTAAATAGCAATCAATCAGACATTATAAGCAACCTAAAACTGTGTTTCCCTCTGGTTACTTATTTTAAAAATGATAGTGATTTAAATGAAATAGAGTTTGCCCATAAATCTATTTACGAATATTATTTATCACAAGCGATTCTCGCAAAAGTAAAAAGAACTTACACAGATGCAAGTAAAGAGAATATACTAAATCTTGCAGTTTCCCTAAAAGGAGATGTTTTATCTGATGAATTATATGATTTTTTTAAAGAAGGCCTGAATTATTTCAATTCAAAAAGTATCAATATTAAAAAAACCGAGGAATTATTAAGCTTATTTCTTTTAAATTCTCAAGATCTTTTTCGCAGCAGCCAAATTGAGAATGACATTCACCTATGCAACTCTAGTTTAAATACTTTTAATATATTCAGCATAATTTTAAATCATTTATCTACGTTTGAATATATTGATATTCTAAAACGAGTACCAATTAACAATCTACTTCTTTTTATTAGAATCGGCGCATATCAAGGAAAAGTTATATTTAGTAAATTTGATCTTTCGAAAATAGATATGTCAATGCTCTCGCTTGCAAATTTTGATTTCACTTATTCAAATCTTTCTGATGCGAATTTATCATGTTCCAATTTAAATGGAGCTAACTTCACCGGAGCCAACATGCAAAATACAAGACTTTGGGCCGCTACATTTGGCAGAGCAAAATTGAATTTCGCTGACATTAGGGGGGCTTATATCGAATCGGCGCGATTCTTTAAAGGAGATACTTCCTTGATTAATAATATAAAAATTGATATCCATCAAATTCAATATTTTACTCCTGAAATATTTCTCAATAATGATATATTTCTAATCTATAAAAACAATAACCTTCTAGATAAAAGTGAAAAAGCGCATGCAATCCGATGTATAAGAGGGTTTTAACAAATTACTTCTCCACATTCTACGACGCAGAACTAACAGGTGTAAAATCGCCGGGGTGAGAGAACATTATAAGCCATCTCCCGCTAAAATCAGAAAGGCTCATGACCCCGTCGGTAGTTACGGCTTTAAAATACGGTGCGGATTCGCCCAGCCCCGGAGGTTCCGTGCAACCGGCCTTCATTACCCGGGCCATTTCAGGCTGCTCCGCTTTATTGTCTGTTTGCGCGCTTGTCTGCGCGTTTCTTTGCGGCATGCTCATTTGTATTCTTCCCGCCGGCGCGTTAATCCGTTCAGATTTTACGGGCGTATTCATTTGTATCTGTTTATTTTGATCCTGCAGAATATTCAATATCATCACTCCTTTAATCAGCGTTCTGTATTTAATATATTCTTAAAACATGCGTGTGTTACGACAGTAACCTTATTGGCGCGTCAAAAAACGTCGCAAAAAAAGAGCCGTTGAAGGCTCGAAATGGTGCTTTTCGTATTGTTTGCCCGCGTCGGTCAGGGGTGACGATCTCGGGCAAACCTACCGCACCTGGGGAGAGATATGGGAGATATGTTTAAGCAGCTCACTGCTTTTGTCTGACAAATCTATTTAAAGTCGCTTTTCCCGCCGCCGCTTTCAGATTTTGGGAACTACGAGCGTGCTCCACGACATGGCGGGAAGGTCTATTGTAAGCGTTCCGCCGTCGATATTTATCGTAAGCGTCCTGTTTTCATCGTTTCCGTTCTGCAGCTCTATAACGAGGCTGCCGTCCGGATTCAAAAACACTATCGCGTCTTCTTCCTTTCCTATATCCAAATAACGGGCTCCGGGCTGCACATAATATGAAAAATGCTTGAATGCCCAGAACATCGGCGTGTATGTCACTTTCTTTGTGTCCTTGCCAACGGTTATCGCGGCATTTTGCGGCCATGGCTCCTGCGAGTCTATGCTCTTCCCTTCTTCGTCCAAAACCATGTTCCAAAGGAGATAGGCGTTTACCCCCCTGTCAAAGTAGTCTTTAACCTTGTTCCAGGTATGGATGCCGTACGCCCAGTCGTTCTGCGGACGGTCGGGGTCGTATCCCGGTTCCCAGTTAAAGTTGCCGCACTCGGTCTCGGTCTGGTATATCAGCTTATCGGGGTATTTTCGGCGCGTCATAGCTACCGCGTCTATCCCGCTCCACTGGAAACCGACTATAGAGACATATTTATTTACGTCAGGGTCGCTAAGCAGCTTGGGGAATAGGTTGAAGTTGCCGTCCTGCAGCGTGCCCAGCATTATCGAAGCTTTAACGCCCCTCTCTTCGAACAGCGGCCCCATATGATCCTTTATGAAAGCCCTGAACTGTTCGGCGCCCCAGAGGCACGTAGGATAATTCCTGTCTATGAGCGGTTCGTTCTGTACGGCTACGGCAAATAAGTTTATACCCTCAGCCTGATAGCTTTCGACGAAACGCGCAAGATAGAGCGCATAGGCATCGTAAACTTTGGGGTCATCTTTCATGTAACCGCCGTCGTAATCCCCGTTCGTCTTCATCCACGTAGGCGGAGTCCATACCGATCCCCATACCTGAAGGTCAGTATCGTATTTCATCGCGGCTTTGATATACGGTATCAGATATTCTCTGTCCCGCTCTATCGAAAAACCGTTCATCTCATAATCGTCTTTGGTCTCGTCGAGCGTATAACGCGAGACCGCGTAATCGCTGGCGCCTATCGGCACCCTGCATATATTGAACTTCGCCCCCTCTTTCGGGTCGAACATCGCCTTAATTATCGTGTCTTTGTCTTCCGGGCTGAGCACCGACAGCGCTTCCCAACCCTTTTCGTTGAAAGCACCGCCGAACCCCAGTATTTCCTGCTCCAAAAGAGACGTGTCTATGCTGATATCCGATTTTCCGGGAGCGGCGGGAATGAGCTGCGCCGTCCCGTAATCCTTCCACTCCGCGCCCTGCGTCGAGCACTTCCAGGAGACGCTTATCCCTCCTTCAACAGGGGTCTGCGCAGCGGCAGGCGTTATATCCTGCCGCTCTTTGTCCGGCGCCGTTCCGCACGCCGACGCTGATATAATCGATAAAACCAAAATGGCTGTAAATATCTTTCTCACGATATATCATGCTCCTATTGGTTCGATATATCTACTTATACCATACATCGCCAATTTAATGAACGCATAATTGTTACTGCGGTATTCCATTTCTTTACCTGATTAACGAAAAAGGCCGAAATCCGAAGATTTACGGCCCAGTATATTATATTAATCCGCTTTGATCAGCCAAATACCCTTATCAGAACTGCACTTTTACGTTTTCCCTTTCTTCTCCGCTTGCCACCTCAAACATGGGCTTCCTTGTAAATTTGAACATTCCTGCGATTATTGAGCTCGGGAAGGATTCCGTCTTTATGTTGAACGACTTAACGACCGCGTTATAGTACTTACGCGAGTTGGCGATCTCGTCCTCTATGCGCGAAAGCTGCCCCTGAAGCTCCAGGAAATTTGTATTCGCTTTTAGGTCCGGGTAGCTTTCGGCAAGAGCGAACAGGTTTTTCAGCGCGCCCGCGAGTACGTTCTCTTTTTCCACCCTGTCTTCGAGCGACGTAGCCGATACCGCCATGTTCCTCGCTGATATGACGCTCTCGAGCGTGCCCTTTTCGTGTTTCGCGTATCCCTTTACCGTCTCCACGAGGTTGGGTATGAGGTCATACCGCTTTTTAAGGTATACATCCATAGTGGAAAACGCTTCTTCTATGCTGTTCCTGAGCCTTACGAATCCATTATACGAAGCTATGGCCCAGATTATTATTATGCCGACGACAGCAGCTATGATTATTGGAATTACCATTCTATACATCCCTCCTTCATAATGATTAATTATATTATAAAAAAGATAAGTATTATATATCAAATTAAAATTTTTCAGACATCCATATCGATTATCTTTTCAGCCGCTTTTCCGTTGACGCGTTTTATAAACAGCGCGGTCAGCAATGTAAAGACCACCAGTATATAAACCGCCGATGACGCCATGTCCATGCCGAATATTGCCACGGGTATTATCGCCAGCGCCCCGAACGCGAGGCCGGCGAGCAAATGTACCACCACGTTCATGTTCTGCTTTATAGCCTGCTGCTCGTTCACCCACTCTAGCTTCGGGTTGGCAATATCGATAAGCAGCCCGGCGTATGTACAGGCCGCCCCCACAACAAAACCCAATACGAATGAGACAAGCGCCTGCGCTAGATTTATTCCGATCACTGCCCCGACCGCCGCTATAAACACGGCGACGCTCAACCCGGAGAATATTATGCCGGTAAAGCTTTTGGCGTGGAGCTGCTTTCGCATGCTCACAGGGATATATTTTGTGAAATACAGCCCTTTGCCTTCCCTCGATATAATGGTACTGGTTATTGCGTTTGCCGACGTTATAAAAGCGCTTGCCACCGCAAGCAGCGTTACTAAAAGCCCGTCGTCCATGTTTGTTATCCAGCCGGTGATCAAAGATGTTTTTTCGCCGCCTCCGGTGAACAGTATTATCATCATCAGCACGGGCCAGATGAATATCGTGAGTATGCACTGCAGGAAAGCCGTAGGCGACCTGAAAAGCAGCCTTACCTCTTTTTTAACGTAAGCTTTGAAAACAGGCGTTCTTTTCGTTTCCAGCTTTAAGTCGCTTATAGCCTTTCTCTTCGCCGAAGTTTCGTTTATATCGGCTACGCCTTTTAAGTAGAGGAGCCGGCCGACTGCCAGAAATACAATAAACGCTCCCGCGGAGCACAGCGCGAACAGCAGCAGGTTCCATAAGCCGCTAAGGCTATCGCAGCTAAGTAGCGCTCCGGACGCGAAGCCTAACCCCGGAAAAATGTTTGCCAATATCTCCGGAAGCCGGGAGCTTCGCAGCGCTTCGGCAAACTGCGGGTCAGTTATCTGTGAAACGGAACCCTGTATGAGGACGTTGAGGCCGAGCGCAAACGCTACGGCGATTATGCCGCCTGCATACTTGAACGCCTGCTTGTTTTTACCGAAACCTGTAAAGCGCATGACCAATATAACTATTACCGCAGCCATGGAAAGCGCGATCACCGGCAATATAAGAAACAGCATTACGGAGTATATTATATACATCGCTCCTCCGCCGCTCCTCATTCCGTACAACACGATCACAGGCAAAAGTATGAAAGCCTCAAAAATATACTCGTATATTACCAGCGTTACAAATTTTGCGCTGAGTATATGATATGTCGACAGCGGCAGATATTTCAGCTGCTCTATGTCTTCGGCGTGATACATCGACGATATGGCGTAGAAGATTCCGAACAGGAAAATAACTACGCTCGTTGCCCCGAATATTGCGGGTATTATTATTTCCTGCGAGCCGTTCTTATACTCCTTAAGGGTATCGTAAGCTACGCCTGCGAAAATCATTATCGCAAGCGCCAAAATAACGAAACCTAAAATTATTGCCGCGGGTATTATCCAGTTCGTCTTGCCGCGCTTGTTTGTGAAGAACCCTCCGCCTCCCTTTAACAGCACCGCTGTAAGCGCAAGGAACTTACGCATTTTCAGTCATCTCCAAAAACATCTTTTCGAGCGATTCGCTGCCGCTCTTCTTTATATCGCCTATATCTCCCGCGAAAAGTATCTTGCCCAGGCTGATAACGGCTACTTTATCGCACACTTTTTCGGCGACCTCGAGCACATGCGTAGAGAAGAAAACCGTCTTCCCTTTATCGGCGTGTTCGCGCATCATAACCTTCAGTTCAAAAGCCGATTTCGGATCGAGCCCGGTCATGGGCTCGTCAAGTATCCACGCGCCCGGTTTATGCAGCAGAGCGCCCATAAGCACGATCTTCTGGCGCATGCCGTGTGAATAGCTCTGTATCTTGTCGCCCAAGGCGTTTGTCATCTCGAAACGCCGCGCCAGTTCCGAAATGACCTCCGGGCGGTCTTTAGAGCTTACCTCGTAAACGTCAGCCATGAACGTAAGGTATTCTATGCCTTTAAGCCGCAAGAAAACGTTCGGGTCGTCCGGAACGAAGCCTATGCTCATTTTGGCCTTCATCGGTTCCTTCTCGATATCGACGCCGTCAACGGTTATGCGGCCGGCGTCGGGCTTTATTATGCCGGTGATGAGCTTTATCGTGGTCGTCTTGCCTGCGCCGTTGGGCCCTAAAAATCCGTATATGCACCCCGAATCTATATTAAGAGATATGTCGTCAATTGCCTTTACCCTTCCCCCGTATGTTTTGGAAACTCCGATTAATTCGATCATCCGCGCTCCTCCGTTATAAGCTTTTAACTATGATTGATACTATCAATTATACTATTCTTAAACATACCGGCTTTCCTTAAAACAGTAATCCTTCCTAAAAGCGAATATTCCGTAAGAAATGTGGGCTGCCTGTAAGTACGTTGGCGTATCTGCCGCCGCCAGCATACGCTCAAAAATACTGTACGCGGCTTATTTTAACTCCCCCGCGCAGCGGGAGGGGCTTGCCGGCACAATAATGATCCCCCGGGTCATGCCCGGGGGTATTTCACATGCGGGCTCGGCCCTATATTGCTGGCATCGCCTCAAGGCGTACTCATAGATCGTCATCTGCAAAAGTGTGTTGCTAATACCTCATTTTTGTTCCGTGTTATATATGTGTATTCGTTTATGTGCTTGCTTGGCTTCCCCTTGAGGGGAAGCTGGGTAGATTACAATAACAAGTGCAACAGTTAAATAAAGAGACTGCAAAGCAGCCA
>CAZDZY010000040.1:0-24281 GCA_964510055.1 uncultured Christensenellaceae bacterium
TTATTACGGGCTTTTCGCGCTGCAGCACCGCGGGCAGGAAAGCGCCGGGATAGCTGTTGCCAAAGATGGCGGGATAGAATACCACAAAGACATGGGGCTTGTTCCCGAAGTATTCAAAACCGGTCTCGAAAGCTTATGCGGCGCGTATGCCGCGATAGGCCATGTTAGATATTCTACGATGGGAGACAGCCAGCTTGTAAATGCGCAGCCGCTTGTTATAAGCTCCAAAAAAGGCAGCCTTGCATTAGCGCATAACGGCAACCTCATTAACGCGAATGAATTGCGAGACGAACTGGAAAACGCGGGAGCGATATTCCAGACGTCCATAGATTCCGAAGTGATAGCCAGCCTGATAGCAAAACACCGGCACAACGGTATAATAGACGCGATAAAGACCACCATGGAACTGCTGAAAGGAAGCTATGCCCTCGTATTAATGACTCCCGACGAGCTTATAGGCGTAAGAGGCCCCAAAGGCATAAGGCCGCTGGCGCTTGGCAAGATAGACGGGAGTTTTGTTTTCGCGTCCGAGTCGTGCGCTTTTGATACCATAGGGGCGGAATTCATACGAGATCTGCGGCCGGGGGAGATAGTCTCGATAAGCAAAGAAGGATTGAAATCGTACAGCGGGCCGCGAAGCGACGAGACTGCTCTTTGTATATTCGAATACGTATACTTTGCACGGCCTGATTCTGATATAGACGGGATATCTGTGCACAAGGCAAGGGAGCGCGCGGGTGCGATGCTGGCTATAACAAACCCCGCCGACGCGGACATAGTTGCGGAGGTTCCCGATTCATCGACGCCTGCGGCTATGGGGTATGCCGCCCAATCGGGCCTTCCGTATACAAAAGCGCTTGAAAAGAACAGGTATGTCGGGCGTACGTTCATACAGCCCGTGCAGGGAAAAAGGGAAATAAGCGTAAACCTGAAGCTTACTCCGCTCAAGCGTAACGTGAGGGGAAAGCGCGTCGTGCTTATCGATGATTCGATAGTGAGAGGAACGACATCGAAAAGGATAATCGAGATGCTCAAACTCGCGGGAGCAAAGGAAGTGCACATGAGGATAAGTTCTCCGCCTGTAAAATACCCCTGTTTTTTCGGTATAGATACGCCGTCACATGAACAGCTTATTGGAGCGGGCAATTCGATAGAGAATATAAGAAAGCTTATAGGAGCCGATTCCCTTAAATACCTGAGCATTGAAGACCTGCTTAAAACCGTTGAAGGCGCCGCGTGCAATTTCTGCACGGGCTGCTTCAGCGGGAAATATCCCGAAGATGTGGACGATATGTTAAAATGCGCGAAGAAGAACATTCTCGACAGATAAGGAGAAATATATGTCTGTAACATATAAAGACGCCGGAGTAGATGTCGAAGCCGGCTACAAAGCAGTAGACCTGATGAAAGCCCATGCAAGAACGACATTCGATAAGAACGTTCTCACAGGTTTAGGTTCTTTCGGAGGTATGTATAAAAGCGGCAGCAGCGTGCTCGTTGCCGGCACCGACGGTGTCGGGACAAAGCTGAAACTGGCGTTTGCGATGCAAAAGCACGATACCATAGGCATAGACTGCGTAGCCATGTGCGCCAACGATGTCGTCTGCCAGGGCGCAGACCCGATGTTTTTCCTGGATTATATAGCGATGGGGAAGCTTGAGCCCGAAGTAGCGGGCGATATAGTAAAGGGCGTAGCCGAAGGATGCAGGCAGGCGGGATGCGCCCTTATAGGCGGCGAGACTGCCGAAATGCCGGGTTTCTATAATACGGGAGAATACGACCTCGCAGGTTTTTGCGTCGGAAAAGTCAAAAAAGAAGATATCATAGACGGGCGGAGCATAAAAAAGGGAGATGTGCTCGTAGGGCTTAAATCTTCCGGCCTCCACAGCAACGGGTTCTCGCTCGTCCGGAAACTCGTAAAGATGGACAAGAAATCTCTTTCAAAGTATATAGATGCATTCGGTAAAACTTTGGGCGAAGAGCTTTTGACCCCTACAAGGATATATGTCAAAACTCTGCTTGAACTTGCGAAGTCGTTTAAAATAAAGGGAGCGGCGCATATAACGGGCGGGGGATTTATCGAGAACATACCGCGCATAATACCGAAAGGCCTGGGTGTAGAAATAACCTTAGGCAGCTGGGACATGCCCCCGGTATTCGATTTCATAGTAAACAAAGCCAAACTCAAACCGGAAGAAGCATACAATACGTTCAATATGGGCATAGGAATGGTGATAGCCGTAAATCCGGACCAGTCGAGCAACGTCGCGTTTGCCGCAAGGAATTCAGGGGAAGAATCGTTCGTTATAGGCACTGTGGTCGAAGGCGAGGGAGTAAAACTGTGCGAATAGAAAGGCTTGTAGTGATGGTCTCGGGCGGAGGCACGAATCTGCAGGCGCTTATAGACGCGTGCGCAGTCGGCCGCATAAGCGCCCGTATTTCGGGAGTCATTTCAAACAAGCCGGGCGTATACGCCCTGGAACGCGCGCAAAGCGCGGGCATACCTACAGCGGTGATAAGGCCGTCCGATCACGGAGCTCAGGAAGAACTGGATAAAGCAATAATAAGCGCAATAGAGCGATTCGGCGGGCAGGCTTTAATACTAGCGGGCTATATGTCCATACTGGGCAAAGAAGTCGTTAGCAGATATAAGATAATAAACATACATCCGGCACTTATACCCTCGTTCTGCGGGAAAGGTTTTTACGGCCTCAGGGTGCACAAAGCTGTGCTTGATTACGGGGCGAAAGTGTCGGGCGCCACTACGCATTTCGTGGACGAAGGCACAGACACCGGGCCGATAATAATGCAGAAATGCGTTCCTATACTGGACGGCGATACTCCCGAGGCGCTTGCGGCAAGGGTGCTAGAAGTTGAGCACGAGATCCTTGTTGAGTCTGTGAAGCTTCTGTGCGAGGGAAAGCTGGAGCTTGAAGGCAGGAGAGTGCGCGTTATTGATTAACTGTCAATAATATTTTATATATAGATTTCGGAGGTTGAAATGAAAAGAGCTTTCTTAAGCGTATTCGATAAGACTGGGATCGTCGAGTTCGCGAAGGGTCTGACAGACCTTGGTTTCGAGCTGCTTTCAACGGGCGGCACACAGCGCGCGCTGGAAGAGGCGGGTATTCAGGTAACTAACGTTTCGGAGATCACCGGATTCCCGGAGTGCCTTGACGGGCGGGTTAAGACGCTTCACCCGAATATCCACGCGGGTATACTGGCAATGAGGTCTAACAGGCAGCACATGGAGCAGGTCGAAACATTAGGCGTAGGGCTTATAGATATAGTTGCCGTAAACCTGTACCCGTTCAAGCAAACGATATCAAAACCGGGAGTAACGCTAGAAGAAGCGATTGAAAATATCGATATAGGCGGGCCGACGATGCTGCGCGCAGCCGCAAAAAACTGGCAGGACGTTGCTTCGATAGTCGATCCTATGGATTACGCCGGAGTGCTCGAAGAATTAAAGAGCGGAGAAGTATCAAAGAAAACAAAATTCGATCTGTGCGTAAAAGTGTTCGAGCATACCGCTGCATACGACGCGCTGGTATCAGGATATCTCCGTGAACAAAACGGCGGGGGATATCCGGAAAAGCTCACGCTTACGTATGAGAAGCTTCAGGATATGCGCTACGGCGAGAACCCGCATCAGTCGGCTGCCTTTTACAGGGAGCCTCTCGATATAGGCGGGACGCTTGCCTCAGCACAGCAGTTATGGGGCAAGGAGCTTTCGTTCAACAACATAAACGATACGAACGGGGCTGTCGAATGCCTGCGGGAATTCGACGAGACGACCGTCGTCGCCTCAAAGCACGCAAATCCCTGCGGCGTGGGCAGCTCAGATAATGTATACGACGCGTATATGAAAGCTTATTCCGCCGATCCCGGTTCCATTTACGGCGGGATAGTTGCCGTAAACGCCGAAGTCGATATAAAAGCGGCTGAGGAAATGATAAAAACGTTTCTCGAGATTATAATCGCTCCTTCATACTCCGCGGAAGCGCTGGAAGTATTAAAGACGAAGAAGAACCTTCGAATACTCCAGCTGCCTGGTATAAGTTCCAAAATAAAATCAAGCGCGATCGATATTAAAAAGCCATCCGGCGGCTTGCTGATACAGCAGCCTGATTCCCTGCTGTTCGACGGGGAATTAAAAGTCGTGACAAAACGTACGCCAACAGATAAAGAGATGGAAGATATGGCTTTCGCGTGGAAACTCGTTAAACACCTGAAATCGAACGCCATCTCAATCGCGAAAGATAAGCAATCTCTCGGCCTCGGGCCGGGGCAGGTATCCCGGATATGGGCCGCCGAAGCCGCGCTTCAGCGGGCCGGGGAGAAGGCAGACGGCGCCGCGCTTGCGTCGGACGCGTATTTCCCGTTCGACGACTGCGTAAGGCTTGCGGCAAAGTACGGCATAAAGGCGATAATCCAGCCGGGCGGCAGCATACGCGATGAGGATTCCATAAAGGCATGCGATGAATTAGGGCTCTCCATGGTATTCACCGGAATACGCCATTTCCGTCATTGAGGCCGATGATATGAAGATACTTGTTGTAGGCGGCGGAGGCCGCGAGCACGCTATAATATGGAAACTATTGCAGAACAAAAGAGTAACTGAAATACATTGCGCCCCGGGCAACGGAGGCATCTCCGACATGGCAAAGTGCGTCCCCATAAGCGCGACTGATATCGATGGCATCGTTGACTATGCGAAGAAGGAGATATTCGACCTGGTCTTCGTAGCCCCCGATGACCCTCTCTATATGGGGATGGTGGACAGGCTTGAAGCGCAAGGCATAAGGGCATTCGGGCCTACAGCAAAAGCGGCGGAGATCGAGGGCAGCAAAGCGTACGCAAAATGGCTGATGAAGAAGTACGGCATACCCACGGCGGAATATGAGGTTTTTACCGATTATAAAAAGGCGTGCGAATACGCGGAAAACTGCGTTTTTCCCGTGGTGGTCAAAGCGGACGGGCTGGCTCTCGGAAAAGGCGTTATAATATGCAGCACAGCTGCGGAGGCAAAGGCAGCGCTCGAAGACATGATGATAAAAAGCACATTCGGCAAGGCAGGGGAAACGGTCATCATAGAAGAGTATCTGAGCGGGCCGGAAGTTTCCGTGCTTGCGTTCTGCGACGGCAGGACTATACTGCCTATGGCCAGCGCGCAGGACCATAAGCGCGCGTTCGATGGTGATAAGGGGCCGAACACAGGCGGAATGGGGGCATTTTCACCTTCTCCCAAGTACAAGCCAGAGATACAAAAAACTGTCGAAGACAATATTATCAACAAGACGCTTTTTGCCCTCAATGAGGAAGGAAGAGCCTTTAAAGGCGTCATATATTTCGGGCTTATGCTTACTGAAAACGGGCCGAAGCTTCTTGAATATAACGCACGCTTCGGCGACCCGGAAGCGCAGGTGATACTGCCCCGGATGAAGAACGACCTTCTCGATATTGTTGAAGCAATAATTGACGGAAGGCTTTCAGAAATAAAACTTGAATGGGATGAAAAATGCGCCGTATGCGTAGTAATAGCTTCAGGCGGATATCCCGGGAAATATGAAAAGGGAATAACGATAACAGGGCTCGACACAGTAAAAGACGTGATAGTATTTCATGCAGGAACGGCTAAAGAAGGCTGGAAATATATCAACAGCGGGGGAAGGGTGCTTGGGGTAACGTCTCTTGGAAGCGGCATAAAAGAAGCGAGAGAAAAAGCGTATGAGGATGTAAAGAAGATAAGCTTTCCAGGGGCGCAGTACAGGAGCGATATAGGACTAAAATAGTTTTATAACAGAGAAAACGCCTTCGACACCGCGCTTACGGCTTCTTTTGCCTTCGAAGTATCGACGCAAAAGCTTATTTTCGTTTCCGATGTGGTGATAATATATATGCCGATCTCTTTTTCGGCGAGCGCGCCGAACAGGCGCGAAGCCACTCCCGACTGGCGCTGCATGCCGGCTCCTTCTATAGTGAGTTTGGAAAGCCTTGTATCGGTGCTTATTTTCGTAAAGCCCGTTACGTATTTTTTAAGCAGTTCGCCGCAGGTGTTTATATCCGATATCGGCATGGAAAAAGACAGGTTTACCTTTCCGTTATGCGGAGACGTCTGGCTTATTATATCGACTCTGATATTCTTTTTCGCAATATCGTCAAAGACTTTGGCAATAAGCGAAGGCGAGAAGGGCATGTCCGTAAGCGTCGCCATCGCCTGCCCGTCGTCCTGGTATATATGGGTGACAGCAGATTCCGCGATCACGTCGCTCATGTTATAAAGGCCCGCGGGCTTGCCGAAAATAAATCTTGCAGCCCGGACCGCTCCAAACGCGAATATCTGCCTCGACTGCGCTGTATGGTTTATTTCTATTATCTCATCGGTTCCTATAAACATAACGCTGTGTTCGCCGGGTATTGTGCCGCCGCGCACCGCGTGTATACCAATCTCTCTTCCGCGCTTTTCGGTCTTGGAATGACGGCCGAAAACATAATCCTTCCGGTCGGTAAAAGCGTCGTTAATAAAATCCGCTATAGCGAGCGCCGTTCCGCTGGGGGCGTCGACTTTCTGGTTGTGGTGCTTCTCTATGATCTCGATGTCGTAAGCTTCGCCTAAAAACGCGGCCGCGTTTTTAGCAAGCTCCATCTGAAGGTTTACGCCGAGCGACATATTCGCCGCGAAGAATACAGGTATGTTTTTCGCTGCATCATATATCTGTTTTTTTTCTTCGGGAGTAAAACCGGTGGTCGCGATTACCATAGGGATATGCTTTCTCTTCGCATATGAGAGGTTGGCGGTAAGCGCTTCGGGCCGCGAAAAATCGATTATCATATCGGCTTTCTCGCCGCAGTCTTCAAGGCTCAGGTATACGGGAAAATCGTTTTGCTTAAAATCCGGGAACTTATCGACTCCCGCGGCAACTTTTATATCGTCGGTCTGCGCAATTATGCCCGCAAGCACTTGTCCCATTTTTCCGTTGGCTCCGTTTAGAATAACGTTTATCATTTTTACCCCTTCAATTATTCCCAATGCCCTGCTTTTGGTTATTACATTTTCCCTGATGAGTTTAATATAAAAACTTGCGAAAAACAAGCTGCAGCCGTTTTCCGGCTGCAGCTATCCTGTATTTTCTCTTTAATTATGATATGTCAAATCCAAGCGCTACAAGCTCCTTTTTGAGCAGAGCGACTTTATCGGCGCTCATCTCGCACAGAGGCATCCGCAGCAGCCCCGCGTTCATTCCTATCATATTAAGCGCGGTTTTTACAGGTATCGGACTCACATCAATGAACAGCGCTTTATTGAGGGGGTTAAGCTTAAACTGCAATTCAAGGGCTTTTTTTATATCTCCATCCAGGAAACTTGCTACCATATCATGATTCATCTTAGGCACTACGTTTGCCGATACGGAAATAACGCCTTTGCCGCCAAGCGCAAGCAGCGGTATAACGTGGTCGTCGTTGCCTGAATAGAGGTCTATATCGGGGCAAAGGCGGGCGGTTTCCATTATCTGTACGATATTGGCGCTTGCTTCTTTTATACCGACTATATTATCATGCCGGCTGATTTCTTTCATTACCGCGGGGCATATATTCATTCCTGTCCTCGAGGGAACGTTGTAAACGATTATCGGCACGCTTGAAGCGTCGGCAATACTCAGAAAATGCTTTATAAGGCCAGCGTCGGAGCACTTGTTATAATACGGCGTTACCACGAGCAGCCCGTTTACGCCGAGGTCGCAAGCCTCCATCGAATTCTCTATAGAAGCCGCGGTGTTGTTAGTGCCCGTTCCGGCTATAACGGGGACTCTGCCTGCAGCCTGTTTAACGACAAATTCAATGGCGGAAAGCTTTTCTTTTTTTGTCATTGTAGCCGGTTCGCCCGTTGTGCCGCAAACTATAAGCGCGTCTATATCGTTTTCTATCTGATATTCGATAAGCGTTTCAAAGGCTGCAAAATCGATTCCCGCATCATTGAACGGAGTAACCAGAGCCGTGCCCGCTCCCGTAAAAATACTCATATAATCACTCCTTTTAAGTTGGTGACACATCACCTGTCGAAATAGCCCTTTTGCGCCAGCAGTTCCGCTGCCAGCACGCCGCCTCCCGCCGCGCCCCTTAAGGTATTATGACTTAAAACAACGAACTTGTAATCAAAGAGCGTATCTTCGCGCAGGCGGCCTATGGAGACGGCCATGCCGTTCCCGTTATCCCTGTCGAGTTTTGTCTGCGGCCTTGAATCGTCCTCGAAATATTCAAGGAACTGTTTTGGCGCGCTGGGGAGCCCGAGTTCCTGCGGGACTCCCTTGAAACTTTTCCATCTTTCTTTTATCTGCTCTATAGTCGGCTTTTTATCAAAGCTGACAAACGTTGCCGCTAAATGCCCGTCGGATACAGGCACACGTATGCACTGCGTCGTTATGACAGGTTTCTGCGCGTTCACTATACCGTTTTCCCCAACGATGCCCCAGACCTTGAGCGGTTCCTGTTCGCTTTTCTGTTCTTCGCCGCCAATGAAAGGAATAACGTTGTCTTCCATCTCGGGCCACGACGCAAGAGTCCTGCCGGCGCCCGATATTGCCTGATACGTGCATGCCAATACCTTATTTATTCCAAAATCCATCAAAGGATGGAGCGCGGGAACATACGTCTGTATGGAACAATTCGGTTTTACCGCAATGAATCCGCGTTTTGTGCCGAGACGCTTGCGCTGCATACCGATAACTTCGATATGCTGTGCGTTTACCTCAGGTATAAGCATAGGAACGTCGATAGTCATCCTATGCGCGCTGTTATTGGAGATAACGGGTATCTCTTCTTTAGCGTATGCTTCTTCAAGAGCTTTTGTCTGCTGCTTATCAAGCTTTATTGCGCAAAAAACAAAATCGACTTTTTCTTTTGCCGTTTTAATGTCGTACGCGTTAAACACCTGTATATCAGCGATGTTTTCCGGCAGGGGAGAGGGCATAGCCCATCTTCCTCTGACTGCTTCGCCGTACGTTTTCCCGGCCGACTTTTCGCTTGCGCTCAAATGAGTTATTTTAAACCATGGATGGTTTGCCAGCAGCGATACGAAACGCTGCCCAACCATTCCCGTTGCACCGACTATGCCGACATTGTAGCTCTTCACGAAAAAGACCTCCTTGCAAACACATAAAAACTTTTATTATCGTATAAAAATAGCACGCATGAATACCGCGCGCCAATAATAACAAAAATAATTTTAATTATTACAGCAGCGCTCCGCCCCTTTTGCCCCAAAAACCTTCGGTTTTCGGGGACCCCGATTTCAGGACGACAGTTGCATGGCTGTTGACCATGCACCCAGGCAAAACATTGCGGTATGTTTTCCTTCGGCAGTTTCCCCTTTGTTCTAATCATCCTAAGCGTTCCGCCGCCTCCGGTTAGCATACTCATGAAAACTGCGCCTCAACTGTATTGCTGTATTATAACATCGGTGCATGATACCGTCAACCGCTCCTTTTTTTATTGGTAAAAATATTTTGTTTATATTATATTGCTGTTGTATATTATTATCACCTGTTAAAAATGTGTCTGGAGGTAAAGGTGGAAGCGTACGAATATCTGTCAGAGGTCTACGATAAACTGATGTACGATGTAAGCTACCCAAAGTGGGCGGATTATATAGCCGGCTTTCTTAGTGAAAAGAAAGCAAAAAAAGTATTGGAAACGGCGTGCGGTACCGGGAAAATAGCGATAGAACTTTACCGGCTGGGGTTCGATATGACCGCGTCGGACATATCGCCGGAAATGCTCAGGGTCGCATCCGAAAGCTCCAGAAAAAAGGGATGCGATATAAGATTTATACTCCAGGATATGAGGCATATCGAAGTCGGGCACAAAATAGACGCAATCATATCGGTATGCGACGGCCCGAATTATCTGGATACCGGCGGCTTTTGTAAATTTGCGGGTACGGCCTACGAAGCTTTAAACGATAACGGAGTACTGATATTTGATATAAGCTCCGCAAATAAACTTAAAAGCATGGACGGGCAGGTGTATTACGACGATCAGGAAGATGCGTCATATATATGGCATAATGCATATGATGTTAGCAGCGGCAGCCTTGTTATGGATATTACCCTGTTCGTGCGCCGCGGCCGCCTGTACGAGCGTTTTTTTGAGCGGCATACGCAATATGCACACGAAGCCGAAACATTGACAAAGATATTGCTTTCAGCCGGTTATAAAAAAATTGAGATCTTCGATTGCTTTACCAAAGATGAGCCTGAAGGGCGCTGCCAAAGGGCGCAATTCGTATGCTCCAAATAATATGCGTATTGAGTGCAAAAAGCCGCTATGCTATAATCAAGATACTTAGGAGGATAAATGACAGACAAAAACAAAACGCAGAATAAAGTATTGAGTTTCCACCAACCCGCGTCGTTTTTTATCAAGAAGGCCGAAAAGCATATAGACGACGGTAACTTTATCGAAGCGCTCCAGCTTTACCGGCAGGCGCTGGGGATGGAACCCGATAACGTTGAATATTTACTCAGCATAGCTCAGATATATTCCGAGATGGGCCTTTATGCGGAATCGAACGACGTTCTTTTAAAGATCGCCCGCTATGGCAATACGCCCACAGAATGCCTGTTTGCTCTTGGCTGCAATTATATGGGCATGAAAAACTATGATCTTGCGGATGAGGCTTTTG
Organism: uncultured Christensenellaceae bacterium; assembly: GCA_964510055.1. Taxonomy (GTDB): domain Bacteria; phylum Bacillota; class Clostridia; order Christensenellales; family SZUA-584; genus DTFZ01. The sequence goes on from CAZDZY010000040.1 coordinate 10,685, forward strand.
AGCAATATCTCGCTATAGATCCCGACGGTGAATTCGTCGATGATATCGACGATATATTCGATATGATAGACGAAGAAGAGGAGGACGATGGCGTATTGCAGGACGTGAGCCGGCAGCTGTTGATGGAAGAGGCTTACGAAGGCAAACAGAATCTTGATAAGGGAAACTATAAGGCGGCAATAGAGCATCTTGAAAACGTTATTAACCGGGATCGCCTGATGTATCCCGCAATGAACAACCTTGCGCTTTCTTACTTTTTTGACGGGCAGAAAGCCAAAGCTATAGAATTATCAAAGAAAGTGCTTGAAGCGCAGCCGGCGAATCTGCATGCGTGCTGCAACCTTGCTTTCTTTTATTCGGATATGGGAGAGAACGATATAGCAGGGGGGTTTCTTAAAAGGCTTGACGATATAGGCGATATAGAACCCGAGGATATGCACAAACTCGCTCTCACATACTGTGAACTCTCTCATCACGAAGAGGCTTATAAATGGTTTTCAAAGATAATACCGTTTCAGCCGTACGATATACGCATACTCCATTTTCTGGGCATCGCCGCCTATAATATCGGGCTGTGCAATGAAGCGTCCGATTGCTTTGAGAAAATATTAAAGATCGATCCGAATAACAGCCTTGCGTCTTATTATAAAGCGAAAGCAAACGCTGCAAAAAACGGGCACCCTTTAAAAAAGCTTGAATATGTTTACCAGGTGCAGTTCGATGAGATCAAGCTGCGCGTGAAGTATTTGAACGATTGTCTGATGCAAAAAGACGGCAGCCTAAAAGAAAAATGGAACAACGATGAGTATTTTAAGTCTGTTATTCTCTGGGGCCTTTATTACGGCGACGAATATATTAAAAAAATAGTTATCGAAATAATGAGCCTGTTTTCAGACGAACAGGTGGAAGACGAATTCAGAAGTTTTCTGCTCAAGAGCACTGAGGCCGACGAGATAAAAAACGATATATTCATGTGTTTAAAACGCATAGGGGCAAAGGAACCGTACGTGGCATATATAAAAGGCGCGATAGTTGAGGTGCGCGTAGGGAGCATATCCGAGGAGATAAAAAACCTGCCGAAACCGTACGCCGACGCTCTTAACGACTTCATAGTACATTCGCGCGGCAGGTACGGTGAAGATTTTATATCAAAAGGCATAGAGTTTATCGTATCTTTTGCTAAGGAGCAAAACGATTCCGGCGATTGGATAACAAAGCCGCAGGCATTCGCCGCCGCGCTTGAATACATCGTAAACGGATTGGTCAAAAGCGAAGATATACCTTCAAAGAAAGAGCTTGTAGACCGTTACGGTACTTCGCTTGCAACGTTCAATAAGTATCTGGGTATTTTAGTGCATGCGGTCGATAAGGATAAAAAGTGATGCTGATCGACTTTGAAGATAGATTCAGAAAATACCTGTCTGAATATATTAAGGAAAAAGAAATCGATGAAGAAGAGATCGATGATATCGCAGAAGATCTGTATTTTGACTGGATGGAAGCTCCGAAAGACTGGCTGGAAGGTAAGTCTCCCAATAACTATTTCGACGAACTTGCCCCCGCGCAGCTTATAGAAACGCTCTGGAAATATATTTTTTCTGAAAAATCCATACCAGGTTCGCTTCTTAACAGCATTGAAGACAAGGCCGGCGAGGCCTATCCATATCTGATCTCCCTTATGGAAAATTATGAGGGCGAAAAGAGCGATAAACTGAAATCCGTTATCGTTTCGCTGATAGAAGAGATGGATATGAAGCATCCGTATGAATATTATATTGACTCCATTGCCGGATCGGCCGAAGAAATGGAGTTTCCGGAATCATGCGTTCAGGCGCTGAAGGAAACGGGCGATCAGTTTAAAGAAAAGATAATACTTGCTTATGAAGAAGCCGTAAACGAATATTCGTCCGATTGTTTTCTCGATATACTGAGCGATTTGCCCTACGATTACAGGACATTTAATTTTGCCCTGGAAAAGCTTTTATACAGGGATACAAAAAAGGCATTTTACGCAAGCTGCTTAGGAAAATTGGGAAACGAAAAAGCCCTTCCGTATCTTGAGGAAACGATGAAAGACGAAAGAATAGTCTACTACGAATATGTGGCTATAAAGAACGCATTCGAGGAATTGGGCGGAGAGGTAACGATAGAAAGAGATTTTACGGGCGATAAGGACTACGAATCGCTTAAGAATATGGAGGACTAATTGGCAGTTAATTTCAGCGATATAAAAGCAAGCGAGAAAATAAGAGAGCTTGTAGATCAATCGAACAAATGCCTTGAGGTGATAGGCTATACTGACCACGGGCCGCGCCATGTGGGGTATGTAAGCAGGATAGCGGGGGAGATACTGTCAAAACTCAATATGCCGGAAAGGCGAATTGAACTCGCTAAAATAGCGGGCTGGGTGCACGATGTCGGCAACCTAGTAAACAGGAAGCATCACGGCCTTAACGGCGCGGTAATGCTTTTTCCCATACTGTGCGAGATGGGGATGCCCGTATCGGAAGTCTGCGAAGTTTGCGCCGCGGTAGGCTCACATGAAGAAGAAACCGGGCAGCCTGTGAGCGATATTTCCGCCGCGCTCATAATCGCCGATAAGATCGACGCCCACAGGGCGCGCGTAAGGGTGAAAAAGTATGATGCAACTGATATACACGATAGAGTAAATTACTCGATACAGGCAACAAAGCTCACAGTCGAAGACGGGGTGATCGCTATAAACTACAATATGGCTCCCAGTTCTTCGCCGATGGATTTTCTCGCCATATATATGACGAGGATGCTTATGTGCGAGCAATGCGCCAAATTTTTAGGGTGTAACTTTGCGCTTTACATCAACGACGTAAAGCTTAACAGATGGGATGAAGACAATGCTTTATAACTGTTTTGCCTCATGTTCTTTCGGCCTTGAAACAGTAGTGGCCTCGGAATTAAAACATCTGGGATTCGGGCGCATAGAGCCAAAAGACGCCCGGGTCTATTTTTTTGCTGACGAAGCGGGCATAGCGAAAGCAAACATAGCATTAAGATGCGCCGACAGGGTATTTATAGAGCTTGGGTGTTTTAACGCTGTTTCGTTCGACGAGTTGTTTGAAGGCGTAAAGTCAACAGAGTGGGAAAATTACATCACAAAGGACGCTGCGTTCCCGGTAAACGCTGATTCTGTAAAAAGCACTCTGTTCAGCGTATCGGATATACAATCCATAAGCAAAAAAGCAGTCGTCGAAAGGCTGAAAGCAAAGTATAAAACAACTTTTCTGCCCGAAAGCGAAGAAAAGTATGATATACATATAAAAATCATTAAAGACAGGGTCTCGGCATGCCTTAACGTAAGCGGCCCAGGGCTGAACCGGCGGGGTTACCGCGCCGCTAATGTAAAAGCTCCGATACGCGAAACGCTTGCCGCAGGGCTCGTTATGCTTACCGGGTGGAAAGAAGGGGAATTTGCCGACCCTATGTGCGGCTCCGGCACGATAGCCATAGAGGCGGCGATGGTAGGCGCCAATATGGCGCCGGGGCTGGGACGTGGGTTTGACGGCGAAAAGTGGGGAATGTTCAAAAACGAATGGAAAGCCGAGCGCGAGGCTGCGAAATGCAGCGTTAAAGCGCCTGCCGCGGTTTTTGCTTCGGATATCGATAAAGACGCTCTGAGCGCCGCGGATAGAAACGCGAAAGCGGCGGGAGTAACTATACGTATATATCACGCGGATATAAAAGAATTTTCAAGAATGAATTGCGTTGTACTCACTAATCCGCCTTACGCGCAGCGCCTTGGAGAGAAAGACGGCGTTCATAAACTTTATCAGGATATGGGAAAAACGCTATCAGGGGTGAAGAGAAAATTTATAATCACTGCTGACGACGGATTCGAAAGGTATTTCGGACAGCGGGCGGTGAAAAAACGCAAATTGTATAACGGCAATATAAGGTGTACGCTTTACCAGTACTATTAATTATTAAACGGGTCACTATAATTGACTTGTCTGTGTTTTGTGATATATTATTTAGGTCATGTGCTCGTAGCTCAGTTGGATAGAGCGTTGGACTCCGACTCCAAAGGTCAGAGGTTCGAATCCTCCCGGGCACGCCATCCGGCACATAATGAATTCAGGGCAAATTCAAAGAAGTTCATTATGTGCTGGTTTTTATTTTTGATTAAGCAGGTTATAAGTGACACGGTTCTGTTGACAAGATATAAAATTACAAATAAACTTGACGCAAATATTCCTGCCGTGGTACTCTGTTACCATTAATTAATAGCTGAATGGTAAGGCAATATAATATCACTGTGCATTCCTGTAACTATCAATACACAAGATATTTAATTATAACGAGTACAAGGTTCCTTGCCTATAGGGCTAAAGGGCGTATTGTATATTGCTTTTTGCCTGCATGCAGGCTTAAAAAATATGCCGGTTTTTTTACAGGCTATGAGGGGGTAGATTGTTTATATGAGGGTACATGACCCGGTCATTTTCTTTGATGCGTCAATATTTCTATATCTGCTGGCCGCGGTATTATCGATAATTTTAAGGAAGCGTAAGCAGTGTACGCTTGCAGCCAATGTAATCAACATCGCCGCCGCCGCTTCAGGACTCATATCATCTCTTATATTCCTTTTTTCAAACAGCGGCATTACAACATTGAATATATTTACATCCCAGGTACCATTGCTTTCGTTCAATATAAAGATAGATAATCTGTCGGCTTACTTTATGCTCGGCCTGTCCATAATAGCGGTTTGCGTTTCGCTGTATTCCATCGGCTACCTGCGGCATTATGAGGGCAGACGGATGGGACTGTTCAACTTTCTGTATTCCACGTTTATCGTTTCTATGATATTGGTATTCACTTCGGGAAACGCGGTGTTTTTCCTGTTTGCGTGGGAGGTAATGTCGGCGGTATCATATTTCCTCGTAATGTTCGAATCGGAAAAGGAAGAAACGAGAAAAGCCGGCACGCTCTATCTTATAATGACCGGCATAGGAACGGCGTTTCTGCTCGCGGCGTTCATGATGATGTACGCGTATACCGGCAAATTCGATATGTTCGCGAGTTCTGCGTCCATACCGGCTGAAATCAAGAGCCTTATGTTTGTTTTCTTCGTTATAGGATTCGGCACGAAAGCGGGCATGATACCGCTGCATATATGGCTGCCCGCGGCACATCCGGCCGCGCCGTCCAACGTGTCGGCGCTGATGTCGGGCGTAATGATAAAAACGGCGATATTCGGTATACTGCGCTTCGTTATGGGATACCTCGGCGTGCAGGACGTATGGTGGGGGGCAGTGCTGCTCGTTTTGGGAGTGATATCAGCCGTGCTGGGCGTGGCGTACGCAATGATGGAGCATAACATAAAGCGGCTGCTCGCATTCCATAGCATTGAGAACATAGGAATCATACTTATAGGCATCGGCGTAAGCTTTATAGCGTTTGCGCAGCATAACGCTCTCGTCGCCTCGCTGGCGCTCACAGCGTCGCTGTTTCACACGCTCAACCACACGCTGTTTAAGAGCGGGCTGTTCTTAGGAGCCGGGTCTATACAGTATTCAACGCACACGAAGGATATTGAAAAGCTGGGCGGCCTGATAAAGAACATGCCTGTTACCGCGCTGCTTATGCTGTGCTTCTCGATAGCGATCTCCGCGCTCGTTCCGTTCAACGGGTTCGTAAGCGAATGGCTGACATACCAGTCGCTGTTCGCGGGGCTCGAAGCGGGGCAAGCGGCAATTAATATATTGTCTATGATCTCAGTGGCCGCGCTTGCACTTTCGGGTGCGCTTGCAGCCGCATGCTTCGCGAAGCTGTTCGGAATATCGTTCCTCGGCAAACCAAGGTCGGATATGGCAGCGAAAGCGAAGGAAGTCCCGTGGACTATGAGGATAGGGATGGGGATACTCGCAGCCGTCTGCCTTGCCGCGGGCCTGTTCCCGAAAGCGTTTATCAGCCTGATAGACCCTGTTGTGGCAGGCGCAGGAGGCATACCGCTGACGCAGCAGCTACAGGGCGGTTTCGTATTTGCTTCTCTGCCCTTGGAGGTTAAGGGAAACGCGATAACGCCGTTAAGCCTGGCTTTGATATTGGCAGTGATTATGATTCTTGTACTTGTATTAGTGCGGATGATCGGCGGAAAGTATATCGCGCGGAAATACGGCACATGGGACTGCGGTTACGAAGCTCTTAATGCCAGGATGCAGTACACAGCAACGGGTTTTTCCAAGCCGCTGAAGATAGTATTCAGGATACTGTTCAGGCCGTCGAGAGAGCTTAAGAAGAGCGGCGATTTGCCGTATCATCCTGAAAGAATGGAATATACCGTAACGTCAGAATCCATATTTGAGAAACACCTGTATGAACCGATAACAAATTTTATACAGAACGCCTCGAAAAAGTTCAAATATTCCGTACAGACCGGAAGCATCAGAAGATACCTCGCATATATCTTTTTAGCGCTTATCGCTGTGATGCTGTACAACATATTCGCGTAGGGGGAGGATAGAAATGAACACACTTATTTTTATTGGTATACAGATAATAGCCGTCCTCCTTATAGCGCCGCTTGTAAACGGCGTAATAAAAAAAGTAAAAGCGCTTACGCAGAAACGCAAAGGCGCACCGGTGCTTCAGCAGTATTACGACCTGTTCAAATTGTTTAAAAAGCGTTCCGTCGTATCGGACACAGCTTCGTGGATATTCAGGGCAACTCCGTTTATCGTGTTTGCCACCGCGCTTGCCGCCGCGCTGTTTGTGCCGGCGACAACGCTCGTCTCAGGCATATGGTTCCCCGGAGACGTAATAATGCTGTTTTCAGTACTGGCGCTCGGGCGGTTTTTTATGGTGCTGTCGGCGCTCGATACGGGCAGCACGTTCGGCGGGATGGGCGGCAGCCGCGAGGCCATGATATCTGCGCTCATAGAGCCGTCTATACTAATAACCTTCCTGACGTTGGGGCTGTATGCGAAATCTACATCCGTATCCGTGATAATGGAATCTGCTGCAAAGGCGCCCGGATCGCCTTTGCTCATTCCTATGTTCATACTCGCGTTCCTCGCCATGCTGATGATCATAATCTCCGAAACGTCGCGCATACCTGTAGACGACCCGGCAACGCATCTTGAACTTACGATGGTGCATGAAGCGATGCTTCTGGAATACTCGGGCAGAAGCCTTGCGCTCATGGAATACGGCGCGTCAATAAAGCAACTCGTGCTTATAACGCTGCTCGTAAACATATTTGTGCCTAGCGACCAGTGGTTGGGTATAACGAGTGCATTAGCCATATTATTATCGCTGCTTATATATTTCGTAAAAGTCGTACTTGCGTCGGTATTGATAGGCATACTTGAATCGTTTACGGTAAAACTGCGGTTTTTCAGCGTGCCAAATATCGCCGCAATGGCGTTCATACTTTCGTTTATCGGGTTTTTGCAGTTCTTCGTGTTTGGGAGGTAGCGGTGGATACTATATATTCAGTCTCTTCTATACTCATACTGCTGTCGGTATTCATACTGATGGCAAGCAAAAGGATAAAATCTTATATTACGGCGCTGAGGGTGCAGGCAGTACTTATAGCCGCGGCTACGTGCGTTATTGGTATAAGGAATATGAACAGCAACGGTGGCGTAGACCTGCTGATTGTAAGCGCCGTTATCGTCGCCCTCAAGGTCGTATATATACCTCATATGCTGCACAAGACGTGGGCGTCGGTGGAATACACCGTTGAGAAGGACTTTCTGATGAACATCCCTATGCTCGTTATGATATGCTGCGGCATCGTCGTGCTGACATACGTTTCACTCGCCGCAATCGGCAGCTTTGCGGGGAATGCTTTGCTGCTTCTCGTCAACTCGATATCCGTTGTGCTGGCGGGCCTGTTCTTCATCATAAGCAGGAAAAAGGCTATCGGGCATATCGTTGGCCTTATAGTTATAGAAAACGGGCTGTTCGTTACGGCGCTGTTTGCGACGGACGGCCTGCCGTTTATCGTTGACATGGGCATGTTTGTAGACCTTGTTACGTCAGTGCTGATACTCGGCACGATGGTGTTTAGAATCAACGAGCGTTTCGAGTCGATTGACATCGACAAATTGAACGATCTGAGGGGTTAGTCTGATGGGGATTATATTATGGATAGCGCCTGCCGCCGCTATAGCGCTTATCGCGCTGCTGCCATGGAATAAGGCACAGCATGCAGCGAGCATAGCTGTTTCCGTTTTGCTGCTCGCTGGGGGAGGTTTTGTTACGGCAGGGGTCATGGCAGCGGGCACGTACGGCTATGCGTTTTTGGACGGGTTGTTTTACGTAGACTCCGTCAGCGTTATCGTGCTCGATATCGTGCTCGTAATAGGGCTTATGGCTGCTGTTTATTCTGTAGGTTATCTTGAAACAGAGAAAGCGCACGGAGAGATTACAGCCAAAAAGGTAAAGCTGTATTATGTACTGATGTACTCGTTTATCTTCACGATGATACTGGCGCTGACTGTGCGAAACATGGGCGTTATGTGGATAGCGATAGAAGCGACGACGCTCGCGTCTGCGTTTCTCGTGGGCTTCAATAACGGCAAGCAGGCGCTCGAAGCCGCGTGGAAATACGTAATAATCTGTTCCGTGGGCATCTCGCTGGCGATGCTCGGAATAATATTTTTGTACGTATCATCGTCTGATGTGATAGGAGAGGCCAAGGGCCTCGACTGGACGGCGCTCTTCAGCAGCGCACGGCTGCTTTCAAGCCCGATACTCAAGTTCGCATTCATATTCATACTGATAGGATTCGGCACGAAAGCTGGGCTCGCGCCCATGCATACGTGGCTGCCGGACGCGCACAGCCAGGCGCCGTCGCCCATAAGCGCGCTGCTGTCCGGCGTGCTGCTGAACGGTGCGATGTACGGCATTATACGCGTTGTCGCGATAGTAAATAAAAATCTCGGAAACAGCGGCTTTACGGGCAGCCTGATGGTTGCGGCGGGGCTGCTTTCCATACTGGCCGCGGCTTTGTTTATACTTACTCAGAAGGATTACAAGCGGCTGCTTGCATATTCAAGCATTGAACACATGGGTATCATATCGCTGTCCGTTGGCCTGTTCACATCAGCGTCATTGTTTGCCGCGTTCTTTCACATGATAAACCATTCGCTTACGAAATCGATGCTGTTCCTGTCTTCGGGAGGCGTGCTTCAGAAGTTCGGCACGCGCGAAATAGGGAAAGTGAGCGGGGTATTAAAAGCGCTGCCCGTAACGGGCACCGTATTTCTGCTCGGGCTGTTCGCGATTGGCGGAATGCCGCCGTTCAGTATGTTCTCGAGCGAATTCAACGTGCTGGCGTCTGTGTTCACAGCCGGAAGTAATGCGGGGGAAGTAAATATAGTTATGCTGATAATAGGCATAGTACTCGCGCTGCTGCTTGCGGCAGTGTTTGCCGGGATAATATACGCGCTTTTCAATATGTTCCACGTCGGAAAGCATGAGAATATTGTGCAGCCGGGCGAGACGAACATCGCCGGAGCATGCGCGCTCATGCTTATGCTGGCTGTTGTTACCGTTATGGGCATCGCGATGCCGCAAGGATTAAAAAATCTGTTAGACAGCGCGGCGAACATAATAAACGGAGGTCTGTCATGAGCATGGAATGGAAACAGCGGCTGTTCGATAAATTCCCTGAGCTTCGCAACAGCCGCGTAGTAAATAATAACGAACATTATGCAGACGCCGACGCTGAAGATATCAGCGATATCTGCGAATTTTTAAATAAAGAGACAGGAATTCCGCTTGTTGACATGTTTGCGAGCGACGAGAGAGAGCTTTGCGGAAAATTTGCGATATACTATGTGTTCGCCGACCGGGAAGCGGGGCAGCTTATGACCATACGCACGCCGATAGACCCGGAAACGTGCGAATTCCAATCTATATGCGCGTCCGTCCACGCAGCGGCGTTGTATGAGCGCGAGATACAGGACATGTTCGGGCTTGTACCAGTCGGGCATCCTGAGCCAAAACGGCTTGTATTCCACGGCAACTGGCCGAAAGGCAATTATCCGCTGAGGAAGGATTTTGACGCGAATAAACGGCCGGAGTGGGCGAAAGAGCTAACAGAGTTCAGACGTGTGGAGGGAGAAGGCGTTTACGAGATACCTGTAGGGCCGGTGCACGCCGGGATAATAGAGCCGGGGCACTTCCGGTTCAGCGCTGCCGGCGAGCCGATTATAAACCTCGAGGCGCAGCTTTACTTTGTGCACAAGGGGATAGAGAAACTGTGCGAAGGCGAAAGCGTAGAGAGGTGCCTGTATATCTCGGAACGCATATCCGGCGACGAGACGATAGCAAACTCGCTCGCATACTGCCAGGCAATAGAGGAGCTTGCGGGCATAGAAGCGCCTCCGCGAGCCGCGTACTGCAGGGTAGTATTTGCCGAGCTTGAGAGGCTTACGAGCCATTTAGGCGACCTCGCGGGCATATGCCTCGACGTTGCGTACGGATTCGCGGCGTTCCAGTTCAGAATGATGAGGGGATGGTGTTACCTTATTGCGGATGAGCTTTGCGGCATGCGCTTTTTGCGAAGCGTGGACAAGCCTGGCGGCCTGCGCCGGGATTTCATATCCGGCAAGGAAAGCAGTATAATCCACCAACTGAACAAGATTAAAAAAGAACTCAAGGATACGCAGGATATAATTAAGTCGAACAGCCTGTTCATCGACAGGGTGGAGAACACGGGAATACTTTCAAGAGAGATAGCTTCCGACTTAAACGCTGTAGGCCCCGGAGGCCGCGCGTCAGGCATGGGCGGAGACGTTCGCAAGTCGTTCCCGTACGCCGCGTACGGCGATCTGCAGTTCAGCGTGCCGCAGCACAACAACGGCGACGTCAACTGCCGCATGAATGTAAAGCTCGAAGAATGCTTTGAATCCATAAGCCTTATGATACAGGCGATAGAAGGCATGCCGCAGTCCGCGGTATGCGAACCGCTGCCGGATATAAAACCGTACTCGTACGCTTTCGGAATGACCGAAGCGCCGAGGGGCGAGAACATACACTGGGTTATGGCGGGCGAAAACAATACTGTGTTCCGCTATAAAGTAAGGACGCCTTCATTCTGCAACTGGCCAGCGCTGTGCCACGCGGTGGGCGGCAATATAGTGCCGGACTTTCCGCTTATAAACAAGAGCTTCAACCTGTCTTACGCGGGCAACGATCTGTGAGGAATATGCGATGTTAAAAACGATAGGAAAGATAATAAAATACCCGAGGCTTACGCTCAAATATCCGAAGAGGCCTATGGATAACAGCCGATTTATAGGAATGCCGAAGATTGATGTTTCGCAGTGCGATCTGTGCGGGGAGTGCGCCGCGCGCTGCCCTTCGCGCGCCATTGTAATCGACAGGGATGCGGGAAGCATAGGGATAAATATAGACGAGTGCATATTCTGCTTACGGTGCGAGGACGTATGCCCGGTTAAAGCCGCGCGGATGACGAACGGATTCGAGCTGGCGCAAAAGGACAGAAATTTGCTCAGAGTTTCCAAAGCGGCCGCGGATTACGGAACTATAACGGACGAGCCAATAGGTAATATCGAGGACAGGCTTGCTGAGAGCATAAAAAAGACTTTCGGGCGAAGCCTGCAGATACGCGAAGTAGACGCGGGGAGCTGCAATGCGTGCGACTACGAGGCAAACGCGCTTAACAATCCTATGAACGATATCGAGCGTTTGGGGATTCATTTTGTCGCGTCTCCGCGCCACGCGGATATGCTGCTCGTTACGGGCTGCGTTACGCGCAATATGGAACTCGCGCTTATAAAGACGTATAACGCAACTCCCGACCCGAAGCTTGTTGTAGCCGTGGGGGCGTGCGCGTGCAGCGGCGGCATATTCCGTGACTCATACGCCGCAAGGAGCGGAGTTGACCGCATACTGCCTGTGGACGTCTATATCCCCGGCTGCCCGCCGAGGCCGCAGGCGATAATGTATGGTATACTGAAGGCGATAGACAGGGTGAAATAGTTTAATGACGTTATAGAAAAATACGTAAACTATCCCAATATCGATTTTTAAAAACCTGATAGTATTTGTCATTTTAATTTGTTATAATGAATCTAAATTTGGCTGAAAATGCAGTTTGCACAATATCGTTAATATAAGGAGCATTTCATTGGCACTAGATAAAGCAAGATTAAAAACGCTGGTCTATGAGTTCGGGCGGTACCTGATTGTAGGCGGCACTGCTTTTATAATTGATTATGCCTTTTTCTGGATTACGAGAGAATATGTTTTCGGCGGGGAAGGCTTAGGCGTGTATTTAGCGACGGCAGCAGGGTTTATTGCCGGGCTTGTCTATAACTATATTCTTTCACTGGTATTCGTATTCAGAAGCGCAAAAGAGCAAAACAGAGGCAAAACAGTTGGAGCTTTTATAATATTTGCTGTAATCGGTTTGATCGGTCTGGGCCTTACCGAAGCCGGAATGTATCTGATTTATGATCTTTTGCATATAAACGAGTATATTGCAAGGCTTATTGTAGCCGGAGCGGTAACGATCTGGAATTACGCGGCGCGTAAGATATTGATATTCAAGGATGACAGGAAAGTATGGACGGAAAAACAGCAATCATCATCGGAGCGGGGCCGGCAGGCCTGACGGCGGCTTATACGCTGCTTAAAGAGACAGATATACATCCTATTGTTTTTGAGGAAAGCGATTTTATCGGCGGAATATCGCGCACGGCGGTATACAAAGATAACCGTATGGATATCGGCGGCCACCGCTTCTTTTCAAAAAGCGATACGGTAACTGCGCTGTGGCGCGAGCTCATGCCCGTGCAGGGCGCTCCCGCAAAAGACGATATACTGCTCGGCAGGGGAAAACCTTTAAGCAAAGGCGGGCCTGACCCTGAAAAAGAAGAAGCCGTGATGCTCGTGCGGGATCGCATTTCACGCATATTCTACCTTCGCAAGTTCTTCGATTATCCGATCTCATTGAAACTCAGGACGTTCACGAACATGGGATTTTTCCGCACGGTGAAAGCCGGTTTCGGCTATGTCTTTTCCGCTATGTTCAAACGTAAAGAAAATTCGCTTGAAGACTTCTATATCAACCGCTTCGGAAAGCCGCTTTACAGGATGTTCTTCGAGGATTACACTCAAAAAGTATGGGGAGTACATCCGTCTGAAATTTCTCCCGACTGGGGCTCGCAGCGCGTCAAGGGGCTTTCTTTGATGAAAGCGGTGCTGTCAGTGCTGCTCAAACCCTTCCGAAAAGACCAGAAAAAACAGGAGACTTCGCTTATTGAGCAGTATATGTACCCCAAGAAGGGGCCCGGCCAGTACTGGGAATTGATGGCGCAAAAGATAACCGAGATGGGCGGGGAAGTGCATATGAACGCCAAAGTAATCGGCATAGACGCGGATAGCGATACCGTAAAAGCGATACGCGTACGGGAAAAAGGCGGTGTTTCGGAATATAAAGCGGACGGGTTATTTTCCAGCATGCCTGTAAAAGACCTCGTTGAAGCTATGGGGGATAAAGTAACGGATGATGTGCGCGAGGTGGCAAAAGGGCTTCCTTACCGTGACTTTATAACCGTAGGATTGCTTGTCAAAAAAC
>CAZDZY010000041.1:0-23891 GCA_964510055.1 uncultured Christensenellaceae bacterium
AAACTTCATACAGTCCGTAGTAGACTTTCTCATTATCGCTTTGACGATATTCATTTTCGTAAAGCTCATAAGCAAACTGCGCAGGCCTAAGGCTGAAGCTCCCGCGGCTGTTATCGTGACGCGCGAAGAAAAGCTTCTTGAAGAGATACGCGATCTGCTGAAAGAACAAAAAAAGAGAGGATAATTCCTCTCTTTTTTCCCGGTTAATCTTATTTAGATAATACTTTATCGAGGTTCTCAACCGCTATCGCCCCAGCCTGCTTAAGTATGGTCCTTACTCCGGGGTCTTCCGAGTTTCCGGCTGCGATCATGATGTAATAACCCTTATATAGTATATGAAGGCCCGGCGTGCCGAAGAAATACTCGTTGCCTATGCCCTCTGCCGTTTCAGCAAACTCGCTCGCCACGGCGTCCTTCGTAGTCGCGTATATGCTTGCGGGGGTATTGCCGCTTGTACCCATGAACGCCTGCTGGGTAAACGATATCTGCAAAAAGCCTTCGCCGTCTGCCGTCTCGTAGAATATTATCTTCTGCCCGACGATCGGCTGCTCCTTTTTATCACCGTCCTTAACATCCCCGACTAACTGCGCGGCTTCTTCCTTCGATATGAGCTGCTCCGGCTCGATCATCGCCGCCGCGGATACGGCTTCCCCCTTCTCCGATGCCTGCGCCGGCATGCTTGAAGCCGGCTGCTGCGCTGCCGGTGCGCAGGCCGCAAACAGCGAGGCAATCAAAATAATAGCTGAAAAAAGATATACTTTCCTCATATTAGCACCTCTCCTGATTTTTTAAACGTAGCTTTTCAGCGCCTTCTCCATCATGTCCCAGAACTTTACTGAGTCTATATCTACCGCCGCGTTTACGTTGGGCTCTTTCCCCGAACATCCGTAATAATCGCAGTTAGTCCTGCCGTAGCTCTGCGAACTTGAAATGTCAATTTCCGCGTACATAGGTTTTACCTTGAGCACTTTAGGGTCGGCTATATAAGCTATCACCACGGGGTCGTTGAGCGGGCTTCCCTCAGAGCCGTATATCCTCTTATGGGCTTTGTTCGCAAAGCCCATCGTCTCGCAGAACAGTTTCGACGCCTTCGTACCCGCGCGTTCCATCCGCTCCATCACTCCGGGCGTGCACAGCACCATGCGCGTCACGTCTAATCCTGCCATGGTCAGCGGTATCCCGCTCGAGAATACGGCTTTTGCCGCTTCGGCGTCCGCGTAAATGTTGAACTCTGCCGCGGGAGTAACGTTTCCCAGCCCGAAAGCTCCTCCCATAAACACCATTTCTTTTATCTTAGGCGCTATGCGCGGCTCCAGTATGAGGGCAGCAGCGATATTCGTCATGGGCCCAGTCACTGCCAGTATGATATCGCCGTCAGATCTTAAAAGAGTGTCTATGATATACTGCACTGCATGCGTACTTTCAGCTTTCCTTATAAGCGGCGGCAGCTTTGCGCCCTCAAGGCCCGACTCGCCGTGTATCTCCGGCGCGGCGACGCCGCCGCGCACGAGAGGCCTCGGGCACCCGGCGTAAACGGGTACGTTTATGCCCAAAAGCTGGCATACCCCGAGAGCGTTCTTCACAGTCTTCTCGAGCGTCTGGTTGCCCGCGGCCGCGGTTATTCCCAAAAGCTCTATCCCCGGGCTCGCGCCCGCGAGCATTATAGCAGCCGCGTCGTCGTGCCCCGGGTCGCAGTCGAGTATTATCTTTTTTTTATCCATATCCTCACGCTTTTTTAGGTATATATTTACCCGATCAATATCTAATACGGGAAGCGCTGATTTAATGAAGGCAATAAGATTGCGAGGAAATTTAGAGTCTACCAAGGAGCAAAAACGAAGGAATAGCAGCACTATTTCGGAGTTTTGGCGACACAGGCAGGCGGCAAATTAACCGGGATCCCCAAAAAGCCGTAAGACTTTTTGGGGTATAGCGCAAAGATATTGCATGAATAAATAAGCGTTTCCTTAATACGGCAGCGCTTCCCCGTCTTCCCACTCCGGCTCGGTGCCCGGCGGGGCGTTGGCAAATTTAAGCGCGCGCTTAGCGCCGGCAGCCATAATAACGGACGCCGACACTCCTATAACAGAAAGCGCGGCAACGCAGCCTCCGGCTATCATAAGCGTCCTGGCGCGGCGCGGCGCCGTGTTCGTAAGGCAGCCCCCTGCAAAACCGATAATTCCGCCCGCTATGCATATCGTACCGGCGGCTATAATTATTATTTCAAATAACTCATTTCCTTCGGACGATCCGGACGATTCCGTCGCTGCTTCGCCCTCCTTAAGGTTTAGGCGCGGCGGCGGATAGTCTCCGTATTTTAAAAGGCTTAAACCCGCCGATATTATAAAATACCCTAAGACTACTGCCAGCAGCCCGCTGAATATACCCAAGTCCTTCCCAGTTTTCATCATAAACCCGATCCTCTTCAAGATGTAATATATAACAATTATACAACGGCCGGGAAAGAGTTACAATGCGTCTGTGCTTCATCATCCAAAACCGCCGTTTTATCAGGCCCCGATTTTATGAGGCCGCGGAACAGATGCTTGAACCTCCCCCGTCTAAATGTTATTATACGTAAAAGAGATTTTTTATGGGGTAAAACATTGAATTTCAATACAGAATCAGTCCTTATCGCCTTCGGGCTCACGCTGTTCGCCGGCCTCTCGACCGGAATAGGGAGCCTTATCGCGTGGTTCGCCAAAAAGACAAGCACCCGCTTTTTGTCATTCGTGCTCGGCTTCTCCGCGGGCGTTATGATATATATCTCCATGGTGGAGATATTAAAGGATTCGAACAGGCTGCTCACCGCCTCATTGGGAGTAAAGACCGGCTCATGGGTCTCGGTTGCCGGATTCTTCGGAGGCATGCTGCTTATCGCTCTTATAGACAGGTTCGTTCCCAAGATAGAAAACCCGCATGAGATAAAAAAGGTCGAGTCGATGTCGGAACCTTCCGTATGCCCGGTCACTGAAGAAGTACCGGTTGCAAAAGGCCTGCGGCTCGGGAATTTAAGCGGCGGGTTTCACGAGCAAAAGCTTATGAGGCTCGGGCTTTTGACCGCCCTGGCAATCACGATACACAATTTCCCGGAAGGCATAGCTTCCTTCCTTTCCGCCCTGCACGACCCTTCTTTAGGCATCACTATCGCGATAGCTATAGCTATCCATAACATACCTGAAGGCATAGCGGTATCCGTTCCGGTTTACTGCGCTACGGGCGACAGGAAGAAGGCTTTTAAGTGGTCGATGCTTTCGGGGCTCTCCGAACCTTTAGGCGCGCTCGTCGGATACCTGGCGCTTATGTCGGTGATGACCGACACCGTTTCCGGAGTGCTGTCCGCGTGCATAGCCGGTATAATGGTATTCATATCGCTCGACGAGATCCTACCTACCGCGAGGGAATACGGGCACCCTCACCTCTCTATCTACGGCATGGTATCCGGAATGGCCGTTATGGCAGTAAGCCTGCTGCTGTTTTTATGACGCGCGTCGCATGCCCCGTCAGCACGCCGGTCGGGACGTTTACGGCGATATACGAAGACGGAATAATAAGAAGGGCGCTCTACCCCGGCGAAACGATTGAAGCCAATATCCGTTTTGACGAGTCGCTCGATTTCGCGGCGCAGGTAAAAGAATACTTCGCCGGTAAAAGGAAGGCGTTCGACCTTCCCGTCTTCATACCGGGAACTGACTTTAAGCGAAATGTATACAAGGCCGCGATGAGCATACCGTACGGATGCATTGCCGCTTATTCGGAGGTGGCTTTAGCCGCCGGCTACCCGCTGGCAATGCGCGCTGTGGGCAGCGCTATGAAGACGAACCAGCTGGCGCTTATAATACCCTGCCACAGGGTCGTGCACAAATCGGAAATGAAACGCGAATACAACGGCAGCGATGATATTAAGAGCTTTCTTCTCGATATGGAGAAGAGGTATAAATAGCACGATTAAAAAAGTTTTGGTTTTTTATAGCTCCGCGCGGCGCTCCCATGTTTTGCTTTACTGTAACCTGTTTATTAATTAATGGCTGCTCAATCCGTTTTATATGAAAAGGCTGATATTTCTGCTGCTTGCCGCGTCCCTTATACTCGCGGGCTCCTCATGCAGCGCAATTGATAATACCGCGAAGATTTCTGACGAGAAGCTTAACAGGCTTATTGAGACTTTTCTTTCAGGGCCGGCGCTGCCCCCCGAAGATATGCAGGGCGGGATATTCTGTACGGATTACGCAGGCACGGGGCTGCTCCGCGTCCGCTATACAAGTGAAACAAAAGTTAAGCTCAAACTCCAGGTCCTCGCCGGCAACAGCGAGATCTCGTATAATCTGAAAGGCGACGGAGATATAGAAGATTTTCCCCTCCAGTTCGGCAGCGGCGAGTATACCGCGCGCATAATGCGCAACGTCGGAGGGAACGAGTATGCCGTGGCGGAATCGATGACCTTCACCGCTTTCCTCAAAGACGAAACGTGCGTATATTTGAATTCGGTGCAGAATATACGCTGGGACTACGGTATGACTCCTATTAAAGACGTTAAGCGCATAGTGGCAGGCTCGCTTGAAAACTACAGGGGCGACGAATTGCGCTATAACTGCTGCAGGGACATTTACAGGTTTATAACGGAGAATATAAAGTACGACACCGGCAAAGTATACGACGTCATGTACGACTACCTGCCTGATATAGAGCAGACATACGACGATAAAAAAGGCATATGCTACGACTACGCTTCCCTCTTCGCGGCTATGCTGCGGAGCGTAAACATACCGGCCAAACTCGTGAAAGGATATGCGGCGTACAACCCCGGCGAATACCATGCCTGGAACGAAGTATACCTTGGCGGCGAGTGGATAACAATAGACATTACCCGCGACGCCTCGTTCTACTCTTCAGGCAAACCTTACGAGATGGTAAAGGACCGTAAGGATTATACAAAAGTATACGAATACTGATCGGGATCATTTACACAGCGGCGTAAGGCCGCTTTTTTGTCTTCACATGAACTAAAAAGTACACGGATTGTTACGCAAGCTCGCAATGACGGCTGTCGCCGTTATCGTTCGTTAACGGTATTGGAGTGGAAGCTATTATGGCGACGATAATAACGTAATAAGCTGTCGGTGGTTCCTTCCGTCATTGCGAGGAGCGAGGCCCGAAGACGCGACGTGGCAATCCAGAACGAAAATAACTATAACGCACCAGATCGTTTATCGTCATTGCGGAAGCGAAGCTTAGACGGGAAGCTGCGAATGCGGCAGCGTAGTTTAGAAGCACCGTAATCAGTAACGTTCTGGATTGCCACGCAAGCTCGCAATGACGGCTATCGCCGTTACCTTCCGCTCGGTGACACTTCGTGTCACTGTCATTGCGGAAGCGAAGACTAGACGGGAAGCTGCGAATGCGGCAGCGTAGTTTAGAAGCACCGTAATCAGTAACGTTCTGGATTGCCACGCAAGCTCGCAATGACGGCTATCGCCGTTACCTTCCGCTCGGTGACACTTCGTGTCACTGTCATTTCGGAAGCGAAGCTTAGACGAGAGCGATGCCCGAAGGCGCGACGCGCAATTCAGAGCAAAAGCAGCTATAACGTACTGTATCGTTTACAAAACCCGTAACGAGGTGGACGGCTTAGCCGTCATTGCGAGGAGCCTGTAGCACGGAGACGCGGCAATCCAGAACGAAAACAGCTATAACGTACTATATCGTTTACAAAACTTGTAACGAGGTGGACGGCTTAGCCGTCATTGCGAGGAGCCTGTAGCACGGAGACGCGGCAATCCAGAACGAAAACAGCTATAGGAGAGACTGGAAAAATGCATTATTGCTTCGCAGGCCTGCAAAGGCAACCGTTTTCGAGGGGATGATAATAAAAATATAAATTTTCTATATGCATGTCTTCCTGCCTGGTTATTTTTCACTGTCAAACAGTAATACTAATAGGTATGTACCAAAAACTACTGAAGAATTCGCTACGCGCTTAGGAGTATCGCTTGGGCAGGCTGTCTGATTTCATAAATAAAGAAAAAGTAAAAATAAATATGCTGGACAGGGAAGTCAGGAACGCGCTCTTCACAAAGGTCGCGGTATCGATATTCGCGATATTTTTAGGGCTGCTCTTACTTTTCATATGCGTATATCTCATAATACCCTCAATAATCTCGGGCGCTTCCGACAGCCTCGACCTTCTCCGCGCTAAGCAAATGTATGAAAGCACTCTCGCAAAACCGGTTTCCGGCGACGAGCCGGCCTTCGGGCAGCCCGGCGCGGCGCCCTTAAAGCCCCGCGGCGCTTTCTCCGTCGCTTTGGCGGAGAATCCTGATGTTGTAGGAAGGATAAGAATAGACTTTACGGGTATAGCTTATCTCGTTTTACAGTCGGGTGATAACGAATTTTATTTAAAAAACGGTTACACACGCGAGAAGAGCCGCCTGGGAGCCGCTTTTCTTGATTACCGCTGCGACGCTTCGCTTCATCCTCTCAAAGGGCATTACATAATCTACGGGCACAACATTGAAAGCGGGGAAATGTTCCATAACCTTTTAAAGTTTAAGGACAAAGACACTTTCTTCGGCAACAGGATAATAAGCTTCGATACTCTTTATGAAGACTGCGAGTGGGAGATATTTTCGGCATATACGACAACTACCGACTTTTATTATATCGATACTGCGTTCAAAAACGATAATGAATGGCTTATGTTTCTGCTTAATATACAGCGCATGAGCATGTTCGAGACGGATACGGCCCTCTCCCCGGACGACGTCGTTTTAACTCTCAGCACCTGCACAAACGAATCCGACTCCGAGCGTTTCGTGATACATGCGAGGCTGTTAAGATCAGCGGGGGCTTAGCCCCGTATACGGGGAAAGCGCGCTGTCTGTAATTATTTTTTTTACGCTCCAGAATCCCTTCTCAGGTGAAACCGTCAGTAAGGCCGTATAATCGCCCGCCGGGCCGGTAGAGGTGCTTGTTGAGATAAGTAACCTGATAATACGCTCGTTATCTTTTGTTTCCGAGCCCGTTATTCTATAGCTCTCCACCCATGGGCTGGACATTCCGGTCACCCAGTTAGGGGCGTCCTTTTCGAGTTTTTGCGCATATTCTTTTTTAAGCTCTTCGCCCATTACGGAATATTGCATGGCGGCGTTTCTCATCTTCAGGCCCTTTGCCCATAAAAGCGCGGCGCTCTCGGGATCGCATGCCCCTAATGAGTCCATCGCTTCCATAAGCAGGCGGCTCCTTACCTCGTACGTCTCCGCGTCATTTGCCGCGGCAAAAACGCTTATATACCTGCAGTCTAAAATAAGTCCCGCCAAATTTATCAAAGCAAACGCCAGTATTAAGATAAACAGATAAGATATCGTTTTTGCTCCTTTGCCCTTCATTTATCGCAGCACTCCCTTCTTCACTATAACTGATATGCCCCAAGCGCGGCCGTAAAAACCAAGGATAATGCCGGCGCGTGTAAAACTTTTGTAACAAAAGGCTACCCATTCACATAAAATCTGGTATAATATATATGGCGGCTATAAGTATATCATATCCTAATCTTCTTCTAAGGAGCGGGCTATGAAATCAGTATGCCTGAAAAGAATACTGGGCGTCATGCTCTGCATGCCGCTTTTCGCGGTTGTTTCCGGCTGCGGCAATGCACCCAAAGAAACCGTAACGGCCGGAACGCCGACAGCTACTGCAAGTATTTTCGGCGAAGTGTCGGATAACGGGGATATAGAGATAAACAGCAGCGTGCTGTCGGTACTTGAGCCAATGGTGTATTCGTACGCCGAAGCGCCCACTATACTTATTTACCATACGCACGCAACGGAAGCGTTTTTGCAGGATGAGGACTATACGTATACGGAATCAAGCGAATGGCGCACGGAAGACAATGAGAAGAATATCGTGCATGTCGGAGAAATGCTGAAAACGGAATTGGAAGCTATCGGGTATAACGTCATCCACGACACGGCCAACGTCGAGCCTCCCGAGCTTACCAGCGCTTACAGCCGGTCGCTCGAAGTAATGAAAAAATACGAGGGCGTCGATATCTACATCGACCTGCACCGCAACGCCGCCGACGTAAACACGGTACAAAACAATACGGTGACCCTGGACGGCAAGACCTGCGCGAAGATGTTCTTCGTTGTAGGCACAGGGATCGGCACGTATGAAGGGGAATACGATACGGCGCCGGACTGGAGGGCAAACTATAAGTTCGCGGCCTCGGTAATGCATGAGATGCCGGCCGTAGCCCCCGGTATGATGAAGCCGATACGCACGAAGGTGGGAAGATATAACCAGCATATGGGCATGTGCCTGCTGCTGGAGATAGGCAACAACGCCAACACGATGGAAGAGATATTGAACGCGCTGCCTTACTTTACAAAGGCGTTTTCTGAAACAGTAAGGTTCGGCGGCAAGGGTCAGGATAGGGATGAAAAATAATAAAGGATATTTAATAGTATTTATACTGGCGTTTATACCGCTTATTGCTTCCTGCGCGGCTCCGGCGCAGGGCCCGCCTTCGGATACCGCGCCCGAATATATAACTGCTTCGCCCACGCCTGTCCCGACGGCAGTCCCCACAATTGCTCCCGAACCCTCCTCCACCCCCTCTCCCAGCCCGAGCTCAACGCCCAGGCCCGCCCCGCCTTCGTCTCAGATACCGGCCGGCATAGTTAAAAACAGCGGAGAAATAATCGGTTCAGACGTAGCTTTCCGCAAAGGCCCGGGTACTGATTCGGCGGTCATAAAAAAGCTCCCAAAAGGAACGTTTGTGCAGATAGTAAAGACCAACGTGAACGCGCAGTGGCATCAGGTCAAATACAACGGAACGACCGGTTATGTCAACAGGATGTATATCTGCCTCGATTCGTCTTTGGACGGTTACAGCCTCAACTTCATAGGAAAGATAGTCAACTGCAGCAAAGACGTAAACGTCAGGAAGGCGCCGTCCACTGATTCGGAGGTAATAGGAGTCGCCAAAAAGGGTGCAAATCTTTCGGTGATCCCGCATGAAACTTACGTTAAAGACTGGTATCAGGTCGATTTTGAAGGCCGGACCGGGTTTATACACGCAGACTATATCGACGTTACAGCAAAAGTCGACGATACGCAGCTTGCCGACCTTTCCGTAACAGGCGGCAAGCTCTTCCCTAATTTCTCGCCCAACGAATACGGCTATGTGGTCAAAGCGACGGCTTCCGAGGTCACTGTGCGCGTCAAGGCAAACAGCGGCGTCAGCGTTTCGATAAACGGCTCGAGCGGAAACTCGTATAAGATAGCCATCCCTTCCGCCGGCATGAAGACCTTAAGGGTAGCCTTGGACGGAGTAACGAGGTATTCCATATATATTTCGCGGAACGTGCTTACCATAGGTACCTGGAACGTCAAGCGCGGGGCCGGGCACCTGCTCATGCAGGGGCGGCTCGTATACGACCAGCAGCCCGATATGATGGGCATACAGGAGGCGTTCCAGAATCTTAAAACGGCTGATATAATAGACAACCTCGCGAGCTTAAAAACAAAGGATATGTCTCATAACGTTCTCTCGCCGACCTTGAATTATTCGGGCGGCGGCCAGTATGGCAACGGGATACTTTCCCGTTATGATCTTAATAACATCAAAACATACCCGCTGGAAACCGGCGGTTATGAAAAACGCTTATTGCAGAAAGCGGAAGTCGTGATAGACGGCGAGAAGGTGTCGTTCTATAACACCCACTTTACATACCAATCGGCTGCGGTAAGGGAAAAGCAATTCGCTAAGGTCCTCGAGGTCATGAACGCCGATAAAAATAAATATAAAATACTCACCGGGGATTTTAATGCGAAGTTCTCCGAGTTTTCCGTGTTTAGAAACTATAAAGTCATAAATACGGATGAAACGAAATACTACGATTACTCGAAAAAACCCATAGCTTACAGCGAGATCGACAACATAATCGTCACCAAAAATATAAAGGTGATAAACACGAGGCTGGTAGTCAACTCGTTTTCCGATCATTATCCGGTGTTCGCGTATATTATTTTAAATTAACATCCGAACTTCAATGCCGCAACCCCCATCAGCCGGAATATACGATGAATAAAAATCAGAGGTCTATATGAAGTATACTGAACTTAAAGCGGAAATTATAGACCGGGGGCTTTTCGCCGGCTTCCGGCGCCGTCAGGCTGTATCTAAATGCTGGAGGAAAACCTGCGGCAGCTGGAGTATTAACGATGTTGTGTTTACAGATGACTGGGACGAAGAAGAATATTGTGAATTGATAGCCGGTTTAAAGAATACCGCGGCAAAAGGCGGCGCCGTATTCGGAGCGTTCATGAATGGGGAACTCAAGGGGTTTGCATCTGTGGAGCCGGCTTTATTCGGAGAAAACAGTGAATATCTTGATTTATCCAACATTCACGTTTCGGAGGAAATGCGCGGATATGGCATTGGAAAGATGTTGTTCCAACTGTCGAAGGATTGGGCGAAGAAGCACGGCGCGCAAAAACTTTATATCTCCGCTCATTCCTCTGTAGAGAGCCAGGCATTTTACCGCGCGATGGGCTGCATTGAAGCGCACGAATATAATATGGCGCATGTGGAAAAAGAACCGTATGATTGCCAGATGGAATGCCAATTATGAACCTGATTCAAATCGAAAATTAACTTTTTAATACATCCCCGGTTCTCGAAAAATCAATCGGATTTTTGGGAGCTATGCACTCTTTCACCTCTTCGCCGCCGGCGGGTAATATTTCGTCCGTTTATGAAGAGAATATTAGCGGGGTATAGCGGATGATATCGATAATACTTTTTGTAATCACTGCAGCGGCGTGCTGGAAATGGGGCGCGTGGAGGCGCTGGCGCGAATTTTATCCGACGATTTTGTATTGGATAATAGGAAATTTAGCTTATAGCTACGTTTTCAGCGATTATACGCTTTGGGAATACAATAGCTTTCTCCCGCATGAATTTATCGGCCTTATAAACAATTTCCTTATATACCCGCCTGCCGTCATACTGTACCTGACTCATTGTCCGGAACGAAAATGGAAACAGGCGGTCTACATACTCGGCTGGGCAGCGGCGGGAACGCTTACCGAGGGTGCCGCTTTTCTTACGGGCGGAATAAGGTATGAGCATGGCTGGAACCTGTTATGGTCGTTCCTGCTTTTCTTTGGAACTTTCATTCTTTTGCGGCTCCATTATAAAAAACCCCTTATAGTCTGGCCGATATCTTTAATATGCGGAATTTCGGTTGCTCTCATATTCGGCCTGCGTCTGGAATAAATCCTGCGTTGATCAATAATGCCGATGTTATCAAAAAGCAGAAGGAAGAACAGCCGGGGCCGTTCTGATAACCGGCTGCGGGAGAACCAGGCGCAGACCGTGCAGGACGCATTCCGGGCAAACTGCGCCCTCGGGGCCGCTAAACTGGAACTATAAATATTACCCCCCCATATTTCCTTATGATTCCATATGAGTAACATAATATCTCGTACTTTCGCAAAGACTATCTATAAATACTATTGCAAAATAATTTTTTACCCTATTTAAAGTTACTATTTAGAGTTCAGCGGGAGAAAGAAGTTTATCGATGGATGAGCTAACAC
Organism: uncultured Christensenellaceae bacterium; assembly: GCA_964510055.1. Classification (GTDB taxonomy): domain Bacteria; phylum Bacillota; class Clostridia; order Christensenellales; family SZUA-584; genus DTFZ01. Next base: position 11,605 of record CAZDZY010000041.1, read on the forward strand.
TGTTAGAACTGATAAGAAAACTTAGAGAACAGCTTCGGGATGCGTCCTTTCAGCATTTTTTCAAATTCGAGCTTTTCAGTCCGGTCTGGTTTCTGCTCATAGCGCTCATAGTCATCCCGCTTATCGTATGGTGGATACTCGTAGATAAAAAGCGGCTTTTGGAGATATGCATGTTCGGGCTTTTGATAGGAATGTCGTCGACATTTCTCGATATCCTCGGTTCTGATTACGTTCTTTGGCTATACCCTGTCCATGTTCTGCCCATGACTGCCGTGCTCATACCTGTCGATTTCGTCGTCCTCCCCGTAATACAAATGTATATCTACCAGAAATGCCCGAAACGGGGAAAGTATCTCCTCTTCAGCCTGATAGCCGCCGCCGTGCAAACTTTTATTGCAGAACCGCTGGCACTGCTCATCGGCCAATACAAGAATATTCACTGGAGCATACTTTATTCGCTTCCAATATACTTTGCCATGAACGTTTCAGCGAAATTCCTCGTAGGGTGCTTTAAGAAACGGCAGGAAAAAGAGATATATAAAAGATGCGAATAGACCGGGCAGTAACAGAATGCCCGCCCGTATACACACCGCGACTGTATTCCCCCTGCCGCCGCGGAATAAGGCCGGAGTATTTATGGAAAGTTATATATAGGGTCAAATACTTACGGGCAAAACATAAAAAGGTTGGTAATTAATTTGGATTGGCAAACGTTCCTGGACACGATGAAAAAACTTGCCGGGGAAAAAGAAGTGCTTGATCTTTACTATTTTAATCTGTGGAAAACGGAGACAGTATTTTCGTGGAGATGGTGGATCGCTGCCGGTATAATGATACTTCCCTGGGTCTTATGGATCATCGTCAGGAAACGCGAAAGCACCCACCGGCTTCTTTTTACCGGCGCCATTATAGCGCTGTTATCTACGATCCTGGATATGACAGGGATAGTATTAGGCTTTTGGTATTATCCGATCACGGTATTTCCAATGACTCCGTCATATATTCCGTTTGATCTATGCGCCCTGCCTGTAGCCACCATGCTTTGGCTGCAGTTCTTTCCGAAATGGAACCTGTTTTTAAAAGCCGGGGTATACGCCGCCGTAGGCTCCCTGTTCGATTTTATCTGCGATACTCTCCGCCTTACGGTCCAGGAAGATTCCTGGCTCAGGATCTATACTTTTATCATATTGTTATTAATATACCTCTTTGCCTATTGGCTCTCGAAGAGAAGAAGATTCGAGCCTGTCTTATAACATTTTTTGATAATACCGCCCTTTTTATAAGATAATAGATATATGGTGACGATATGGGCGGCGATATTTCAAAAGTAATAGAAGAGGTGGGAAATACAAGCCGGACGTTTCAGGACGCCTTTGACGGCATGGTAAAGGTATGGGCAGCTGATATTGTTTTTACCTGGCGCTGGTGGGTGGAGCTGTGCATCGCCGTGCTTCCGTGGATATTCTGGTTCATATTCCGGAAAAAAGAGGACACGCACCGCCTGCTGTACGGCGGTTTCGTCATGATACTCATACTCTGTTTTCTCGATATGGCGGGGATGTGCCTCGGGCTGTGGGACTACCCTTTCAGGGTCGTTCCTTTCATACCCCAGTACCTTTCCTGGGATTTTTCCGCCTTTCCCGTAGCCGCGATGCTTACGATACAGTTCAACCCCCGTAAACTGTTCCGGAAAAGCGCGGCCGGAAGCGAAAAAGCGCGCAAATTCCTGCGCGCGCTGTTAAATCCCTGGGTCAAGGGGACTTTTCTCTCCCTCGTAGCGTCTTTCGTGGTGCAGCCCATTGCCGCCGCGATGCTTCTTTACGATCCTAAAGCTTGGCAGCACTATTACTCGCTGCCCATGTTCATTCTCATCTATATGGCGGGATATTGGTTCTATTCGAGGAAATGCCCCGGCGAGATAGGGCAGAAAGCTAAAGCTTAGCTTCTGTTTCCTGCTCATATAAGTCTTCAGATCCCCATCTCTTCCTTTACCTCTTTGAAGCATTTTACCGCGAAATCAAGGTCTTCCCTGCTGTGGCCGGCGCTTACCTGCGTGCGTATGCGCGCTTTTCCCTGCGGCACCACCGGGTAGCTGAAAGCTACTACATACACCCCTTTTGCCAGCATGCATGCCGCAAATTCGGCCGCAATCTTCGCGTCGTACAGCATAACGGGCACTATCGGGTGCGTGCCTTCAACGATGTCGAAGCCCAGTTTGCCGAGCTCCCTGCGGAAATAAGCGGTATTCTCATGCACCTTGTCGCACAGCGCGGTGCTTTCGCTGAGCATATCCAGAACTTTCAGCGTTGCCGCGCAGATCGCGGGCGCAAGCGAATTGCTGAAAAGATAAGGGCGCGAGCGCTGCCGCAGCAGATCGATTATCTCCCTCCGCGCGCAGGTGTAACCGCCCGACGCGCCTCCCAGCGCTTTGCCCAGCGTGCCGGTAACTATGTCTACCCTGCCCTGCACGCCGCAGTATTCTACGGCGCCCCTTCCGGTATCGCCCATGAAGCCCGCCGCGTGGCTGTCGTCTACCATTACCAGCGCATCATACTCGTCAGCAAGATCGCAGATAGATCTAAGGTCGGCTATGATGCCGTCCATCGAAAATACGCCGTCGGTGGCGATGAGCTTTATCCTCGCGTTTTTGGCCTCTTCGAGCTTTGCGGGCAGATCGGCCATATCGTTGTTGTTGTAGCGCAGCCGCTGCGCTTTGCAGAGCCGGACGCCGTCGATTATAGAGGCATGGTTGAGCGCGTCGGAAAGAACAGCGTCTTCCGGCCCCAAAAGGGTCTCGAAAAGCCCGCCGTTGGCGTCGAAGCAGGACGAGTAAAGTATGGCGTCGTCGAAACCGAAGAATTCGCTCAGCCTGTGCTCCAGCTGCTTATGGATGTCCTGCGTTCCGCAGATAAAGCGCACCGACGAGAGGCCGAAGCCCCATTTGCCGTAGCTTTTCTTTGCGGCTTCGATTACCTCTTGGTCGTTTGAAAGCCCCAGATAGTTGTTGGCGCACATGTTGAGCACGCCGCTTACCTTCGTGGTGTCTATGCGCGCGCTCTGCCCGGTAGTTATTACCCGCTCTTCCTTGAAAGTTCCCGCGGCTTTTATTTCCTCCAGTTCCTTTCTGAATATCTCAAGCCCTTTGCCCATTTCGCGCCTCCTTATTTCGTCCAGTCAAGAACTACCTTCCCCGATTGCCCGCTGTTCATCGCTTCAAAACCCTTCTCGAATTCCGTGTAATGGAACCGGTGGGTTATCATCGGCCTTAAGTCAAGTCCGCCCTCTACCATTGTGATCATTTTATACCATGTTTCATACATCTTCCTGCCGTATATCCCCTGCAGAGTCAGGCCGTTGCATATCACCTTGTTCCAGTCTATCTGCGTCCCCGGCGTCTGCAGCCCCAGCAGCGCTATTTTTCCGCCGTTGCGCATATGGTCTATCATGGTATTAAGAGCGGCCGCGTTGCCGCTCATCTCGAGGCCGACGTCGAAGCCTTCAACCATATGGTTGCGCGTATACACGTCTTCCACGCGTTCCTTTGCCACGTTTACCACCTCGGTCGCGCCCATGCGCGAAGCTAAGCCGAGGCGATAGTCGTTGACGTCGGTCACTACCACGCTGCGCGCGCCGTTCCTTTTGCAGATCGCGGTAGCCATCATGCCAATAGGGCCTGCGCCCGTTATAAGCACGTCTTCGCCTATCATATCGAACATAAGCGCCGTATGCGTCGCGTTTCCCAGGGCGTCGAAAAATGAAACAACTTCCTCGTCTATGCCGCCCGGTATCGGCACCACATTGCTGGCGGGTATCACAAGGTATTCCGCAAAAGCGCCGTCCCGGTTAACGCCTACGCTGTGGGTATGCTTGCACCACTGCCCGTTGCCGGCGCGGCAGTTGCGGCAGTGCCCGCAGACTATATGCCCTTCTCCGCTGACTATCTGGCCTGTCTTGTACATGCCGGCGCCCTCGCCTAAGCCCGCTATCTCCCCCACATACTCATGCCCTATTATCATCGGCGGTTTGATGGTCGACTGGCTCCACGGGTCCCAGTTATAGATGTGGACGTCGGTGCCGCATATAGCGGTCTTATGGATCTTTATAAGCACTTCCCCGATGCCGGGAGAAGGCCTCGGCATTTTTTTAAGCATCAGTCCTTTTCCCGGTTCGGTCTTAACGATGGCGTCCATGCTTTGTGACATAACATCCCTTCTTCCTTTACAAGCGCCTTGGGGGCGCCTGGATACGGTCCATAAATAATAACACTTCCGCATGAGATCATCGGTATGCGATTGCTTTTCCTTATTGAAATATCCCTTATTCAAATTATACTCCGGAGCTATTTTAATGAACAGGCTTTAAGAAAATTAAATTTGTTACGGATCGTCCTAATAAAAAAACCAGCACCTGATGAACTGCTTTGATATCAGAACATCAGGTGCCGGGTGGTAGCGGCGATCCGATTCGAACGGATGACACTTCGGGTATGAACCGAATGCTCTGGCCAGCTGAGCTACGCCGCCATATACATAACCCGATTGAAAATTCATCCAACCGGGTCATTAAAATGGTTGCGGGGGAGGGATTTGAACCCACGGCCTCCGGGTTATGAGCCCGACGAGCTACCAGGCTGCTCTACCCCGCGTCAAACGAGTGCAATGGTTATTCTATATCAAAAAAACTTGTTAGTCAAGGAGTTTAAAAACATTTTTGCTGCGGGTAATTGTCGTTTTATACGCTTGCCAAATATGCGCCGCCATATTAAACTGTATTTATCAGCGCGTGGAGGGGCCTATGGAAATAAGAAAAAAGACGGAATTATCGTTTAAAGACTACCTTGATTTTAATTATCATTTCATGCGTAAACGGACGATAATAACACCCATTATCGCCATCGTCATATTAACTGTGATCGTATCGATAATGGGGATCGCCCAGCTCGGCAGCGACTGGATGTTTGTATTCAGCGACAGGCTTATAATCTACTATTTGATATTATTGCTGATACCGTTTGTAAGCCTTCTTACCCTGAGGTTCGCCGCAAAGAAGCAGTATGAATCAAGTAAGCTTATGAAATCGGAAACCGAGACCGTGATAAATGAAACCGGCGTAAGCCAGTCAAATAAATTCGGCAATACTTCAGTGGCGTGGGAAGACCTTTACAAGGTCGAGGAAACAAAAAGCGCCTTTTATGTTTATATAGCTAAGAGACAGGCTTTTATACTGCCGAAGCGTATACTGGGCAGCGAAGAGGACTCGATGGTAAAGTCGCTTATCACAAAATATATGGCTCCGAATAAATACAGGTTATTAAAGCAGCGTTAAAATTCCTGCCGGTTTTTATCGTCAGGGAATAATATAACTACGTCCGCCTGGTACGGTTTATATTGCACCCAGGCCCTTTCAAATGAAAGCTCGTATTCCCTGGCATACGTGGAAACTAAGACAGACTCTTTTAAGTCGTCGTATCCGGTCACAGCCATCCAATGCCACGTGAATTCGTCAAGCTCCTCCGAAGGATTGCGGAGTATCAGCAGCGCGGGCATAAGCGCTTCGTCTATCGCCTTTTTTATCTCTTCAAACGCTTCATTATGAGCTGCCGCCCGGGGCAATACGCGGCTGCCCAAATAAACGCCCTTCGTCTTCGCAAACTCTTTGGTGCTCGAAGCGAAGAAGCCCGCGTCCGTCAGGCCCATAGCGCTCGGTTTAACGAACTTTCTTACGCTGTCCATATGAGAAATGAACTCGTCCTTTTTCGCCGGCAGATGAAGCGCATATAACTTCGCGCAGGAGGGAAACGCAGCGGCCATATACATGGTTATGAGCGCGGCCGTAACAGGCCCGCATCCCGATATGCCGTGCAGTTTATTTTTATACCAGTACTGGTCTGCGCCGTAATGCCTTATATCGTTTTCAATTATGCTGACCGTATCAGCATCCAGCGTCCTTTTCATGCGGCTCCAAAATGTTTTTAGGCTATTATAGCATATTAGCCTCAACACATAAACTGTATGATTTTTCATGCCGGATATCCGGATCAGATTTTTATATGATATAATCTTATCGGCATATTTATCCGGAGGTTGAAATGATAAAAAAAGTTTCAGGCAAACAGCCGAATTCCAGGGAATGTTTCGTTTGCGGCCTTGAAAACGATAAGGGGCTCAAAGCCGCGTTCTATGAAACTGAAGAGAAGGAGGTCGTAGCCGTCTTCACTCCGCATAAGCTGCACCAGAGTTATCCGGGGCGTTTGCACGGGGGCATAGCGGCCTGCATACTCGACGAGACTATGGGAAGGGCGGTGCAGATAGGCAGCCCAGATATCTGGGGAGTAACGGCAGAGCTGACGCTATCCTATAAAAAACCGCTCCCATACTGCGCGGAATTAAAAGCCGTAGGCAGGATAACTAAGGAGAACCGGCTGCTGTTCGAGGGCGAAGGCGAGATATATACCCCCGACGGAGAAGTCGCGGTCACCGCAAAGGCTAAATACGTAAAGATGCCGATAGGCAGCATTTCGGAAGGATTCGACGCCGAAAGCTGGAGGGTCTTCCTCGATATCGGCGACCCGTCGGAGATAACGATCTAGCAAGTTCTCCTTTCGCGATTCTTTTGACAGGCATGAGAAAATAGGGTATGCTGGCAATATATTTCCCAAGGCTTAAAAAGCTGTTTAACATTAAACAGAGGAGGAATCTTATGAAAGGCCCAGCCATTATACTCTGCATGATCGCCGCAGTGATAACGCTTATTTTTGCAGTTCAGTTCATATCGTTTTACTTATCGCCGCCCGACCTGTCTACGCCGGCCGGCCTCGACGAAGTAACGCAGTCTTATTGGGATACGCACATAGCGGTTATCACGCCCGATACTTATCTTGCCATCGGGCTTATAGGGCTTTTGTCCGTGATAGCAGGCATGATCGGCGGAGTTATGCAGTTCTTTGATAAGCGCCTTCCGCTTGCGGGCGGCCTGATGATCGCGGCGGCGGGCTTAAGTTACTTTATCAATTTAGCGCCAGTATCGTTTCTATATCTGGCGGCTGCCGTATGTACGCTTCGCGACCCTGAAAAGGCCGCAAAAGGCCTCGCCGCATTATCGCTCGGGTTCATCTTAGTCACATATGTGTTTCAATGGGCAACGGGGCTGTTTTTAAACGGGACTTTCTTATCATGGGTACGTTTCAGCGACGTGATATACCTGGCTTCATTGACGATGTCAGGTTCCATATACTCTCTGGGCACGCTTGTCGGCGTTATACTCATCGGCGCGGCCAGTATAATGCTCTACAGGCGCCAGCAGACAATACCTGCCACGGCGCTTGCGGTCACAGCCGTCGGTTTCATAATACTTTTAGTCACTTATGTTTTCTCCCGCACCCCCGACGCCACCAATGCCGCAAACGCCGCAAACGCCACCAACGCATCCAACGCCGCGAACGCCAATGCCGTTATATTAGTACCATTTGTACTTCTTGCGTTCGCCCTGATCGTTTTGGCCGTCAAATTCCTGAAAGGGCGCAAGGCGGGCCTAAAAGGCATCTGAAGCCGGGAGTACATGGATCTGCGGAACTTAATAACAAAAAGGCTCTGGATCAAAAGTTCAGAGCCTTGTTTTTTAGATCAAAATCCCCGGTAATGTGATATACCCGGGAATCATTATACCCAACAAATGAAATTGGTGAGCGAGTCGGGCTCTGCCCGCGAAGCTCACACCTTTCGGCTTTGCGAAGCTTCGACCAGCCGCTAGATTGTCAAGCCCAAAAGGCAGATCCACAATCTAGTGACTGGAACGAGCAAAGCCGGAAAACTGGCGGGAAACCTAAAGTTTCACGCCAAGTCGGAAAACGGGTTAAACAGCGACTCGGCCGCCTGCGCGTCCAAAGGATCGCCTATCATATATGAATCGGGCATACTCTTTACCATCTCATAGTAGCTGCCCAGGTTTTCTTCGGTGCTGTCCGCAATCCCCCGGCGCAGCCGGGGGATTGTCGTTTTTACTCTTCAGCCGGGTTAAACAGCGACTCGGCCGCCTGCGCGTCCAAGGGATCGCCTATCATATATGAATCGGGCATGTTCTTTACCATCTCATAGTAGCTGCCCAGGTTTTCTTCGGTGCTGTCCGCAATCCCCCGGCGCAGCCGGGGGATTGTCGTTTTTACTCTTCAGCCGGGTTAAACAGCGACTCGGCCGCCTGCGCGTCCAAGGGATCGCCTATCATATATGAATCGGGCATGTTCTTTACCATCTCATAGTAGCTGCCCAGGTTTTCTTCGGTGATGAGTATCATTGTGGAATAGTTGTAAACGGCGCCTTCCTGCTTTAACGTACGGCCCTGCGCTATCTTCAGCGCTACCTCAAACGCTATGGAAGAAGCGCGGGCCGGCGAAGGCTGAGCACAGAAAACAAATTCCGTACCTTCAGCGGGGAAAATTTTCGGGGGAGGAGGCGTACGTCTGCCCTTTGCTTCCTGAGGTATGAGTATTCCGCCGTGCCGCAGCGCGTACCAGTCTTTTATGAACCCCGCGGAAACGTCGCCGCACATGACCCTGGGCAGTTTCCCCGCTTCAACGAAAGCGTCGAGAATGCCCTGCGCCATACCGTCCTCGGTTATTATTCCGTCTATCTTTGTTTTCTGTCCTATCATCATGCTTACTGCTTCTTTTGCCTTATCGTTGTCCCATAAGGCGTATGAAGCTGTCAGCTTAAGCGCGGTGTTTCCGGAAAGCTTGCTTTCTATCGCAGCCTTTCTCGCCGCGTCCGTGCTGTCCGTCTCGTCTCCCAGTATCAGGGCGATATTGCCGGCTTCAAGATTCTGCGTTATGAACTGCCCCTGCTTTTCTCCCCACGCTGTCTGGTCGGAAACTATGTTTACGGCATACCCGGTGCTTAAGGGAGCGTCGTAAGCTACGACCGGTATCCCTTCTTTAGCCGCCATCGACGTGACCATCTTAAATCCCTCCGCGCCGGTCGCGCAGACGACTATCACGTCCACTTCGTTTTTTATAAGGCAGTTCATGTCCTGAAGCTGCTGGTTGAAACTGCCTCCGGCGTCATAGCAGAAGACCTGGTATACAAGCCCGTTCCTTACAGCGCTGGCCGTGGTTTTCTGCATCTCGCTGAGCAGCATCTTGTCGTTGTTCGTTTTGATCTCGCCAACCGTTATGCCCACCTTTATGCCGTTCCCCACTACTTTATCGGTGAACAGGCTGTCGTCAGTCCCGGCGAGCCCGGCGAGCATTTGCTCGTCAACGCCCTCATAGGCGTATTCCCCGCCGCCGTACTCGTCGGTTTCAGAGCCTGTATTCACTGTAGGCACCGGGGTCTGTGACGCTGTCGGGTCGGTCGAGCCCGGAGAGACCGACGGGCTGTTTTGAGCAACGGTTTGTTCGCCTCCGCGTGCAAGCAGGAAAATGCAAACGACGACGGCGGCCAGCAGTATTGGCGCTAAAGCCACTAACCATGCATTTTTTCTTAGTATTGATTGAAGGCCTCTTCTTTTAAAGCCTGTTCCGCGCCCGTAGCCCCTGCCGTAGCCACTTCGGGAACGGATGCTGCTTGTCCTGTTATTTATCATACGTTTCACCCGCTATATTATATTTAAATGGGCTCCCAAAAATCCAAAAGCTTTTCGGGATGGGATCTACTACGCAGTCTGTTCGTTTTCCCATTTATCCATCAGCGCCAGAAGTTCGAGTTTCTTCTTTTCTGCCTGCCCTGAACCGCTTTTTTCTATGTCACGCCGCAGCTTCTCTATAAGTGCCTGTATCGTATCGGCCTCCGGCGCCTCTATGGATACCGGGACGACTTTTTGCTCGAAAGTGTCGGTATCGAAAGTCTCATACAATCCGGGGGCGTAAGCGTTATATCCCCGTTGTTTTAGCTCGCCGGCGAACTTTATTGCCACTTCGCCTTCGCCGTGCATCACGAATACTTTTTCCACGGTCTTCGGGAAATGCCCGATCCATTCCAAAAGGCCTTCCCTGTCAGCATGGCCCGAGAAACCTTCGATCCGCTCGATGCCCGCCTTTACCTGTATCTCCTCGCCGAATATCTTAACGTTCTTGCTGCCGTCGAGTATGCTCCTTCCGAGCGTGCCCGCCGCCTGATACCCAATAAACAGTATAGTCGCGTCTTCCCGCCAAAGATTGTGCTTTAAGTGGTGCTTTATCCTGCCCGCGTCGCACATGCCGCTCGAGGATACTATTATCTTCTGTTGTTTGTCAAAGTTTATGGCTTTCGATTCATCCACAGTCTGAGCTATGTTGAGCGTATCGAACGAGAAGAAGCTTACCCCCTCAGCCTTATACGCCATCGCTTCTTCGTCGAAATATTCCTTGCCGCTCGACTCGAAGATCTGCGTCGCGGCTATACCGAGCGGGCTGTCTACATATACCGGTATCCTCTCAAGCCCCGGCACGCTTCTTTCTTTAAGCAGCACCGAGATGCTATACAGTATTTCCTGCGTCCTCCCTACCGCGAAAGAGGGGACAACTATATTTCCGCCTTTTATAATGGCTTTCTTCAATACGCTGATAAGTTCCTCTTTCGTATTAGGCTCCATATGCAGGCGGTCGCCGTACGTACTTTCCATAAACACGATGTCCGCCTCGTCTATGTATACGGGGTCGTTTATTATCGGAATGTTCTTGTTGCCTATATCCCCGGAAAACACGAGCTTTTTATTTTTCCCGCCCTCTTCTACAAACAACTCTACCGAAGCTGAGCCCAAAAGGTGCCCGGCGTCAATAAACCGCGCTGTTGTACCCTGCAATACCGTCTCTTTTATGACGTAATCCACCGGTTTTAAGTTCCTTACAGCCTTTTTCGCGTCTTCAACGGTATAAAGCGGCTTTATTTCAGGTTTTCCCGCCCTGCGGCGTTTCCTGTTTTCCCATTCCGCCTCCATCTCCTGTATATGGCCGGCGTCAGGGAACATTATGGAACACAGCCTCGCGGTAGCGCCCGTGCAGTATATCCTGCCGGAGAATCCCTTTTTGACGAGCAGCGGTATCATCCCGGAATGGTCGATATGCGCGTGCGTCAGCAGCACCGCGTCTATCTCCGCCGCGTTAAAAGCGAACTCATCCGCCGGGGCGTTTTTCGCGTCTTTCCCCTGCCTCACCCCGCAGTCCACGAGTATCTTTTTTCCGTTCGCCTCTATAAGCGTGCACGAGCCCGTAACACATTTTGCCGCACCAAAGAATGTAATGTTCATAGCTACCCCCAATATAAAAAAGAAGACAGTCCTGTTTTTCGAATATTATACATCAATTTTTTAAAAAAAGCCACAAAGCTTCAGAATTGAAAGGAAGGAATCCCTAAAATCGTACGCTATTAAAAGGGCTCCCTTCCGGTTATTATTGTTTCATGATACGCTGTTCGTACTTGCTTGAAATATTGAGCAGGCATTTGACCAGTTCTTCCGCGTACTCCGATATTTCCGGAGCAGCCCTGTCTTTTACCTTGTTTTTAATATCGCCGCCGTGAGCTTTATTATCTTTTTTAAACCCGTGCCTCTTTTTATATTCGGCCGAATCCCTGACTATATCCATACGCTTTTCAAAAAGGCCCAGAATCCTTTCGTCTATGCAGTCTATTTCATTCATCCATTTATCGAGCGAATCCACCTTTGCACTCCTTTAAGGCATAGTTTTCGATAAGCCGATATTATTTTGCGAAAAGAGCAAGGGTTTTATTACACACCGTAATACTCCCGGCGGCAACCCGATAACTGCCGGCTGAAATCCGGCAAGCTGGTATGCTAAACCACCTGAAAGGGGCTGTCCTAAAATATATGGATTAGTCAATTTATATTTTATCTATTAGAATTATAGTTTTTGTGTTGTAAAAGGCTTCACCTTGAGGGGAGCCGGAGACGAGCGCTGCCGGTGGCAGATGAAGCGAGTCGGAGGCTCTGTGAACAAAGGAGTATGCCAAGCGACAGCGCAGGCAGACGACTATTGTGAACAGAGGTAGCTGGCGAGTGAAGCGAGACTGATGAGGTGTATTGCAAGGCACAGTAAGACTGATGCGGTAAACATATTTTAACAGACAAGGAGCGGAATAATTATCTTCGTGGATTTGGTCTGAATAAGCGATTTATATGTGTATGTTCTGATATATAGTTTATATTTGATAGTGGGTAAATGACACCTCATCCGTCAGACACTAAATTGGGGTGTGTTATTTGGCATATAATCCGGACTGGATTACCCCAATCTAGTGTCTGCCACGGTAGATTACAATAACAAGTGCAACAGTTAAATAAAGAGACTGCAAAGCAGC
>CAZDZY010000042.1:0-23568 GCA_964510055.1 uncultured Christensenellaceae bacterium
CTTCCAAGAGCGGAAAGGATGCAATCCCATTTCTCTTCTGTGATAGTAGTTTGGGCGACCACTACGGCTTGTCTAGTCTTTGGCAGCTTTTGGATTTCCTCTTCCGTATATACTATATATGAATTGCCGCCCGCCCATCCTACCGTCCCTTCAACTTCCGGATGGCCTGCTTCTCCTATAATTATTACCGGAAGGCCTTGAGTTTCTGCTTCTCTGACCTTTTCATGTATCGTCTTTACAAGCGGGCATGTAGCGTCGATATATGCTATTTTTCTTCGGTCAAGTTCTTCATATACATCTGGAGAAACGCCGTGAGATCTTATTATAACCGTTTCGCCTTTTTGGGCTTCGCTTATATTCTTAATGCATCTTACCCCGCGCTCTTCGAAAGAACGCACAACACTGTCGTTATGTATCAAATGCCCAAGCGTTACTATTTTTTTATCAAGATTTTTTTCTACAGCGTCGACGGCCTTTTTCACCCCAAAACAAAAACCGGCGCTTTTTGCGATTATTATCAAATCCACACCTAAAATGTCGTATTTCTTAGATCTTTGATCTTGTTTTCAAGGAATCTGGACGCCGCTTCGACTGTCGCGATATCCGTTTTTGAACCCACATAATCGGCCAGCCTGATAGGTTCTCCTATTATCATCTTCATTCTCCTGAATTTTTTATATTTCCCCTTGATATAGAGCGGAATTATCGGAGCGTCGTTTTTCAGGGCTATCATGGAGGTCCCCGGCTCGAATCGCGCTAATTCGCCTGTTTTGATCCTTGTGCCTTCCGGGAATATGCCAAAAAGCTTGCCGTCGCGCAGCAGCTTAAAAGCATGCCTGATAGCCGGGAGATCTCCTTCTCCGCGCCTTACCGGGAACGCTTTCACGATATGAAAGAAGAACCTTGCAAAAACATTTTTAAACAGTTCTATCTTACCCATCCAATAGACCTGCCTGCTGAATATAACAGAAATAAAAAGGGGATCCCACATACTGATGTGGTTTGAAATTATTATAGCTTTGCCTTTTATCTTAGTGTTTTTCCTGCCTATTATCTTTGGAAAGAACAGTAAATATATAATGGGTATCCCTATATATCGCAGTATCTTATAAAGCATATCATTTCTCCAGTCTGATCCGGGACAGGACCGCGTTCAGCACATCATTTTCGCTCATATGGGTAGTATCTACCAGTTCAGCGTCTTTGGCCTTAATCAAAGGCGCAAAACTCCTGTTTGAATCGTTGGCGTCTCTTCTCTCCATATCTCTGTATACATCGGAATATTCTGTTTCTATGCCTTTTTTATTGAGTTCCAGGAGTCTGCGTTTCGCTCTTTCCCCTATATCTGCGGTTATAAAGAATTTATATCTTGCGTCCGGCAGCACATATGTACCTATATCCCTGCCGTCCATCACTACGTCATACTCTTCCGCCGCCTTTCGCTGCATACCGGCAAGTTTGATCCTTACGCTCGGATGCGCCGATATGTCGGAAGAGGCTTTTGATATTTCCGGTGTGCGTATAAACGGCATCACATTTTCTCCGTCAACAAAAACAGCCTGTTCACCGTTTTCATACTTAACATGCAGATCCAATTTTTCCGCAAAATCCGAGACCTGCTTCTGGTCGTTAATATCTATACCTTCTTTCAACGCCTTATAAGCGGCCGCCCTGTACATTGCGCCCGTATCCAGATAATATATACCCAGGTTTTTCGCAATAAGTTTTGCTAATGTGCTCTTTCCTGCGCCCGAAGGTCCGTCTATCGCAATAGTGATCCTGCTCATATCGCCCTGTGCCCCAACCCTATAGCTACTTCATTCAGATGCAGAAGGCCTATCCCAAAATACAGGCATACTGCTATATGCTCGTCAAATCTTGCTATACCTATTTTCCCTCCGACATTCAGGCCGATAGCTTTTGAAGTTATCTGTGATATCGCTTCACGAACCGCTCCGGCCACTGCCCCTTCTTCATGATGAGTATCAGAAATTATTTTTTCGCGCTTGGCCGCCACAACGCAGCATTCAACGATACGCATGACTGAAGCGATGAATTCTCCGCCGAAATCAACAGCCGCAGACTGGATACCCTTTGAGGCATACTTTTCTTTTAGCGCCTTCTCATCTTCCCTTGAAGATGAGATCGCGAGACGGATAGCCGCTTTTGCCACCTCTTTGCTTCCGGGTTCCATTTTATTACCTCCAGTCTTCTTTAAATCAATTATATATAATTATCATATAATAAACAATAAAAATTATCATTCCCGAATAAACCTTCTTTTCTTTGATCACAGGCGTGCTTATTATGTCCTGTATATAAAAAGAACCCTTCGTATGGGTTCTGATTCTTACCGGTAATTGCTTTATATTATTAAATATTTCTTATTTATACTTATTTTTCATCATCTATATAGGTATATTATGCCAATAGTTCCGGGCCCGCAATGTACCGAAATAACCGATGACGCTTCTGTAACGTAAACATTTTTAAATCCGTGCTCCGATCCCAACAGCCCTTTGATTTCATTTGCTTTATCAGAAAGGCAATGCGTTACGAATATCCTCTTTGGATCGATCCTGTCGGCCTCTTCCATTAAATGGCTGTAATATTTTTTGATGTATCCGCCTCCCTTGAACTCTATGGAGGGGGTGATCTCTCCGGCAGGAAGTTCAAGTTTAGGCTTAACGTTGCCCGCAATCGTGGATAGTTTTGAACATCTGCCGCCCATATCCAGATATTTTAACGTATCGACTACAAAGCTTGTCTGTATCCTGCCGCGTACGCTCTGGGCTTTCTCCATTATTTCTTTAAGGCTGCCGCCGCTCCGCGCAAGGTCGGAAGCTTCAAGCGCCTGAAGGCCGACGCCCGTTGACAGGCTTAATGAATCAAAAACCGCTATCCTTTCCCTGTCGATCTGTTCTGCGACTATCATCGCATTCGGTACTGTTGCGGAAAGCTTGCTGCTTATACCTATGAAAAATATGTCATAGTCCTCATCCAGCCATCTCTTAAATGTTTTTGAAAACTGTGATTCTGTTGCGGCTGATGTTTTCGGCATTACTTTATACTTATCGGCATAGAGAAAAAGGTCTTTAGCCTTAAAACTGTCATCATCAATAAAGCTTTTTTCACCAAGTATTATACACAGCGGAACTACGTCGATATCGTATTCCTTGATCATATTTTTTGGCAGATCCGCTGTGCTGTCTGTAATTATTTTTACTCTTCTCATTTTTTATTCTCCAGTTAGTGTTTTTTGATATAATACATTAAGCTTTTATATTATAACATAACTGCTGATAACTTGCCATATCATCAGCAAAAAAGCAATGAAAAACGGTAACTTATTCTCAAAAGCACATAAGCATATAATCTTTGCTTTATATACTAATATCCTGAGATGCCGGGAGATCCTCAATAGCCGTTAAGCAGATCTCCAAGTTCCTGCTGTCTGCTTCCTCTCCGGTAAAGATCGATCCGCCTATATCAATTCTCCGCCTGCTTTATATAATATTTTTTATTATAATCAGTATACCATATATACGCTATAAATGTAATATATTATTTTATTTCACAAATAAGAAAAAACCTTCAGGAATTAAATCCCCGAAGGTTTCTTTTAGACTGAACTTTTTCAGTTACCGAGAGCACCTTCAAGCCCGCTTAACGCATCGCTAAGGTCTTTCTGTTCGACTTTTTCCCTTGTATAGGTCTGGCCATCAACATCAATCAGTCCATCTTTAAGGGTAAAATCAGTTGTCTGTTCCTGATCTCCAAGCGATAAGGTAATTGTTCCTGTGCTCTTTGCGGCATCGAATGTATATTTCCCGTCAAACGGCATGCCCATCATTGTCATGGTTACGACTCCGCCCGACTTGAATTCCATGGTTCCGGTTAATCCGGCTTTGTCATACCAAAGCCCGTTTACGCTGTTGGCAGGTCCGCACGCCGCAAAAATAGCGACAACCATGATCAATGCAACAAACAAAAATACTTTTCTCTTCATAATTACTCCTTATTTTTTTGTGAATAATATTATAACATATATTTAATAAAAAAGAAGAATAATTTCTTAAAAAAGTTTATTGAGATAAAATAAGAATAAACTATCTTAAGGATACGATTGTTTATAACAGTTTACAATAAGTTGCGGACGTTTTTTTTTTAATGTATAATACAGCGAATCGATATGGAGGCAGAAGATGAGCGATAAGATGCCCATGGTCGCGTTAAGAGATGTAATAGTCTTTCCGTATATGGCTCTTCATTTTGAAGTGGGAAGGGACAAGTCCGTTGCTGCTCTGGAAAAAGCAATGGAGACCGATCAGACTATTTTCCTTGCCGCTCAAAAAGACAAAGAGATCTCTGTGCCTGAGCCTGAAGATATTTATGATATTGGAACCGTCTCAAAAATAAAACAAATATTGAAACTCCCGGGAGATATAATACGTGTGCTCGTAAAAGGGGTATACCGGGCAAAGGTGATACGATATACCCAGACGGCTCCGTATCTCGAAGTGGAAACCGAAGAGCTTGTATTGGAACAGGACCCGGATGACGAGCATAAAGAGCAGGCTTTAAAACGGATGGCTATAAACCTGTTTGAACAGCTCACCACGCTTAGTTCAAGAGTTACGGCTGAAACTCTGTCATCCATAAACAGTGTAGACGACATAAGCCAAATGGCTGATATAATCGCTTCCAGCGTACTTGTTAATATTGAAGATAAGCAACGCGTTCTTGAAAGTGTGAATATTGCTGAGCGGCTCGAGATACTCGTCAGCGTACTGACAAACGAACTCGAAGTCGTGACTATCGAAAACGATATCCGGAACAAAATCAGGCAGCAGATAGATAAGTCCCAGAAAGAATACGTGCTGCGTGAGCAGATGCGCGCCATTCAAAAAGAGCTTGGAGAGGCGGGAAGCGTTCAGTCCGACGCCGAAGAGCTCAGGGAAAAGCTCTCAAAAGTAAACCTTGCCGATGATATACGTGAAAAGGTGGAAGTTGAGATATCGCGCATGGAACGCCTTTCCGCAGGCTCGCCCGAGCTTGGCGTTATAAGGACATATATCGAATGGATACTGGACCTGCCGTGGAACGTGATGACGGAAGACAACCTTGATATAGAACATGCCAGAAAAATACTTGACGAAGACCATTTCGGCCTCGAAAAAGTAAAAGACAGGGTTATAGAATATCTTGCCGTGCTTGGGAAGAAGCATGACCTTCGCGGCCCGATACTGTGCTTTTTAGGGCCTCCGGGAACAGGTAAAACGTCTGTCGCGCGCTCTATCGCGCGGGCGCTCGGCCGAAAATTTGTCAGAACGTCTCTCGGCGGAGTAAGGGACGAAGCTGAGATAAGGGGACACCGCAGGACATATATAGGCGCGATACCCGGCCGCATCATTTCTTCCATGAAACAGGCAGGCAGTATGAATCCTGTTTTTCTGTTTGATGAAATAGATAAAATGGCAAATGATTTCAGAGGCGATCCCGCTTCCGCAATGCTCGAAGTGCTCGACCCGGAAATAAACAATTCTTTCCGGGACCATTATCTCGACCTGCCGTTTAATCTTGAACATGTTATGTTTCTTACGACGGCAAACACCTATGACACTATTCCCGCTCCACTGCTGGACAGGATGGAGATAATAGAGCTGTCAAGCTATACGGAATTTGAGAAAACCGGAATAGCCAAAGAGCACCTTATTCCGAAGCAGCGGGAAGCTCACGGGCTTTTGCCTTCCGAAGCAGGTATAAGGGATGCCGCTCTGACTGAAATAATTAGGAACTATACGCGCGAGGCGGGCGTTCGCGAGCTTGAAAGAAAAATAGCGACGATATTTCGAAAATGCGTCGTTGGCCTTGCTTCTAACCATAAGCAAAGTATTTCAGTAACGAAAAATACGCTGGTAAAGTATCTCGGGCCGCCTATGTATACAAAAGCGGAATCGGAAAACAAAGACAGGGTCGGTGTTGTTACAGGGTTGGCATGGACGGCTGCGGGAGGCCAGACGCTCGTCGTCGAGGCTATAAAAATGCACGGAAACGGAAAACTTGAGCTTACCGGCAAGCTTGGCGAGGTCATGCGGGAATCTGCAAAAGCGGCGCTCAGCTATGTGCGCGCCAACAGCGCCGGATTTGATATCAAAGACGATTTCATCGATGATACCGATATACATATACATCTTCCCGAAGGCGCTATACCGAAGGACGGCCCTTCGGCGGGCATAACGATAGCCACAGCCCTTGTATCGGTGCTTTCAGGTAAACCGGTAAGAAGCGATATAGCCATGACAGGCGAGATAACACTCACAGGCAGGGTGCTGCCTATAGGCGGGTTAAAAGAAAAAGCCCTTGCCGCTCTTAAAGCCGGAATAACGTCAATAATAATACCCGCCGGCAATAAAAAAGATTTGAGCTCTATTCCCCCCTCGGTAAAACGCAGGCTCGATTTTGTACTCGTTTCAGAGCTTAAAGAGGTGCTGGCGACAGCCATTAGAAGTATTTAAGGTGATGCATGCAGGTAAAGAATGCGCGTTTTCTGAAAAGCATGAAGTTTGTTTCTGATTATCCCGAATCAAACCTGCCTGAAATAGCGTTATGCGGCAGATCGAACGTCGGAAAATCTTCGCTTGTCAATCTGCTTACGAATAATCAAAAGATGGCAAGGGTAAGCACAAGCCCCGGGAAAACTAGGCTTGTTAATTTTTTTGTTGTCAATGAACAGTTCCTGCTTGTCGACCTGCCGGGGTACGGATTCTCAAAGGCCGCGAAATCAGAACAAAACTCTTGGCAGGAGATGATAGAAGGCTACTTTAAGGCAAGTCGAAATTTAAAAGCCCTGCTTGTTTTACTCGACATAAGGCATGAACCCACAAGTGCTGATATGAAGATGTTTGAATGGGCGTCGCATTTCGGCTTTCACGTTATCATCGCGGCAACAAAATCTGATAAAATAGCGAAGACCAGGCGTAACCAAAGATTAAAAGAGATCAGGCAAAAAATGAACGGAATAGAGTTTCCCGCCGTCGCTGTATCAGCACTCCTAAAACTTGGCCAGCAGGAGTTGCTTGACGAAATAGAAAAGGTATTACAATGAATATATTTGCTGTAGGGGATCTGCATCTTTCCGGCGTTTTGCCAAAACCTATGGATATATTCGGATGCCATTGGACAGAGCACTGGCCGAAAATCAAAGAGCACTGGCAAAGCGCCGTTGCCGAAGACGACCTTGTTCTGATCCCGGGAGACATTTCCTGGGCTATGAAGCTCTCCGAGGCCGCTGTTGACCTTAATGATATATGCTCCCTTCCGGGCACAAAGCTTATTATGAAGGGCAACCATGATTACTGGTGGAGCTCACTTTCTCAAGTCAATTCGCTGCTGAGCAACCGTTCTTTTGCGCTGCAAAATAACAGCTTTAGCTTTGGAGAATATGTTATAGCCGGATCTCGCGGCTGGACATGCCCTGTAAATAATCAATATAAAAAGGAAGATGACGAGAAGCTATATATACGCGAGGCGGGAAGGCTGGAAGCTTCGTTAAAGCATGCCAGACAATCCTCACCGGAAGCAAAGCTTATAGGGATGATCCATTTCCCTCCTTCAGACAGGCAGGGGTCGAAAACTTTATATACCGACCTGTTTGAGTCTTACGGAGCGCAGCATGTCGTTTACGGGCATCTGCATGCAGCAAGCATTAGCGGAGCGCTTTCAGGGACTGTACGAGGGGTAAAATATACTCTTGTTTCCTGCGATGCCACCGATTTTAAGCTTGTTAAAATAATTTAGCCCTCTCTCCCCTGCGCGCTCAGTACTCCTGTAACACTACTTTCTTCCCATTGATTGCTGAAGGCATATTGTATAACTTCATGTATATCATCCACACCAACGATCCGTACTCCATCTATAGTTTTTGCTTCTTCGAGATTTTCCATCGGTACAATGACCATAGTGGCTCCGGCGCGCTTGGCTGCGATTATCTTGGCCTTGATGCCGCCTACGGCTCTTATGCTCCCGTTTATAGATATCTCTCCTGTCATGGCAAGGCCAGGAGACACCACCTTTCCGGTAATTGCCGAATATACGGACACCGCAATAGCCGCACCGGCCGATGGCCCGTCTATCGGCGCGCTCCCGGGCAGGTTGATATGTATATAGTATTCGTTAGTGTTTATCCCGAAACTCTTTTTAAGCGCCGTCAGCACGTTCTCCACCGAGCTTTTTGACGAGCTCTTACGTCTGTATTTCCTGCTTTCGAAACCGACTTCTTCCTCATCGATTAGCCCCGTAACCGTAAGAGAGCCGAACATCGATTTAACTGCCACGGTCTCTATCTCGATTATCATCCCGATATTCGAGCCGTATACAGCGAGCCCGTTCACGCATCCGATATTAGTGCTCCCCAGTTTAAGCGCCGGGCGCTTTATATATTTCCCCGTTTCGACGACCCACTCGATATGGTCTTTTCTTATATTTTCGATCCCCTGTTCCCTTGCGATCCCCGCGGCCATCTGTATCACATTGACCGCGTCCCTTCCGTTCTCGGCGTATTCGCCTATAAGTTCCGCAGCTGTTTCATCTATGGTATATCCCGCTTTATGCGCTGCGTTTATTGATATCTTAACTATCTCTTCAGGAAACAGCTGCCTGAAAAATATCTCCATGCATCTTGAGCGGATAGCGGGCGATATTTCTTTCGGAGATTTTGTAGTGGCGCCGACAAGGCGGAAATCGGCCGGAAGCCCGCGCGTGAATATATCGTGGATATATTTCGGAGTCCTCTTGTCGTCGATGTTATAATAAGCGCTGTCGAAGAATACGCACCTGTCCTCAAGTACCTTTAAAAGCTTATTAATGTGGAATGGGTGAAGCTCGCCTATCTCGTCTAGAAACAGTATACCGCCGTGGGCTTTCGTCACCGCGCCTTCCTTAGGCTGCGGTATGCCGGCGATACCAAACGCCCCTGCTCCCTGATATATAGGGTCGTGTACGCAGCCGATAAGCGGGTCTGCAATATTACGCTCGTCATACCGGATGCATGTCGCGTCCATCTCAATAAATTTCGCGTCCCGCTTAAAAGGCGATATCCTGTTTTTCTTCGCCTTGTCCATCACAAGGCGGGCGGCGCACGTCTTGCCGACGCCCGGAGGGCCGTAGATCAGCACATGCTGCGGATTCTCGCCGCAAAGCGCGGCACAGAGCGCCATTATACCTTCTTTTTGCCCAATTATCTCGTTGAACTCCATCGGGCGCGTCATCTCCGACAGCGGCACGTTAAGCGATACGCTGCGCAGTTTATTGAGCCTTTCCATCTGGCGTTTCGACTCCAAATCGATGCTTACTTTTGTATTCCTTTTTCCTCTTAGCATGCTTAAAAAGTATACGCCCATGATGAGGCTTACTATTACCTGCAGCGCGATCACATATTCCATAATAAATGCTCCTTATTCCAGCTTTTTTTATTATGCGGAGTAAGGAGCACAGTTATGCCTTATCTGGGCGCCTATTTGAAAAGGTTTGCAAGCCTTGTAAAAAAGTCCTCCTGCTTATCTTCGCCTTGCTGCGGTTCTTCCTGTTTCGTTATTTTTATACCTGGCGTTTTCATTATATATTGGACGCTCAAAGGATGATTCTTATCCGGTGAAGCAAAAGATACGGCGGGCGAACCGCCGGCGGTGAAGCTTTGCGTTTCACTGGAGATATCGGCCTTTGCGTCCTCTATGCCGTCTCTGAACTCTATCTGCCCGTCTATGAGCTCCTGAATACTGCCGGGAAGCTTTTTAACGGAAGAATACAGCTTTTTAGCGCCTTTCGATATGCCCTTGATTCCCGAGAGGTATGATCCGAATCCGCCGGCCAATCCGTCAAATCCGTCCAAGATCTGCCCGCCGTTTGCGGACAGCGCTTTTATTCCTTCGTCAAAATCGTGATACCCTGAAGCAGCCTGCTGCACCCCTGCCGCGAAGCTATCGAGCCCGCTGCTTGCCGAATCGAGGCTGCCCGATAACGCATTAAGGTTATTCAGGGTCTGAATCGTTCCCTGCGCCAATGCCTGCACGGAAGGGTCTGAGCTTGAAGCAAGCGACTGCGCGAGAGATCTTAAATCGTTACCGGATGACGACAAAGAGTTGAATCCGTCGCTTATGCCTGAAATACCTCCCGCAATTTCCGCGGAATTAGCAGACAACGCGTCAAGGCCGGCTCTTATATCAGCCGAACCTGTTTCTGCACCGCTTACGCCGCCGGTATAGCCCTCAAGCCCTCCTCTAAAGCTGTTCATTCCATTAAGATATTCGTCTCCGCCTGATGATATCCTCGACATGCCGCCGCTCAGGCTTCCTATGGCGTCAGAGAGCGTTGAAACGCCTTTCTTTAACTCCGAAGTGCCGTCGACCATATCGTTCGCCCCAGTAAGCATATCGCTAAAACCGTCTTTTGTTTCGTTTATCGTGTCTTCAAATCCGGCCATATTTCCTTTAAGCAGCGTTATATTTATACCGCTCATCTCGAAATCACGTATATCCGCTTCAAGCGTATATTGCCCGCTCTTACCGGATAATATCGTGTAATTAATATTGAGGGTGTTGCCCGCGGTCACGGTTGTCGCTCCTTCGGACACTATATTGCCGGCCAGCTTTAAGTCGAGGGCAAGAGTTATCTGTGCCATGTAGCCTTCCCTTACCCGCTCTTCGCATTTATCGTTCGTCTCCCCGCTTAATTTTATCTTAAGATGTCCGGCAGCGCCGGCGAGCTGCTGCGCCTGTACTTCCTTGCCGTCGAGGTAATACTTAAACCCGAATATAAATGGAAGTTCTCCCAGCATTGTCCCCTGGTAATACAGCCCGCCTTCAACTTCGCTGTCAGAAAACGATATCTTATCGCCTGATATCATAGGAACGCTTTGAGTAGACAGGTTTTTTATATCCGTATATTGCCCGTAATCTGTATATTCTCCCATAAGCCGATTTACGACGTATATGTTTTCTACGCTGCCGTCATACTTCAGCATTGCGTAAACCGTCTCGCTTTTTGACGACGCGGCAAGTGCCGGTGCGGAAAATGCGCTGCATATAAAGATTATAGTCATAACAAGAAACGCGGTTTTTTTAAATTTCATTTTGTTTCCTCCTTAAACCTTTTAGAAAAGTTGTTTTCAGTATTAATTTATCGAGCAATATCAGCACCTGCGGCAGTACGAATACCGCTAACACGCCTGAAAGCAGCGCCCCCCTGCCGATAAGTATGCCTAGCTGCGACAGTGCCGGCTGCGTAAACACCGCGGCTACTACAAATCCTGCCGAAGCCAGTACGAGCGCAGACATGACTATCGACATTCCCGCCTTTTCCGCGGCATATTCGCTCGCTTCTTTTTTGGGAAGCGTTTTTCTGCCTTCGAGATAGTAATTCGTCATTAGTATTGCGTAGTCTATCGTGGCGCCGAGCTGGACCGAACTTATTACCATATATCCTAAGAAGATCATTGGGTCTCCCGAAAAATAGGGGAAAGACATATTAATCCATATTGACGTTTCGATAATGTATACGAGTATTACAGGCAATGTTACAGATCTGAATGTTAACAGTATTATTATCCCTACAAGTATTATCGACAGTATCGTGACTAGCGAAAAATCCCCTGCCGTCGTGTTCCGTATATCATATATTACCGGCGATCCTCCCGTTAGATACGATACGTCATACCATTTTGAAGCTATATCTCTTATTCCCGAAACTGCGGTGAACGCTTTGTCCCCTTCGGCGCTCGCGTTGACGCCAATTATATAACGTGAGTAATTTTCACTCAAAAAACCGTCTTTTACGCTGTCCGGTACAATTTCTTCAGGAATGCCCGGATCTATAAAGGCATAGATCCCCTGCACATTCTTAACTTGAGGCAGCTCATTTATATCCTGGACCATGCTGTATTCATTAGCTGCGTTTCCTTTCGGCACAAGCAGTATAAACTGGTTGCTTTCACCGAATTCTTCTTTTATCTTTTCATTGTTTATATTCTGTTTCTCGTTGCTGATGCTGCTTGTCGTGTACAGATAAGTATTCTTGTTTTGAGCCATAAAACATATGGCTGACACAATTATAAGCAGCGCAAACACAGCGTATTTTGCCTTGCCGTCGAGCAAATGTTGTACCTTTTTCATATTAGGCAGTAACCGTTTATGCTTTGTCTTATCTATCGCTTTTGTGCATCCTACAGTCAATGCAGGCAAAAGCACCAGCACTGTGAGAAGGCTGAAAATAATGCCTTTAGCCAGCACTAATCCCATATCGGCGCCTATCGTATAGCTCATGAATATAAGCGCTACAAAACCGACTATTGTCGTGGTGCCGCTTGCCAATATCGAGGAGAACGATGCCTTTGCAGCTTTTGCCATGGCTTTCGCCGGGTCGCTCTCCGAGGCCCTTTCATATTCGAACCTGTGCAGCAGAAATATGGAATAGTCCATCGATACGGCCAGCTGCAGTATAGCCGCGCACGCGAACGTCATGAACGATATCTCTCCGAATATGAAGTTCGTGCCCATATTCATCAATATCGCGATGCTTATGGATATCAAAAAAAGCAGCACTTCAATAAACGAATTTGTTGTAAGCAGCAGTATCACCAATACTATTGCCAAGGCTATCAGTATCCCTATCAAGATGCTGCCGTTTATCGAATCGGCGGTATTGTATGCGTCGACGGCGCTTCCTGAAATCGCGGCGTTCTGGCCCAAAAGGTTCCTTATGCCGTCTATAGCTCCCCTCGTTGAAGCTGAATAATCGTTTTCTTCAAAAACGATATTCAGCAGAGCGTCGCTGCCGTTAATGTAATTATCTTTTATGCTTGCTTCTATCATCTCCACAGGCTGTTTTATATCCGCTGCGTCGTCAAGCCACACGACTTGTTTTATTCCGTCTATTTCTTTTATCTGCCGCTTGATGTCAAGCACTTCAGGTATGTTCTTATCTTCAAGTAAAAGGACGGCAGAACCGTTATAGCCGAATTCCGATTTGAGTATGTCTATCCCTTTCTTCGATTCTGAATCGGCCGGAAGGTATTTTGACATATCATAGTTTTTACCTACGCCAAGCATTAAAAAAGCGCTAAGCGCTGCAATGATAATAAACGATATTATAATGATTTTCTTGTGCCTGACTATTGAGTCGAAAAATTTAAGCATAGCATTATCCTTTACCTTTAATTGTTACAAATATATTGCGGAAAAGGACAAAGCGCAATTACACCCGGGTATGATTTATGTGATCATTCCGGGCGATTTTAATAACCTTTTCGGGTGATTTGTGGAAAATTCTAATTAAAAAGTGTTTCTGTATCCGCTCAGTATATTCATAAGCTGCAGCCTGTTCTTTATACCAAGTTTTCCGTAAATATTCTTGATATGCGATTTAACGGTATTGATAGATATATGAAGGCTTTCACCGATAGACTGATTCGATTTGCCTTTTGCGAGCATCTCGGTCACTTCCATCTCTCTGTCTGAAAGTGAGTACTTTTCTTTCAGGCTCTGCTTATTATCGGATATATCGAGATCTATGCCGTAAGACCTGAAGAAATAAGCGCTCAGGTCAACGAAAACAAATATGGAAAAGACGGTATAAGATAAATGCGTGAGCTGGAATCCGATATTCCTCAGCAGTATAAAATCCAATATTGAAAAGGCGATCTGGGGTATAAACGCCATAAGAAAATATCCTGCAAGTTTGCGGTCATGAGCGTCCGTTATCTTTTTATATGCGATAAGCAGCGCTAAGGCTTCTATAAAGAGAGCTATCGAGCATAGCGGGTAAAAGGCCCAGAGCGCGTTGGTTATGGCAAGCGTCAGGTCTGATCGTGACATGTACATTACCAATACTGCAGTAGTTATAAGAAGCGAGACAGCAAGTATGGCTGCCCAGAATAACCCTGTTCTTTTTCTCCTGTCTGACGTGGGGAAAAGTTTTATTACATAGTTGCACGTAGCGAAAATTGAAGCCATTATGAGCGCAATGACCATTAAAGCGAACAGCGGGGACAGCCAATCCATATTGGGTCCGCTCAGTTCCGAATAGTTGCTGCCGAATATATACGATATGAAAAGCAGAGTGCTGACCGGAAACAATACAAAGACTGTGCGTCTCGCAAGGCGGTCTCTTGTACGGATAAACATCAATGCGGAGAAAAGAAGCGCTGAAAAAAGCAGCGACGTCTCTATATATTGTATCACGTTGAATATTATGCTCACTTAAGGCCTCCCGGACTAATAGGATTATACACTATATGCCTGATATTTGTATAGCGCCCGTTTAAAGCTATAAAGCAAGACCGAAAGTCGTGCTTTCGGTCTATATGCATACTTTAAAAGCTTTGCCTGTATTTGGGGCAAAAACGACGGACAAGGCTGTTGGCGGATATTCATTTCAATCCGATATATGCGCTGCCGGGAATGGCTTTACCGGTCTTAAACTATATTGTACGAGTATCTTTTCCGCTTCTTCCTGATCGCCCATTATCTTCGCTACCGCCCTGAATATGGCTTCGCTCGCGCGCTTAAGCTTATAGAGCCTTTGAGAACACCCCTCTATAGCGACTTTCATCTGCAGTTCTTCGTTTTTCATCAGCTCAAGCCTTTCTTTCGCTTTGTTTTCGGCTTCGCTTATTATCGATTGCGCGGTCTCTTCCGCTTTGGTGATGGCTCCCAGCAGATATTTTTCGTTGTTTTTGTACTTTTCGATCAATAAGGTCATCTCCTTGTTTTCATCCCTGAGCTTGATGATCCTGTCCTTTTGTTCCCTTAAACAATCCTCGTAATCATTTCTCACTTTCTTCAAAAGCATGTCGACGTCTGCAGCATTATATTTTCCCGTAATGCTCTTTTTTAAGTTGTTCATAAGACCGCCCTCCTTAAAATATAACCCGGGCACTAAACTGCCGGTATGCATTTTGGACTGACAATTTAGTTCCCGGGACCCCTGTTAACCTCCTGAGATCAATTTATTTTTATATTATATATGGGTTTCGTTAAATCCGCCTTTAAAAATATTAGCACCGCCAAACAGTAAAAACTGTCGGACGGTGCTAATGTAAAGGTCTAATTTTATCTTATTATATAACTGTGTACGGTATCAGCTTTCTTTTCCGTTTTTAGCGCCGGTATCTTTTTTCTTTTGATTTTGTACCTTTTTTACCCCGGCTTTTTCTTCTTCAGCTGCTGGTTTTTCTTCTGCCTTTTGGGCCGTATTCTTCTTCACAATAGTTTTCTCTTCTTTGACCTCCGGCTTTTCTTCTATCTTTTTCTCTTCTTTCGCTTTTATCGGCTTTCTGTTCTTCTTATACTCTTCCACCTGCTCGTTGGTCCACGACAGGCTGTAAATCCCGTCGTATGCCGGGATCGCCTTTTGCTTTTTTGACATTATAATAAGGTAAGCTATGCCGCACACAAATAATATTGCGCTCAGCCACTGCGATATCCTGATGTTGCCTTGCGCCATAAGGCTGTCTACTCTTAAAGATTCCGTAAAGAAGCGTCCGAATCCGTATAACACGACATACAGCGCAAATACGCCTCCCCTTACTTTTATCTTTTTTCTCAGCAGCATCAGCGCGGCAAACACAAGCAGATTCCACATGGATTCATAGAAGAATGTTGCCAGATAAAATCCAGGCTCATATGCTTGGCCGTTTATAAACGTAGGATGATCTATGTATACACTATACGGGAACCACGTAACGTCTGTAGCCCTTCCGAAAGCCTCCTGGTTTACAAAGTTGCCCCACCTGCCTATAGCCTGCCCTATTATAAGGCTCGGGGCTGCTATATCGAGTAATTCACCCATAGACACTTTACGCCATTTGCTGAATATAAAAGCGGCTATTACTCCTCCTATCACCGCTCCGTATATTGCGAGCCCGCCTTCCCAGACCGCAAATATCTTCAATATATCGCCGGAATACTGCTTCCACTCGGGTATTACATAATAAGCTCTTGCGCCGATTATACAAAGAGGAATAGCGATAAGCAGGAAGTCCAGTATCATTTCCGACCTGTAACCTCTTCTTTTCGCTTCCCTCACTCCGAAAAAAACGCCTACCGCAAGCCCGAAAGCTATTATGATCCCATACCAATATATGTCTTTCCCAAAAATATTAAAAGCAACACGTGAATCCATTGTTTACCTCCACGAAAAATATAAATACATTATATGTTCTTACTCTTTCCCGGTCAAGAAAACAATTCGGGCATAATGTTGGAAAATAGAATCGGCACCGTAGAATCAAATATATCGTATGATGTCAAAGTTATATCCCGTCACTTATGTTATATTATGCTATCTGTCAAACAGCTAGATTAATTTTTTCCTTGTTAACTTGGCATGAAATAAACTAAAAAATCCTGTCATTTTTATGATAGGATTTTTTGGTTTAACCCGAATTATTAGTAAGAACATATAGCCATATATAATATTATAATTCAGTCTTATAGTATTTCTTTCAGTTCCTCGATAAACTTCTGGGCGTTCTCGCTGACAGAAGTAATTATTTCTTCGTAAAGGGCGAAATCGAATGTGGTCACCCCTTCAAGCACTACATGCTCATATATGTCTACCTTGCATGCCTTCTGCTTTTCCCTTGACAGTGCCCTTTTAGCGTTTGTGTACGACGCCATGACCGCCGGGAATACGCTTGTGTCTCTTACAGCCTCGCCCTCGGCCTCCTTTGTATCCGGCTCGATGCTGACAAGCACTTCGCAGTCGCCGCGTATCGTATCAAAAGGCACCGGGTTTACGCTTGAGCCGTCGATATACGTAACTCCGTCTTTCTGATATGGCGAGAATATGCCCGGTACAGAGATCCCGGCCCTTACTGCCCTTCCCACGTCGCCATCCGAAATCACTATTTCTTCGCCTGTCTGATAATCGGCCGCGACGATCTTCAGGGGGAAATATAAACGGTCGAATACTTTAATAGGAACTACCATCTTAAAGTATTCCTCCAGCCCCATGTCGTCCAATATCCCTATCTTTGCGTCTTTTATCTTAGCCATATTGATGGCGCGCTTCATACCGGGAAACTCGATTTCCCCGACAAAATCCATCATATCCTGAAAAGTCATGCCGGAAGCAAGCATCGCGGCGACTACACCGCCGACCCCCGTTCCCGATACTATATCGGGCTTTATCCCTGCTTCTTCAAGCGCCTTAACATACGCGAGGCAGGCGATGCCCTCCGCTCCGCTTCCTCCGAACGCTATTCCCAGTGTTTTGGCCATAATGTTCCCCCTTCTTACATTAGCTTTATAAGTTTTTCTTTAAAACCGGGCGTATATTCCAGCGCCCGTTCATAAACGTATTTATACTTATGAAAATCCATTGTCGAGACATCTATTATATCAGGTCTTTCAAATATCTCAACAGGAGAATCCTTCATCCTTATCGATATTAGAGCGTTCGTCGTAGCCGCCCACGTTGCCCGTGCAGAACTTCTTATGTTTGGCTTTAATTGCTTAGGCTTTGCCATGGATACGTCTATTGCTGCCAAAACGTCGCATTCGTTTCTTATTATATCAAACGGAACAGGATTAACCGCCCCTCCGTCTATAAAATACTCACCTTCTATAAGCTGTGGCGCGAACACCCTCGGATACGCGATGCTGCCCATCAGCGCGTCAAGCAGGTTGCCCTTTTCAAACACTCTTTCCTCAAGGCTGCTAAAATTCGTAGTAACCACCTTCAAGGGTATACAGAGGTCTTCGAAGCGTTCTTTAGGCAATATATCCGCGATATACTTCCTTACCAACGAAGAAATTAAAATGCCGGACATAAGCTTTATGCGTTTAAAAGTCTTTTTTTCGCCGAACAAGCTTTTAACGGCCGAATAGATATCTTCCGGCCTCATCCCGCCGGCGTACATGGCGCCAACAAGTGCCCCGCTGGAAGTGCCCGATATGATATCGGGCTTTGCCCCTGTTTCTTCAACAGCCTTCAAATATGCAATATGCGCGACGCCTCTTGCTCCTCCTCCCCCCAGCGCCATCCCAAGTCTTTTCAAATCGTTCTCCTCTTTATTGTTGTTTAATCAGCGAGTTCTTTTAGCCTTTCCGGAGCGAATATCCCTTTTTCGGTAACAAAAGCCGTTATATTATGGGCGGGCGTCACATCGAATGCAGGGTTCAATACATTTACGCCTTTAGGTACCGTCCGCACGCCGAAACCTTCAGCCACCTCGTTTTCATCCCGCTGCTCTATTTCTATATCGGCGCCCGTTTCAGATGAGAAATCTATAGTCGGAGTAGGCGCGGCTATATAAAAAGGAATGCCGAAATGTTTGCATAATATCGAAAGCGAGAAGGTGCCTACTTTATTGGCCGCGTCGCCGTTTGCCGCCACTCTGTCGCATCCGGTTATTACCGCGTCTACGTCACCGCTTTTCAGTACGTTGGCAGCGTTATTGTCGCATATAACGGTAACGTCGACTCCGGCGTTGCTAAGCTCGAAAGCCGTTATCTTTGAGCCCTGCAGCCTCGGCCGGGTCTCGCACGCGTATACTTTAAACTTTCTTCCCCTCTCGAGCCCTAAATAAACCGGAGAAAGGGCAGTGCCGTATTTGGTAGTCGCCAGCGATCCGGCGTTGCAGTGGGTCATTATACACCCGTTTTCGGGCAGCAGCGATAGAAGGTTTTCGCCTATCTTTCTGTTTATGGCTTCGTCTTCTTTCATTATCGACCCGGCTTCTTCTTCAAGATTTGCTACTATATCTCCATCTTTGCCCAATACGCCGAGCATCCTGCCGACTGCCCACGAAAGGTTCGTTGCGGTCGGTCTCGCCGAGCATATATACTCAGCCAGCTCTTTCAGCTTTTCATTATCGCCCCCGCATTCGCGGGCAGCTATGCATACTCCGTACGCTGCACATACCCCTATGGCGGGGGCGCCGCGCACTATCATATTTTTTATCGCGTCGTAAACCTGCTTTGTATTGTCGACCGTTATATATTCTGCTTTTTCCGGCAGCTTCGTCTGGTCAAGCAGTATAAGCCTTCCGTTGTCATATTTAAGAGTTAATAGTTCCAATGCTGTCTCCTCAGCGTTGCTTATTACCTTTTTAATCAACACATTCTACCATATGAAAATCTAAATTTAAAGCATATTGTTCCATTTTTAAATTAGTCCCAGCTTCATTTCAATATATCCTTCCTGATTGTCCCGGTCGCTTACAACTATCTTTTCAGCTTTTACCGTTTTCATAAATTCAAGAAGTATTATCGCCCCGTATACAATAACATCCGCCCTGTTTTCTTCAAGCCCTATTATCTGTTTTCTTTGCTCTTTTGTCTTGCTTTCGAGCATATCGCAGAGCTGCCGCGCTCTTCCCAGCGATATTACATGCCCCTGCACCAGTTCGGATGAATACTCGGAAAGCCCAAGGTCAATGGCGGCGAGCGCTGTCGCCGATCCTCCTATTCCTGTAAAAACCATATCTTCCGCACAGGGTATCGGGCTGAACGTTTTGCCCGCGAGTTCATGCGCTTTTCTGAAAGCTTCCTTATGCGCTTTGTCCCCTTCGGGGAACATCTGAAGCATGCGGACAGTCCCTATGCTAAAGCTTCGCATAAACTTGATATCGTTTAATTTGCCGTATATTACCTCGGTACTGCCGCCTCCGATATCGAACATTCCTCCATATCCGCTTACGCAGCCCGCGAATCCCAAAATGGCTTCCTTTTCTCCGGAAATGATCTCGATCTCTACGCCGCATTGCTCCTTAACATAATCTGTCAATATCGCTTTGTTTGCTGCTTCCCTCACTGCACTCGTCGCAAAACAATAAAACTCACCCGCGTTATATTCCCTGCTTATCATCTTAAACTCAAGGAGCGTATCTTTGGTGCGCTGCATTGCTCCCTTTGTTATGCCTTTCCCTTCAGATAAGCCTTCCCCTATGCGTATAGTGCGCAGCGTTTTATAATCTGAGATAACTTTTCCTTTTGAAATATGCGCTATCATCAGCCTTGCGGAGTTTGTGCCAAGATCAACGACTGCAAAATTCATTCATTTCCCCCTTGCTTCGTTACGATTATAGCATAAAAAAGCCTTTTTAAAGCAAACAAAAAAAGCGCCTGTGCGCTTTTTATAACGATTTCTATTTTCCCGGCTCCATTATTATCTCGCCTTCATATGTCAACCCGAACTTATCGCGGGCTGTATTCTCAATATATTTATCCGTATACATATAGCTGCTCTGGTGTTCAAGGCGGTCGTAATCAGCCTGCGCCTGTACGTATTCGGCAGTCAATTCTTCTTTTTGATTCTGAAGGAAGCTAATATTCATCTGCTGTGTGTATATCGCGATGCCCGTATACGCTAAAAAGCAGGCCAGCAAAATCAGCTTAAACTTCAGTTTAATCTTTCTTTTCTTTAAGACCCTCATAAATCCTCACAAACCCCGGATGCTCAAACATCTCTGTAAATGGGTTATATTATATATAAACAGGTTTATAATATTCGACACAACAAAAATCAAATCCTTTATTTTAAAGAAATTATCTGCTTTTTCTGTTTTTATTCCATAATGAAAATTTACGTACGGCAAAAATTATCAGAGGGGATATCCCCGCCATGTACAGCGCAAAACCTACGGTAAAACCGATAAAGGTAAAAAGCCTGAGTTCTCCCATATTCGCCGTGTACATTATATATATAACTATGGCCCCGAGCGTGACAATGAAAAGTGTGTCAAGCAGCGCCGTTATCCATCTCCCTTTTTTCATCAGCGCGCGGAAGCAGCGATATATGTCGTAAGCGGCGCCCACCAGCATTCCTCCGTAAAGCATCAAAAGAAAAACAAAGGGCTGTGATACTGTAGTTTCCATATAGAACTTACCTGAAGACCCTTGAAAATACGCCCTTCTTCGCTCTCTCCTCTTCATGGTCGGCGTAATCGACGCTTTGTATCGTACCGGAGATGACCAGCTGCCCTTCTTCAAGGTTGAGTTTGCTTATATGCAGGTCTTCTCCCGTGATGGTAATAAAGCCGTGATTGGTAAGCAATATTACTTCATTCTCGTTAAAGCTGTCTACGTCTTCCACAGCCGTAATTATCACTTTTTCCCGTGAGTCTATAACTACTTTATGGGGCGTCTTGTTTATTGGCATTTCCTTTTGTTCATCCAGATACATAACATAACTCCTTTGTCCTTTTTTCATTTTTCAGAGCATTCCAATAAAATATATGCTCATGTGAAGTTATGTATACGAAACAGAAATATTAAATATATACGAATGCTTTATAGATACGGCTATTTTATAACCGAAGGTTTGAATCTCTTATCCTGTACCAAATAAGGCCTGCCGTTATCCTCTTTGTCGTAAGATCTGCCCTTATAGGTTATCGCGCTTTCCGGGCAAAAGGAATAACACCGAAAGCATAGGCTGCATTTACCTTTAAAATCGGGAAACCCGGAAATCACAATATTCTCGGAAGGACATAAAGAGGCGCATATGCCGCAATTCGTGCATCTGTCTTTATTGACTCCTACAACGTTTCTAAACCTTTTATACACCAGTCTGTAGGGCGCCCGCTGAAGCATGCCCAGCGGATAAGAGCGTTTCCCCATTACCCTGTATTTGCCGATAAGGAGATTGCTTATATAACTCTCAATCCTTTTTTCGCATCTTGCCATTATCTTTGAGATCTTGTCTTTGTCTCTCGGCGCTCCAAGTCCCCTGCGCCATACGCTTATATTCGAAGGCATTATAAAATGTCTTGCGCTGTCTATTATCAGCCCTTTATTCTCGAAGTGTTTATGATAAAACCACGCCCCGTCGCCCGAAAACGCCATCTGGGTGCAGAATGTATGGATATGCTTGCCCTTCTCCACCGGCAGCAGGTTATCTATGAAAGCTTTCATAGGCTCGGGCATGTCCGAGCCGTATACGGGCCAGCCAAAAAAAACAAGGTCGGCGGTCTTTATCCACCAGTTTGCCTTTTTAGAGTCTACTTTGTCTATAGAAACAGTGTCGGCGTTTATATTGTTTGCGTCGAGCTGCTTTTTAATCCTGTCCGCGGCCCACCATGTATTCCCCGTGCCGCTGAAATAAAAAATAACGGATCTGAACACATCACGACTCCTTTAAGTATGCGTTTATGAACGCGTCTATTTCCCCGACCATCACCGCAGTTATATTTCCGGTCTCCTCGCCCGTGCGATGGTCTTTTACAAGGCTATACGGATGAAAAACATAAGAACGTATCTGGCTTCCCCATTCTATCTTTTTCATTTCCCCTTTTATATCCGCCATTTGCTGCATCTTTTCCTCTTCGCGCTTTTCGAGCAGCTTTGAGCGGAGCATGCGCATCGCCGTTTCCCTGTTCTGTATCTGCGAGCGTTCGTTCTGGCATTGTACTACGATGCCTGTTTCAAAATGTGTTATCCTGATTGCCGAATCGGTCTTGTTGACATGCTGTCCGCCCGCTCCTGAAGAACGGTATGTATCGACTCTGATATCCTCGGGGTTTATTTCTATATCATTGTCGTCGTCTTCGATATCAGGCATCACGTCGAGAGACGCAAACGACGTATGTCGGCGCGCGTTCGAGTCGAAAGGCGATATCCTGACTAGCCTGTGCACACCTTTTTCCGCTTTAAGGTATCCGTATGCGTTGAGTCCCTGCACCCCAAACGTTACGCTCTTTATCCCCGCCTCGTCCCCGACGAGGAGATCGTACACTTTAACGTCATATTTCTTGCGTTCACACCAGTGGGTATACATCCTGTACAGCATCTCCACCCAGTCCTGCGCTTCCGTTCCACCCGCTCCGGCGTGCAGTGAAAGTATGGCGTTGTTCGCGTCGTATTCGCCGCGCAGAAGCGCTTTTAAGCGAAGCTCGCTCGCATCCCTGCCAAGCGCCGAAAGCTCTTCCGTGAGTTCTGCAGCAGCAGTGTCATCGGATTCTTCGCCGAGCAGCTCAATCATAACTTCCGCGTCCGCTATCCTTGACATAAGCTTTTCGAACTGGTTCAGTTTATCCTCTATTGGACGCATCTTCTTGCCGGTCTTCTTGGCTTCTTCGGCGTTATTCCATATCTCTGGAGATTCCATCTTCTTTTTAAGTTCGCCAAGCTCTTCTTTAAGGCGGTCTGTCCCAAGGGCAGTTTCTGTCTCATCTGCGAGTTTTTTTATCTCTGAAAATTTTATTTTTGCATCTTCTATGTTGAACACTTTTTACTCCTGTTGTTCATCCCTGCCGCAGCAGTTTTTATATTTTTTGCCGCTGCCGCACGGGCAGGGTGAATTTCTTCCGACCTTATTGCCTGACGAATCTGTCATCTTCTTTGGCATCTCCACCGGTTTAGGCGGCTCTCTCCTCTGCAGCTGCGAGGCGATTTTTACCCGATAAAGTATAGATACCGTCTCGTTCTTTATCTCGTTTATCATCTCTTCAAACATGTCAAAGCCTTCGCGGCGGTACTCGACTATCGGGTCTCTCTGTCCCAGAGCCCTAAGGCCGATGCCCTGCCGGAGCTGGTCCATCGCATCGATATGCGCCATCCATTTTTCGTC
>CAZDZY010000043.1:0-8873 GCA_964510055.1 uncultured Christensenellaceae bacterium
GGGCCCCTTATTACACCCACCAAGGTGTTTTTTTATTTGGCCGATAAGGGGAGTTAAAGCGAGGTGGCAGCAAACGCACCCGATGGCGCGTTTGCCCCGGGACGGCTCGGAAAGCAAGATTGAGGAAGTGCTCGGAAGCGGCGCGGAAAGTCGGCGGCGGTTTACTGCTAATCTCATTATCTCCGCGAAAACAAAAGGCACCTTTTGGGTATTATTTGTTTTCTTTAGTGCTTTGCTATCGCTGATGCAAACGCTTCCACTTTTCTCTGCCAATTCTCTTCCAGCGGCCCTTTAAGGCCGCTTACGAGAATCTTGTTTTCTGCAACCTTGAGAAGCCCCTTATTCTGCAGCAGCTCATCCATTACAGGGATGACGCGTTGGTATGTGTCAGTCTCATCTTCAGCAGATATCTGTTTCTTGTTATCCTGTTGAGGCGAGAACTCAGTGGCCATGACGGCATACTTCGTTCCGGGAGGCAGCTGAACTTTCTTCAGGAAACGCTGCATTTCCCCTATAGGCCTGCCGAAACGCCCCGGAGAGCTGAACAGATACAGATCGGCCGGTGATATATCTTTCGGCTTTATATCCCTGATGTGATGTAAATTAACGTTTACTCCCTTGGCAGACATCACCTTCTTAAACTCCTCTGCGACTTTTGTTCCGTTTCCATACCTGGACGCGTGGTAATACTCGATATTCATATATTCCCTCCAAGCTCACGGCAATGATTAATCAGGCAATTCTGGCTTAATTATATCAAGAATGGTTATATATGCAAGTAGACGATCCTGCGCAGCTTGAATTTGTTTCATTTATATAATATAATCCTTTTACTATTCTTATCGTTTAAAAAAGTGTGCTATGAAATCGGAAATTGGAGAGAAAATTAAAAAACTGCGCTCAGACAAGCAGATGACCCTTAAAAGCCTCGGCGAACTTACGGATCTGTCGATCGGTTACTTATCTCAGCTGGAGCGAGGGAAAACAACGGTCGCACTGGATTCATTGCAGAAGATTGCCGAAGTACTCGGGGTCGATTTTACATCCTTCTTCGATATGCCTATAAGCAACAGTGAGCTATGCAAAAGTTTTGAACGTACTATTTTGTTTATGGAAAACGGCAATTTCATTGAATACAACCTTTCAAATAATCTGAAAGATATGAAACTCGTTCCAAGGCTGATCGAAATATTTCCTCAAAAGGTTTCGGAACCCGTTGAAGTATATACCCACGAGGGTGAAGAGTTTGTCTACATTTTAGAAGGTATCCTTACCTATTATTATAACGGGAAAACGTATGAGCTGTACCCCGGAGATGCTTTTCATATCAAATCAGATAAGCCCCATAACGCAGTCAATACCACAAATAAGGTTACACGGTTCATTACGGTAAGCGTACCGAATAACTTTAGCAGAAAAAACAGTACTGCCGATTGTTCCTGAGGCAGCAGCATAAAACAGCATTACATTAACAGCATTATGGCTTTAGCAATGCTTTGATTGTTTTATTCTATATATACTAATCTGCTGCCATGATCAGCGGCACGAAACTATTTTTTAAATTTAAATGCGCATATTACTTAATTATAGTTAAATGAACAACAGCATTATATATTTCACGTATTTAGTTGTAAAGCGATACAATTATAGTATAATGAAACGAAGAAAACAGCATCACGATAGAACATCTAAAAATTCGCGGCTGGAGAAAG
This sequence comes from uncultured Christensenellaceae bacterium, assembly GCA_964510055.1. GTDB lineage: Bacteria > Bacillota > Clostridia > Christensenellales > SZUA-584 > DTFZ01. Next base: position 1,713 of record CAZDZY010000043.1, read on the forward strand.
ATAAGGGAAATAAAAGTACGCGAATATTGCCATTCAAAATCCCGTTTGCAACTAAAACGTAAAAAGGAGCAGGAATATGAGAATCTTAGATCAGATGGATATGCATGGACATGAAGAGATCGTTTTTGCGCGCGATGAAGAAACAGGCCTGCGCACAATCATAGCGGTGCATGATACGACCCTCGGGCCTGCTGTCGGCGGGACCCGCTTTTTCAATTATGCCAGCGAAGACGACGCGTTATACGATGTGCTGCGCCTTTCAAGAGGCATGACTTTTAAGAATGCGGCGGCGGGATTAAAGATCGGCGGCGGCAAAGCGGTCATTATAGGAGATCCGAAAAAGCTTAAATCGAGGGAATTATTCCACGCCTACGGCAGGGTGATACAATCTTTAGGCGGCAGGTATTACACGGCGGAGGATGTCAATACAACTACCGAAGATATTCAAATGATAAGCGAGGTAACCTCGTTTGTAGCCGGCACTCCGGGTAAGACAGGGAACCCGTCTCCGTTTACCGCCCGCGGTGTATACAGGGGAATGCAGGCGGGAGCTAAAGTAAAGTTCGGCTCCGACTCTTTGGCCGGCAGGACTGTGGCGGTGCAGGGCCTGGGGAGTGTCGGATATGCGCTTTGCAGGCACCTGTATGAGGAAGGCGCTAAACTAAAGGTTTACGACTTAAACGAAGCCAAAACAGAAATGGCAGTAAAGCAATTCGGTGCGGCAGCAACGGGAAGGGATGAGATACTTACAACGGAATGCGATATATTCGCGCCCTGCGCGATGGGAGCCGTTCTGAATGTGGACAATGTAAAACGCCTAAAATGCGGCATGGTTGCCGGCTCGGCGAACAATGTGCTTGTTGACGAAAGAGTATGTGAAGAATTAGAGGCGCTGAGTATCCTTTATCTGCCGGACTATATAGTCAACGCCGGCGGTATCATTAATTGCAGCGTTGAGGTCGTGAATGAACCATACGATGCGGATAAAGTAAACGCGCAGGTCGATATGATCTATGATACCACGTTAAAAATAATAAAGCTGGCAAAAGATGAGGAAATAACCACATACACAGCAGCAGACAAGTATGCGATGTCAAAAATCAGGGAACACAGGCCGATTTAGAACAATTTTGCCGCCGGGATCGTCTAATTTAAGTAAAGAAAGGGGTAAGCTTATGAAAAAACGATTGATCGTTCTTATTGTTTTGCTTACGGCGGCTATAGTATGCGTTGTTATGTTCTTTTTTATGCCATTCCCGGGCTGGCCCGCTCAAAAGCGGGCCATAGAAGAAATAAACCGGAATTGTGATGTGCCCTTCGCGTTAACTATGCCGGAAACGGAACTGCAAGACATCGATGAATATGTAAAAGTCCAAGGTTTCGGAGGCTACAGACTGGAAAGTAACGACATGTCTTTCGATCTAGGCGGTTATCCTGACGTTCTTGACGAATTTCATATAGTCCGGTACGAAATTAAATCACCTAAATACACCTTTATGGGCCTTCGTGTCGGGTGTTCTCTTGACACAGCACAAGGGGTAATGAAACAAAAAGGCTTTACGTTAAACGAGCATATATACAGAAAAAACGGAGTCGGAATAAACATTGGTTTAAGCGGCGATATCGTTACGTCTTTTTCAGTGTTTGTCGAAACTTCAAACGTACAGCATGCAATTTTTTAATTTTCGTTTAATGCGGACAATATTATGCCTGTTTGCTTTGCAGTGGACGTGATGGTATAATATTAGCAAAAATTCGATTTTAATAGAATAACATTCTCACATTGTAATGATTTTTAGCAGGTGGAAATATGTATTTTGATCCCGGACTCGGAAGCATGATAGCACAAGTCGTTCTAGCCGCTCTGGCGGCCGGCGCCGTTGTATGGTTAACGCTGAAAAAACGTATAAAAAAAGTTTTTTCAAAAAAGAAAAATACCAACGATGATCCGGAGGAGCAGGATGAGCAGCAAAAATGACAATACACGGGAATCCAGTTCATTCCGCGATCCGTCGGGAATCGTTTTTAAAGAAGGCGGCACGATATACCGCCAGATAAACAGCTGTTATGCAAAGCAATATATCCATCTGATGCACTCCGGCCTGTATGCCGCTCTTACAGGCAAAAAGATGCTCATTGAGCATGAAGAAACAGATAAAAATCCGATAACCGGCCGCGGCATCCTTGTTATAGCTCCAAAACAAATACCTTTCATATCATATCCGTATGAGTGGGCATTTTCAGCGTTTAAGGAAGCCGCCCTGCTTTCATTGCGGATACACCGGAAAGCGCTTGATTTCGGCATGGTCTTAAAGGATGCGAGCGCGTATAATATTCAATTTCAGTCAGGCAGGCCAGTACTTATAGATACCCTGTCTTTCGATTTCTATCATGACGGCGAACCCTGGGGGGCGTACGGCCAGTTTTGCCGTCATTTTTTAGCGCCGTTATTGCTGATGCGTTATGTGGATCTGAGGCTCGGCCGGCTCATGAGTTTATACATTGACGGGATACCCCTGGATCTTGCAAGCAGGTTATTAAAAGGCAAAGGCGGATTATTCACAAGGCAGCATATCCATTGGCATTCCAGATCGATCGCGAGTCATACGAAGGAAAACAGCAATACTGATAGTATAAGGAAAATCCGCATACCTAAAAAGAATATGATAGCTTTGATCGAGAGTATGATCCTCTTCATCGAGGATCTGAAGCTTAAGGATATCGACACCAGATGGAGCAATTACGAAACAACAACGAGTTATTCAGATACCGGGGCGGCTTCAAAAAGAGAACTCGTGGAAAAATACCTTAAGCGGATAGATCCTTCGAACGTATGGGATTTCGGCGCTAACGACGGCACCTACTCCAGGCTGGCGCTCGGCCTCGGCTCTGAGGTCGTCGCGTTCGATTCCGATCCGGCGGCTATAGAGATAAATTTCAACAGAGCTTTCGAAAAAAAACAACGATTGCTCTCATTATATCTGGACCTAACGAATCCCAGCCCGGATATCGGGTTTGCAAACCGCGAACGGACGTCCATCGGCGAAAGGCAGCGCCCTGATTGCATCATGATGCTGGCGGTGATCCATCACCTGGCTATTTCGGATAATGTCCCCCTATTAAAACTCTCCGATTGGCTCTCGTCCCTGTGCAGGTATTTGATTATTGAATTTGTTCCGAAAGAAGACCCGCAGGTACAGAAACTGCTGCTCGGGAGAGCGGATATATTCGATGATTATACGCAGGAATGCTTTGAAAATTCTTTCGGCACCCGATTTCAATTGATGCATAAAGACACGATAAACGACAGCAGCAGGGTGCTATATTTATATGAACGCAAGTAATGACAGTATAGAAAGATCCGAAGCAGAGAAAGCAAAAAAGAAAACAGGCTTCGGTTCGAAACACAGGTGGAAATTATTCATCGCTTCGGCACTGTATCCTGCGGCAGTACTGATGTTTTTTTATACCCGCAACGCCGCTTATGTTCCGCTGACAATGTTATTGATCGCTTGCGGCGCGCTTATTATCATTACATCGATAATATGGTGGCTGTCGTATTTATTCTTTCGGTATCCGCTGTCTTCGTTTGTCCTTTGTTCTCTTGGGTGGACGGCGGTATTTGCAGTATCATTATTGCTTAACGCCTTTCCAAACATCTTTGATCAAAAGTATGAAGCATCGCAATGGTTTTTTTTGATATCTGTTTATGCGTTTCTTATCGTGTTTGGCTTAAAGCTGCGCGGAAAAGACAGGAACGGGGCTGTTTCGTTATTCTTAAGTGTTTTTACAGCGGTATTCTTCATATTTAACGCTTTCGGCACGCTGCAAACAACGGGTCTGGAAGAACATGACCTCAATGATTTTATAAAAACATCGTATAATATTGAAACGCCGAAAAACAGACCCGATATCTATTGGATACACTGTGACGGGATGCTTGATTTTTCTGTAATGGACAGATATTTTGGGGACGCTCAGGAGGAATTCAAACAAGCGTTAGAGATCAGGGGATTTTATATAAATGAAGGCGCTCTTTTGGAATCAGGGCACTCAACAACAGCGGCGATACCCGCATTGATGTGCCCCTATTTTTATGATAACTATGTTTCTGATCTGCTCAAAGACCATGATACTGCCCGGGATACCATATTCGAAGGTTCCGTACAACAGCATTTGAAACGCGCGAGGCTTAAAAACGAATTGATCAACGCCTTTAAAGCCGGAGGTTATAATACCTTTTCGATCGGCATTGTTGAACAGTTTTTATATCCTACGGCCGACAAATATTATTACCCGGTTGAAACCGGAGATATCATCTACTTTCCAACTGCGCCGGTCCGTGTCAATTTTCCGCTTGCCGTTATCGAGGATATGTCGGATGAAGCTGCGGTAAATCTGGTCGATACGGTGGAAATCAAAACTTTCCTTAATAATGTTTGCAGGCCGCTCGGGTACCTTTACGATATAGCGGCCGGGCCTAAATATTTAAACGGCGAATATTACTCCGAAAGCCGCGTTATCGATCCTATCCTGTCAGATGAGCAGATAAAAGATATCCTTCTTGAAGGCGAAGCGGCAGACAGATATGAATATATGGCAAACGCTTTAGACCTGGTAATAGGTCACGAATCCCCGAAGCTTACGGTGATACTTGATTTTTTGGCCCACAGGCCTTTTGTTTATGACGAATATGGTAACCTGATCGAAACCGCAGATTTTGCGGATCTCAATAATTATCCTGCCCAGCATAGATATGCTGCAAAAGTACTGATAAACCTTATCGACATGATACTTGAAGAAGACCCCGACGCCGTGATCATACTGCAGGGAGATCACGGCCTTCACGACAATACGGCGGAGGATTTTAAAAAAGCTTTTGGCGACGATTTCAGCACAGTCGACCTCTGGAACAGCGTATTGAGCTGCTACAGGATTCCGGCAGAATATGAAACAGGTGAAGAGGAAAATATATTGGCCGATCCGCGAAATATCTCCCGGTATTTGATAAATAATTATGTCGGCCGTAATTATGATTATTATGATCGAGGCTAAAGTATGAGCGCGCGGAAAAAGCTGTTTCACTGTAAACATATATACGATATACAAGGAACCAACGAGCTGTTCATAAAGGCAGTAAGGGAAAACGCAGAGTGGCATTACCAAAATTGCGGCGAATACCGCAGTATCCTTGACAACCGACATTTTCACCCTGATATGCTGGCCGCATACGAAGACCTGTACCGCTTGCCGCCCGTTCCGACGCTTTATTTAAAACGGCATCAAATGCTGTCGATCCCCGCGGAGAAACTGCGTTTTAAATCGACCACTTCCGGAACGTCCGGAAAGCCGGTCGAGGTAGGGTTTGATACGGGCGCGTTATTCCTGGGATTTAATATGCTCCGAAAGATGCTTGTTTATCATAAACTGCTTTCACTTCGCCCGGCAAATTATCTTATATTGGGTTACCGGCCAAGTAAACACAACAGAATGGGCGCCGTGCGCACAGCTTACGGCGCGACATTCCTTGCTCCGCCTTTGCACAGGGTCTATGCGCTAGAGGACACAGGAACGGATTACGTTTTAAACCTTGAGGGCGTAATGGACGCCATATCACGTTACAGCCGCGGAAGATCTCCTGTAAGGATACTGGGATTTCCCGCGTATTTTTATTTTTTGATCAAAAAACTCGAGCAGGAGAACATTTTCCTAAAGCTCCCGGAAAACTCGATGGTTTTACTGGGAGGAGGGTGGAAGCAGTTTACGCCGCAGAAAGTGGAACGACGCGAACTCTACCGTTTGGCTGAAGAAAGGCTGGGAATAAAAGAAGGACAGATAAGGGATTTTTTCGGAGTCGTAGAACATAACATACCCTATTTTGACTGCGCGAATCATCATTTTCATGTTCCCGTTTACAGCCGGGTCATCATACGCGGCGTTAAAACGATGGAACCGCTTGGTTACGGCGAACCCGGGATACTGAACCTTATAACCCCGTTTCTCGATTCCATGCCGCTTGTGAGCATTCTGACGGATGATATCGCGGTATTGCGCGAGGGGCGGGAATGCGGCTGCGGGAACGCTTCGCCTTATTTTGAAGTTTTGGGGCGCGTAGGATTGCAGGGCGTTACTACCTGCGCGGCACATGCGGGAAACATATTGGAAGGAATAAAGATATGAACCTGATAAAGGGCAATATAGTGCTTTCTCCCGCGGAAAGGGACGCCGCGCTTGATTCGCTTGAGAAAGAGATCCATAACACATTAAAAAACAGCGTACTGAATGCGGAACTTGTATTGAATGCCTGCGATAAGCTTTCAGAGGCTATAGGAAATCAGCATGCCGATCTGCTGATAAAAGCGGGCGTTCCCGGTGAAAAAGCAAGGGCGTATCTGCAGGAGGCAAAGGCGCAGCTTAAAAAAGAGAGCCTGCTAAAGCGGCTTAAAGCCGAACTGGGTGAGGGTTATTCCAAGGAAAGGCTTGTGCCGCAAGAGTGCGGCATGCGGGTAAAAGAAAAAATAATGCCGCTGGGCGCGCTCTTGCATATCGCGGCGGGAAACCAGTTCGGCCTGGCGTTTTACAGCGCTGTCGAAGGTTTACTGACCGGCAATATCAATATCGTTAAACTGCCCGGCAATGACGATGGGCTGTCGGCCGTGATATTTGCAGAGCTGTTTAAAATAGAACCTCTGCTGAAAGATTACGTATATCTTTTCGATTATACCTCAAAAGATACCGAAGCAATACGAAAACTGATGAAGCTCTCAGACGCCGCTGTGGTATGGGGAGGAGATGAGGCTATAGAGGCGGTGCGCAGTATGGCCGGCCCTGCGACAAAGATAATAGAATGGGGGCATAAACTTAGTTTCGCATACGTGACCCGTGAAGGGGTCAATGAGAAAATGCTTTACGGGCTTGCGGAGAATATAACGGAGACCAACCAACTTTTATGCAACTCCTGCCAGGGTATATATATCGATACCGATTCGATGGAGGACGTTTACCGGTTTTGCGAAACATTCCTGCCTGTTTTGGAACAATGCCGCCGGGATCATCACGAAGAAATACCTATAGAGATACAGGCGCAGACAGGGTTGATGGTATATACCGAAAGTTTACAGCAGAGCTGCCGCCCCTGCCGGGTGTTTCAGGGCAAACAAA
>CAZDZY010000043.1:8907-23434 GCA_964510055.1 uncultured Christensenellaceae bacterium
TTGAAACAGCCATACCTTACGGAAACTGTTGGGTCAAAAGGCTGCCGAGGGGTAAACTTCTCGGTACGCTCCGGCCTCACAAAAGCCATCTGCAGACGGCAGGGCTGCTCTGTGCGGAGAAAGAGACAGCTGAACTGACCGAAGCCTTATGGAAGGCAGGGGTCACCCGGGTGACGCAGGGAAAGAATATGTCCGAAACTTACGGCGGCGCAGCGCACGACGGCGAATATACACTGAGGCGGTATACCCGGATCGTTTCACAGGAGTTTTTGCCGGAAAAGCCGTGATCAAATTGCATGGCGCTGCCCGCTTATAATGAATTATACGGCTTGCATAGTATTTCATTTACACGAAGCTTTCCTAAATGTCTGGTAGTTGACGCCTGCATTAAAAGCGCGGTATCCGAATTTGAGCCGGTCCCCGCTACCGCAATCACTGTTTCGCCGATATTGACAAAACCGCCGTCGGCCGCCATAAGCGTTATCTCAAAGCAGACCTTGACGCCTTCGCAAAAACATCGCAGAAAATTCGCGATGACTGCAGGAGTATTCAAACCATACAGTTTATCCGTGTGAAAAAGCATCGTCCCAAAATGTACTTCGTGGCCGTTGTTACGAAGAGTCCGGACGATTTCGGCGGGGAAAAGGCATTCCTCATCGAAACCGTATTGATGAGGGATAACAATAATAGTGATTCCAGTGTTTTTAAAATAGTCCATAGCCTTTAAGGCGGTGCGTCCTGTAGTAGAAGCAAGAACTATTTTTTTGATTCCGGCTTCGGCAGCCTTCTGCTTTACGAGCGCAAAAGTTTCGGGCGTGTTGTCCTGCTTTGTTGATTCATAATATGTGACCTCTTTTATCATGGTAGTCCTCCGGATACAGTAAATTTTATGTTTACATTATTTATGTTATAATATCAGTGTCATTAAAAACAAGAACGTACTTATTAGTAACCTGGTACCCAATTGGTAACCGCGCAGATAGAGCCAACCGGAGAAATTAAAATGATCGAATTCAGAGGAAAAACATATCGCTGCCCCGTTGAACTTACGATATTCCTTCTCGGCGGAAAATGGAAAGCTGTCCTTATGTGGGAATTGTCGGTAAAGACGCTGCGCTTCAATGAACTTACGCGTTTGTTCCCGAACGCCACCCGCAAGATGCTGACCCAGCAGCTTAAAGAAATGGAACGAGATGGTCTCATAAACCGTAAAGAATATTATCAGATGCCTCCCAAGGTGGAATACTCTTTAACGGATTTCGGCAGGACATTTATGCCGGTACTGTTTTCGATGAACCAGTGGGGGGAAGATTATATAGCAAAGATGCAAGAACAGAGAAACGAAAAAGAATAGTACTATTAAATATGAAGAATCATTATAGAGCTTTTAGGAGGATTGATTCGAGAACAAAGTTTATCAGCACAATCAGGGCGCTCAGGAAATACAGGAGCATTTAACCAGGTATGAAAAGCCGGCATAAATCTCACGGTTTATGCCGGTTATATCCAAGGTCTTTGGCGAAATGCTGGTAATCCGGTTTCGACCAGTCTCCGCCCCAATCCCAGCCGTGATCTTTAAACAGCTTATAGGCGAGGTCTTTATGGTCTATCATGCCTTCTAAATGCTGTGAGCGGTCAAGGTAATCTTTGCTGTTTTTCGGAGAAAAGCTCTTTCCGTTGATATACGGATTCATCCGCGGGTTAATGTCTATCGCCCCGCCGAAGCTATGGTGCGACATATGCGATGAGCCGTTAACCTGGCGGTAACAGAAAGCGGAAGTGTTGTTATCCTCCATCGAGGCCGTATCGTGGCCTGGCTGATTGTAGTCGTCGACAAGCCTGACAGACTCCAGAGGATATTCCTCTTTATAAAGCTCATAGAAAATTTCCGTCACTTCCTTAGCGACTTGATAATTGACGATAAGTTCTCCGTCGTCATGCACATTTTTCTCAAAATCGTAATATTTCAGCCTTATATACCGGAGGTCGTCGTATTGGACCTGATGGCCTTTATCGTCTTCCGGGTAGCTTATTCTCGTTATCCTTTCTTTTATCTCGTCGCTGAGTTCATAATAATAGAATCCGTCGGCGATCACCTCTTTCCCTTTCTCCTCGGGGGTTGGCTTTGGCGTAGGCGAAGGTGTCGGGGCAGGCGTCGGCTCGGGCGTGGTAGTAGGCACAGGCGTCGGGACAGGCGTCGGCTCTGCCGCCGCAGTAGTTGCCGTTTCCGTCAGTTCCGGCTCCCTGCTGCCTTTATCAGCCGGAAAACATCCCGATAATAATATTACTGCCAGCAATAGATACGTAACATTTCTTTTCAAATTGCGCTCCCCAATATCGTTTTTAAAACCTGTTTAATTAACAAGCTTTTATAAGTTTTTATTATATATTCATACACGCCTTTTTTCAAATACGGAAATCGACCATTTCTGCATATTTTTATTAAAAACATGTTGACAATAATAAATCTTGGTGATATATTGTGCATACACGGTATACACAGTTTGGAGGTCAATTAATCTATGGAGATACTATCTGTTCAGGACTTAAGCAAAGCATACGAAAAGTTCGAGCTGAAAAACGTGTCGTTTACGCTTGACAGCGGATATATTATGGGCTTTATCGGCAGCAACGGCGCGGGGAAGACTACGACGCTTAAGTGCATTTTAAACTTAGTGCGCAAAGACGGCGGCTATGTACGCATTTTAGGAAAAGACTTTACGCAAAACGAGCTCGCCCTTAAACAGGACATCGGCTTTATGTTCGGCGGCGTCGATTATTACGCTAAGAGCAGGGTAAAAAGCATAACCGGCGTTGTGCGCCGATTTTATGCTACCTGGGATGGCGACACCTATTCAAAGTATATGAAGCGGTTCGGGATCGACGAAAACAAAAAAATAGGCGAGCTGTCAAATGGGATGCGCGTAAAATACTCGCTTGCGCTCGCTCTGTCGCACAACGCGAAGCTGCTGATACTCGATGAGCCAACGAGCGCGCTCGACCCCGTCGCACGGGACGACATTTTAGAGCTGTTCCAGGAACTTATTGAAGGCGGGGAAAGGAGCATACTGTTTTCCACGCATATAACGAGCGACCTTGAAAAATGTGCCGACTTCATAACATATATTCAAAACGGCCGCATAATAGAAAGCTGTGCAAAGGATGACCTGATAGCATCCTATCGCATCGTCCAGGGGACACGGGAACAACTGGGCGGGCTTCGGCCAAATCTGATATCTTACAAAGAGCATGCGTTCGGATTCACCGGTCTTGCGACGGCTGCAGATCTCAAGGCGGAAGGTATCACAGCGGAACCGCCAAGTATAGAGGACATCATGATCTATCACGAAAAAAAGGAGGCTGAACATGAAAAATCTGCTTTATAAGGAGTTTCACCTCGTCATCAACCCTCTGTTCTTCTTTGTGCTTTTATTTGGCGCGCTGCTGCTGATTCCAGAATGGACTTATTTCATAGCAGTAATGTACATTTTCTGGATTACCATACCCAATGTCTTTTCCATTGGAAAGGCACAGAACGACATCGGCTTTTCAGCGATGCTGCCTGTTCGCAGATCTGATATCGTCAAGTCGCGGGTCCTGTCAATCATTATCCTCGAGGTTCTGCAGATACTTGCTGCCGCTGTCTTTGCGGTCATCAACCTTGCGATCTACCCAAAGGGAAATTTCCTGCTGGATACGAATGCGACGTTTATCGGCTGCGTATTTATCATGTACGCTATATTCAACATAGTATATTTTCCTATGTTCTACATGACTGCGTATAAAATAGGCATGCCTGTTATAGCGGCGGTCGCGGCAGCAATGCTGTTCGCATTAGGCGTTGAACTATTGATGATCTTTGTACCGGCTTTAAAGTTCCTGGACGGAAAGGAGAACATTATTGCCCAGCTGCCTGTGCTTGCGGGTGGTATAATAATTTTTGTGCTGCTCAATATCGCAGCGCTTAAGATGTCAGTAAAACGCTTTGAAAATATCAACTTATGATAAACATCGTTATTTCGAACACGTCGGATAAGCCGATATACCAGCAGATATTCGAGCAGATAAGCTCGCAGATAATAAAGGGCGAGCTCGAGAGGGATTTCTGCCTTCCGCCTATAAGGACGGTGGCGAAAGAGCTCCGCATAAGCGTTATAACCATTAAGAAAGCCTGGGAAGAGCTTGAGCGGAGCGGGTTTATCTACACGATGGCGGGCAAGGGGTGCTTCGTCGCCCCTTTGCAGCCGGGCGACCTTTCCAGCAAGCGCGATGAATTGGCGTATGAGAAGATAAAAAAAGACGTGGAGTATTATAAGTCTCTCGGGCTCTCGCTGGGCGACGTCGTAGAAATGATAAAAAAGGTGTATAACGGCTCTGAGTAAAACCAGAGCCGTTATCTATATACTAAAACATGCTCAGCTGCCGCGGCTGCCCTTTCTGCTCAAACGTATGCAGATAAGTAAATATCTCTTCGTTATTGCAGACTATCCCGTGTTTTTTGCACTCCGAGCGCAATATGTCCATAAGCCGCGTGTTATTGCCGCTGAAACACTGGTATGAGTACCCGAATTTTCGCTCGTATTTCTGTTTTAGTCCCGGGAAATGCTCGTCAAGCTTTTTATAGAAATACTCGCGGTCGCCTTCGCGCAGCGTAACCCCCATACCAAAGCACAGTATGCCGTACACTTTTGCTTCGGCGCAGTAACCGAGTATACCCTTAAGGTTCTCTTCGGTATCGTTTATAAACGGCAGTATAGGGCAAAGCCATACGACCGTGGGAATGCCGTTGTCCCGGAATACCTTAAGCGCTTCAAAACGCTCCTTAGTGGTGCTGACTTTGGGTTCAAGTATACCGCACAGGTCTTCGTCGAATGTCGTAAGCGTGATCTGCACGACGCATTTCGCTTTTTCGTTGATGCTTTTCAGCAGATCGAGGTCGCGGAGAATCCGGACGGATTTTGTTATTATCGCGGCCCCGAACCCGTATCTGTCGATAAGCTCAAGGCTTTCCCTTGTAAGCATCAGTTCCTCTTCAAGCGGCAGATACGGGTCGCACATGGAGCCGGTGCCTATCATGCATTTAGTCCTTTTGCGCTTCAGCGCCTCTTCCAGCAGCTGCGGGGCGTTTATCTTTACTTCGACGTCTTCGAAGTCGTGATCGATCCTGTAGCATCTACTTCGCGAGTCGCAGTAAATACAGCCGTGCGTGCAGCCCCGGTAAAGGTTCATCCCGTTTGAGGCGGACAGTATTCCTTTAGCTTGTTTGTAATGCATCCGCTTACCCCTCCAGCGTATTTTATCATAATCGCCATAAAGCGGCATTACCTTTGCGGTTTCGAATAAAAAAGAAAGGATTAAAAACAGTGAGTTTATAGTTTGTAAAAAATACCTCGAAAAAAATCGAACTTTTACATTTATTCATCGTTTAAATAAACAAAGGCATTTTAGAATATTTCCTTTAAAATATACAAGAGATGCCATATAATATATTTGCAATCGATAAATAATAATTTAGGAGGTAAAAGAATGTTTGGAAAAGAGAACGTCGTAAAAATATCATCAGCTAAGGTCGACTTCCATATCTCGGCCGAATCGGTGATCACAGGCGACATACAGACGAAAAGCAGCATCAGTGTTGACGGACAGGTTAAAGGCGGAATAAGCGCTTCCGGAAATGTGTATATAGGGAACAATGCAAAAGTGGACGGGAATATATCAGGTATGGATATTCAGGTAGACGGTACGGTAAACGGTAATATTCATGCCACCGGGGAACTCGTTATACACTCGAGCGCAAAACTGGTCGGAAACATAAAGGCAGCGGGCATAAGGATCGATAAAAACACGAAGTATGAAGGCACTATTTCCATCGGAATGGATAATCCCAAAGAATATATAGTACCGGGCAAAGTAGAGCCGCAGGCGGCCAAGCCGCAGCCAGCGGCAGCTAAAACAGATAAACCGGCGGTAAAGCCGGAAGCGCCGGTGGCGAATATCAAATAGTTTTTGACTAAAAAATGCTGATAGGGGAACCGCAGGCAAAATGCATACTGCGGTTCCTTTTGCTACACACGCTCAGCGTGTGGAATGAAGGATAGCTTTAGCGTATAATTTAAATTCAAATAATTAGATAGAAAAAAGATTCTTCACTACGCCGGGGCTCCGTTCAGAATGACAGAACGAGTTAGTGTGTTACGAAACGAATTAATAACAGAATGAAGTTTACAAAACAACCAGAATGAATGAATGGGCTTATGATAAACCATGTTTAAGAAACAAAACTAATAGTGTCATTCTGAGGAGCAAAGCGAACGAAGAATCTTATCTCTATGCGGCCCACGGAACCGACATATGCCGGAAGGCTCCAGCAAGAGTCCATTGTAGGGGTCAATAAAAATCACCCCTTGAAGGGATGGATTATTATTTGTCAGCTCTTACATTGAGAATCTATCTGGTTAGATAGTATTCTTTGGCCGCTGCGAAAAAGGCGTCTATGTTGCCCCAGCCTGACGAGGGCGGTATGTCGCAGCCCGAAGATATCACGAAATTCTTATAGCCGCCGCACTTATCGAGAAGAGAGAGCGTCGCCGCCCGTATCGACTCGGGGCTTCCGTTTTTAAACTCGCCCGCGGGGTCGATATTGCCCATTACGATCACATCTGAAGGCATGCGCTCAAGTACTGCTTCCATCGATACCGCGTTACCGAAGTGGTAAGCACAGGCGCCTATCTTTAGTATGGAATCGATAAGGGCTACAGCGCTGTTGCCGCAGTTGTGGTATATTAAAATAAAGTCGTCGCTTTTTACAGCGTCAGCTATTTGCTTAACGTAAGGCGTGGAAAACTCATTGCATAGCGCGGGAGATAAAAGGCCGGCAAGAGGCTCGGCTATGATGATTCCGTCAGCGCCTGCGGCTTTATAGGCCATAGCATATTTTTTCAGGAATCCAGCCGCTTTTTCGAGCGTCGCGTGAACTAACTCCGGCGCCTCGTAAAAGTCGATCATAGTATCGGTAACGCCTATCAGCCTGCCGGAAAGAGAGAGCGGGCCTATAACGCCGGCGAAGATCGGGCGGTCAGTTATTTTTTTCTTCGCTTTGCCGACGGCTTCTATGTATACGGCTATCCTTCCTTTGTCCGTCTCAGGAACAGCCAGCTTTTCGGCGTCATCCTTTGTCAGCACTATCTGCCCGATGACAGTCGGCACTTCATCGCCTGAAAAGCATACCTTTGAGCCAAACGCTTCCGCTTCCACCGAAAGGTCCATCATGCTGCACGAGGCAGCGGCTTCGGTGCGCCGCGCTACGAGCTTCATGCCCTCCGATATCGTTTCGCTGCCGGAGATCAGTTCATCGACCCCTATGCCTAAAAGCTGGACGCAAGGGTACGAAAGGATAGGCATAGGCTTTTTTATATTTGAATCATATAATTCCTTTATCCATTTGTTCATATCCGTTATTATTACCTGCTTTATACTGTTTTTTTCAATGATACAGGGCGGCCGGGCATGATTCCGGCAGAAAAGAATAATATTTTGGGACCGCTTAGAGATCTGCCGGCCTGTCCCGCCCCGTTTCAAAGCTTTGCGGCAATGATTTCCGGCGTTCCGGTATCTGCGTTATAAGCATTCCGCAAAGCATCAGGGCACAACCGATGTACTCTTTTAAGGCCATCCGCTCGCTCAATATGATCCACCCGGCGAGGGCTGCGAAGACCGCTTCCATACTCATGATTATAGCTGCATGCGAGGGTCTTGCATGCTTTTGCCCTATTACCTGAAGAGTGAAAGCAATGCCTGCCGAGAAGATACCGCTGTAGAGTATGGGGGCTGCCACCTGCATGATGTTATGAAAGTTTATATCTTCGAAGATAAGCGCGGAAACAAGGTTCAGCAGCGAACACACCGCGGACTGTGTAAATGCGAATGAGAAGACGTCGGTAACCTTAGCGTATCTGTCTACGAGGAGGATCTGCATAGTGCAAAAAATTGCTCCGATAAGCACCAATGCGTCGCCTTTTCCTATAGAAAAACCGCCCTTAACGCACAGAAGATATAAGCCGATGGCGGCGATACCGACGCTCAGCCATACTTTCAGGCTGCTGCTATGCTTAAGGAAAATACCCGCCACAGGCACGAATACGATATATAGCCCTGTGATAAAAGCCGCTTTGCCCACGGTTGTATACGCAATGCCCGACGTCTGGAAGAAGGAGACCGCAAAAAGGGCGCTTCCGGCAAAGAGGCCGGGTATCAAAGCGCCTTTTATCCGCCCTCCCGCTTTTCCGTTTTTACTGGTTGAAAAAAGTATAAAAGGCAATATGGAAAGGCTCCCCAAGCCGAACCTGATGCCGTTGAAAGCAAACGGCCCGATGTATTTTATCGCTTCGCTTTGCGATACGAAAGCCAGCCCCCAGATCGCGGCCGCCAGCAGCAGCAGCGCGTTATATTTCGTTTTCCCCTTTTCCAATGATATCCCCCGCTGACCGATGATTATGACCAGATGATTATACCATCATCGCATATGATGAGATAGTGCCAAATGATATTTGTTGTTATTTAATTAATGCTATATCTTTTATATCGGTTTGAGACCAGCAGTAAGTTTTGAGATTATACCCTCATAATTTGAATTATCAACAGCGACCCTTGGAAAACCGCCATATTCGAAACATTTTCGAAGATATTCAATGAAAGTACAGTTATGTTCTTCAAACAGTACTCTGCTATCTATGCTCGGCTCCTTCGTTATCTCGATACTATAAGGCATTCCGCCGCTGACGTTATCCTTGTGATAATAGTCCGGTGAGATATTGATATATATTTGCTCATTATTTAGGAATTGCTCGTCTATATACTCCTTCCGATCATCGAATTCCGATAAAATGTAGTCTAATGGATCTATACATAAAGGATCGGAATATTCAAACCACCTTTGTTCAGGGTAATTATCATAATCCCACATAAAGAATGCACTTCCGACTACGCGGTAGAATTCCTTTAAAGAGAGGGGAACAAAACCATAACGCCCCACACTCTCATCAAGCTGAAGCAATTGCTTTTCCGTAAATTCATCCGGATATATCCGCGGCACCAGCTCCTCAAAAAATTTGTATTTCATGTCCGATAACCTGGAATAGATCAAGTCCACGTTATATTTAACCCTTGTCATCGTTTCCTGCAGAACATCTTGGATATCCTTAATAGTTTCTTTTTCAAAGGCTTTTTGCTTAAGGTCGTAAATCTCCTGCCAGACCGATTCGCATTCACCGGCCAAATATCGGCGATAAAAACTAGCCATGGTCTTTAACCCCCGGTTTTTTAGTATTTAAGTCAATTTTTATAATAATACATCAAACAAATATATTCATCAACAGAAAAGGCCGTACATTACCGTACGGCCTCATCAACACAAGAGAATGTTTATTTAAGATTTTATTTCAATACGGCCATTTCCAGTTGTTTATCTCGTCTTTGTCGACGCCGTTATCGTAAGCGTACTGTATATTATCTATTATCTCGTTCTTCATGCGCTCGCGGACGTGAGCGCCCTTGGAGCCTAAATTCAGGCGGTCTATTACGTCTATCACTAGGTTGAACCGGTCCGTCTGGTTCTTTATCGTGAGCTCTAAAGGCGTGTTTATGTTGCCGCGCTCTTTATAGCCGCGCACGTGTATCCTTTCCTGGTTCGTGCGCTTATACGTAAGCTTGTGTATGAGCCACGGGTAGCCGTGGAAGTTGAATATCACGTGCTTGTCCGCCGTGAACAGCGAGTCGAACTCCTTGTCTGTAAGGCCGTGCGGGTGCTCTGTGGAGGGCATCAGCTTCATCAGGTCGACTACGTTTATAAACCGCACTTTAAGCTTCGGGAACGCGTCGCGCAGTATCGCGACGGCGGCGAGAGCCTCGCGCGTCGGGACGTCTCCGCAGCTCGCGATGACGATATCGGTGTCTCCGCCCGTGTCGCCCGAATCGTCGTTGCTCGCCCAGTCCCATATGCCTATGCCTTTGGTGCAGTGTTTTATCGCCGAATCCATATCGAGATACTGCAGATGCTTCTGCTTATCGGCCACTATCACGTTTACATAGCCCTCGCTCTTAAGGCAGTGGTCGGCTGTGGAAAGAAGGCAGTTGGCGTCCGGCGGAAGGTATATGCGCACGATCTCAGGGCTCTTATTGGTCACCACGTCGAGGAACCCCGGCTCCTGATGCGAGAAGCCGTTATGGTCCTGCCGCCACACGGTGGAAGAAAGCAGTATGTTTTCCGACGATATCGGGGCGCGCCACGATACCTCGTTCTTGCTTATCTGCTGCCACTTGGCGAACTGGTTGAACATGGAGTCTATGATATGCGAGAACGCTTCGTATGTATGGAAGAAGCCATGACGCCCGGTGAGGATATAGCCTTCGAGCCACCCCAAAAGCGTATGCTCGCTGAGCATCTCCATCACCTTGCCGTCGCGCGAGAGCTCGCTGCCGTCGGCGTCCGCTTCGAGTATTTCTCCCATCCAGACCTTTTTGCTTGCCTTGAAAACCGCGTCGAGACGGTTAGAAGCCGTTTCGTCCGGCCCGAACACGCGGAAATTCTCTTTATTGTACAAAAGCGTATCTTTTAAGAATTCGCCGAGCATCTTCGTATTTTCGGCTTCCGTCTTGCCCGGCTTGATATCCTTTACCCCGTAGTCGCGGAAATCGGGCAGGCGCAGCTGTTTTCTGGTAAGCCCGTAAGTCTGCGGATTCGCGCTCATGCGCTTTGTCCCCTGCGGAGCAAGGCTTTTGAGTTCGGGGATAAGCTTTCCCTGTTCGTCAAACAGCTTCTCGGGATGGTAGCTTTTGAGCCAGTCCTCGAGGATCTTTAAATGCTCCGGGTTTCCGTGTATTCCTGATATGGGTACCTGGTGCGAGCGCCAGAAATCTTCGACTTTGTGCCCATCGACCTCTTTCGGGCCGGTCCAGCCCTTGGGGGATTTCAGTATTATCATAGGCCACATAGGGCGGGTAAGGTCTCCGTTCCGCGCCGCCTGTTGTATCGCGTTTATTTCGAGTACGGCTTTTTCAAGCGTGTCGGCCATACAGTTGTGCATCGTTTCTATGCTGTTGCCTTCCACCATATACGGGGTGTAGCCGTAGCCTTTGAAAAGGTCTTCGAGCTCCCGGCGGCTTATGCGCGCGAGTACGGTCGGGTTGGCTATCTTATATCCGTTGAGGTGCAATATGGGGAGCACCGCTCCGTCTCTCGCGGGGTTTAAGAACTTATTGGAGTGCCATGCTGTAGCCAATGGTCCGGTCTCCGCCTCGCCGTCGCCGACCACAGCCGCTATTATCTGGCTTGGGTTATCGTACGCGGCGCCGTAAGCGTGCGAGAGGCTGTAGCCTAATTCGCCCCCCTCGTGTATAGAGCCGGGAAGCTCGGGCGTGCAGTGGCTGCCTATTCCGCCCGGGAACGAGAAATGCCTGAAAAGCTCGCGCATCCCTTCTTCGGTTTCGGGAGTATTCGGATAAAATTCAGAATACGTGCCCTCGAGGTAGGCGGGGGCGAGCACCCCGGGAGCGCCGTGCCCCGGCCCGGCGATGAATATCATATTAAGGCCGTATTTGTTGATGAGCCTGTTTAAATGGACATAGATGAACGAAAGCCCCGGGCTTGTGCCCCAGTGCCCTAAAAGCCTTTTCTTGATATGCTCCGGTTTAAGAGGTTCCTTTAAAAGCGGGTTGTCTTTAAGATAGATCATGCCCGCGGCGAGGTAATTGCACGCCATCCAATACGAATTGAGCTTTTTGAGTTCTTCTTTTTCCATGATTCTTTATCCCCTTAAATTAATTACCTTTAGTATTGACTGTGCATATAGATAATAGCCTTTATCATTACTCAGATATTAGCATATTAAGGGATAAAGCGTCAACGAAAGCTATCTTATTGTGTTATCGATGCCTGATCCGGTCGTGTAAGAACGACTTTATGAGATCTTGATCCCGTAAAGCATCTGCCCTCTTGTGCCGATCACTATCATGTTATTGAAAACAGCGGGGCTGGCTTCAACCTGGCCTTTTATCTCTACCGACGAGAGTATCTCCCCCGTCAATCCATCGAGGAGTGCCATGGACCCTACCGTTTCGTCGTCGCTGTTTTTATACGTTGCGGTACCGAATACGATATAGCCCTTGCCGTTATCGTCATATACGTCGACCGGGGAAGACCAGCACTGGCCTGGGAAGTTCTGCTTCCATACCTCTCTACCGGTTGCCTTATCGTAAGCAACCAGCCAGCTTCCGGTGTTTTTTTTGTTTTCGTCTACGACGTTGGCATAAGTAACATAGACCAGGTCTTTCAATTGGTTTTTGCCCAGTGCCGCCGTGTCCTGAATGCCGCCCGAATCGCTCGGCCGGATGCAATCGTACCCTTCAATACCGTTTTTATCGGTACCCGTCCAAACCTTTTCCCCGGTTATCGCGTCTATCTTCCAGAAAGGGATATGCGCGATATCATTGCTGTCGCGGGTGACCCTCGAAGAGGTGCCTATATAGATATAAGCCCGGCCGTTTTCTTTATCCAGTTCGAACACGGGGGAGCAGTTGGTGTCGTCCAGCGTATCGCACATCCACACGACTTCGAAAGTGTTGACGTTGATGCAGAAAAGATTTCCGCCGTTATCCGCCACGTACATATATTGCCGCCAGAAGACCGGGCTTGTTTCGAATCCGAGGTAAGGTTTATTATCAGTAGGATCATCTTTCGAAGTATAAGCAGCCCTGGAACGGTCGGTCGTGTATTTCCACTTGAATATATCAGACGGGTTTACGGATATGGTACCTGCCTGCGCGTCGTATTGGGTGTTCAGCGTATACTGATAGATTATGCCCGTTTCTGAGGCGTACGTTACGGTGTCGGTCGCGGCGCTGACGATGGTGGAAGCATCGTATGCCCACCAATTCCTGTTGCTGAACGGATCGTCCTCTCCGTAATCGTAAAGCTTTTCAGAGTTTGTCAGGCTGAATATCATATTTTCCCCGTGGCCTGCGGAGCTTTTGTCTCCCGCCCCTACGAAATATAGAGGATATCCCCGCGGGTCTAAAGCGCCCGCGCCTTTTAAGCACCACGGGGAGCTTATCTTATCGCGGGTAGGTTTTCCGTCTTTTAAGTCTACAAAATAGACCTTGGCGCCTTCCGTTCCCAAAATGACCTCCGTCAAACCGTCTTCGCTTTTCTTGCTGTCAAGTATGTTCATATTCGCAAGGGCATCTTTGTCCCATTTGACTATAAGGGGCTGGCCGGTCCAGCCGCTGCCGGCCCAGGTTCTGTCTGAGTTTACTCTTTTGATGCTTTCGGGCAGGTTCGTCTGCCACTCTATCTGCAATTGCCCCGTTATGTTTTGCCCTATAGTTCCATACGATGCGCTGTCCCGAAAATTATTGCCCCTGAATGTAATGATGCCTTCGGCGTCAGTATAGCTGCCGCCCTCGCCGAAGAATATGGGCTTTGCCCGGGAGTAGCTGTCTACAGGAGATCCGCCCAGTTCCATTTCGGTCTGCAGCCCGAAATCTGAAGGGCGGGTACCGTCCACCGCGTGGGGGTCGGGTATTTCGGGCGTAGGGGTAGGCGTAGGCTCCGCAGGCGTTGCCGTGGAGCCCGGCGATACGGAAACCGCAGGCTGGCTTACTCCCGGCTGGTTAGGCGCGGGGGAGCCGTTGAAGAAAATAAAATAGGCGGCAACCGCGAGCGCTAAAACGCCGATCAGGATCGCAGCTATTACGGCCGGTTTTGATTTTACGCCCCGCCTTCTCTTTGAATACCTGTTGTTCCTATTACCGAAATCATTATTTCTGGTGAAATTATTCTTCCTATAATTATAAGCCATGCCGTCTCCTAAAGTCCCAAAAAGTTTATCCCGAATTGTTTCTTTTATATTACGTTTATAAGTATAATGTGTCAAGGACAACATTAATTGACCTGCGGCCGCAAACCGGCAGGATGGGCGGCATTATGCCAATATCCTTTATCCGTTAGGGAATAGTTCTTTCATCCTCTCGTCGGACAGGTTAAAATAGCTTTTCAGCTGTTTGACGGCTTTATCTCTGCGCGCGGCGATAATGCCGCGAAGTTCCTTTTGATCCTTTTCCCACTGAGATGACGACTTGGGTATGCCCCATTTTTTCGAAGTGAGCTTTATCTCGCTCCTTATGGAATCCACCATACCGTCGTACATTGAAAGCAGCTTTTCCGTGGTAAATACAGTGTTCAATACCTCGGCATACCTCTCTATGAATTTCTCTTTCCATTCGTCGTTTTTTATGAATGCGTTATAAAGATACATCCATGTTTCCCGCGGGCCGCCGCCATATGCCGCCGGACCTCTTACAACCTTATCCCTGAAGAAAGTTCCGAAGTTTACGCCGGCAAAGCAAATATCAAAATCGTAATACACAGGCCTCCATTTCATGGAGTTATCCGTAGTATGCGCGTATTTCTGGTTGTATGAGTCGTAGCACCCGAAGAAGGTCTCGGCTATGAGATAATCCATGAAATAATCCG
>CAZDZY010000044.1:0-495 GCA_964510055.1 uncultured Christensenellaceae bacterium
TAATCCTGAGTGGGGAAGGTTTATCAACGCGGACAGCGTGCTGGGGCAGACGGGCGGATTACTAAGCCATAACTTGTTTGCGTATTGCGCAAACAACCCGGTGATGAATAGTGATCCAAGTGGAAAAGATGATTTGCCGGATTATTCAGAACAATTGAACGCAGTAATTATGAACTGTTGCAGTGAGTTTTTGCCCACATGGTTATACTATATACCAATAACTGGATTAGAAGTTAAGGCAATTAACACTGGTATTTGGATTGATGGTGTTTTCGGAGACTGGAATTATGTAGCTGATAGTGCCTGGAAAGAAAATAAAAATACATATGTGCCAGACAATTTGCATGACTTATCTAAGCAAGATGACTATTTTATTGTTAATGGACATACTATGAATCGAGAACAGTATGGCAATTATGTTAAGGGAGCTACAGCACAGTATGCAAATGGTGGAGCCATAACAGATCCATTTTCACTATTTGGCACAAGTTCAGC
>CAZDZY010000044.1:505-23418 GCA_964510055.1 uncultured Christensenellaceae bacterium
ATTATGGTCATTATACAAGGCGATTTTCTGGAAAAATAGCGGCTTTGATCTTGCTAACGAAGCAGAAGACTATTATTGGGTCTATACGGGCGCTTTAGATATGGCAAATGGAGTAATAAAATAGGAGAAATGATATGAAAAGATTTGTTGGTTTTGTAATTTCTATTACACTGTTTTCTCTGATACTTAGTGGGTGTGCAATCCAGAAGGATTATGAGGAATTTAAAAAGACGGGCAGACAGTGTATGGATGAATATAAAAATGAGTTACTTGAGGTGTTTACGCTATGCAAAAATAATAATATCGTTGAAATTACGATATTAGATGATAATGCTAAAAATAAAGGTAGTATAATTGAATATAATAATAATAAATATAGTATTTATTTAACTGATGACGAGAAAGATAATTTCTCGAATGTTGATGCTATGCGGTTATGTGAGATATTTGAGACACTAAGAAATAGGTTTCAAGTATATGTTATTTACTGTAACTCATATATGGAAATACTATTTAAAGAAAGTTATTTTAATGCTAACTGGGGTATTGATTATTATCCTCCAGATACTGAGCCACCTAAGAATATAGATAATGAGGAGTTATACGAAGAAATAGAAGATGGCTTTTACTATTATCTATCACTACCCGGTTGATAACCAAGGGAAGTTTAATTTATTAAAGTTTATACTAGGGGAGCAGTTCAGTTTAATTGTAGCTCCCTTTATATAAAGACAATCTATCGCCAGATATTGCCATGACATTGATATAACAATACCTATAGCAGCCCTATATCGACCAGCGGTACAATGGCAGCTACGCTCGGCGCCGCTAACCCCTTCCGTTATAAAGGCTATTACTACGATACCGAGACCGGCCTTTACTACCCGGGCGCCCGGTATTATAATCCACAGTGGGGAAGGTTTATGTTGTTCCACCTCCAATAGGGCTTCATGTACAAATCATTTCAATACAGCCTCTAAATGATCCGTTTTAATAAAAGGAGATGATTAAATGTTAAAATATATAAGAAAGATACCGATATTGCATAGCAGCATAAACGAGAATGATTTTAACAAAGTTTTATTTCCAGCAATTATTGGGGGATTACTGGACATTAATCTCAAAAACAGCGGGACGGGTAAAGAATTAACATATAAAGATGATAATTTTGCAGGGGCTGAAAATGTAAAAGCAGAAAGTAATGATAAGATATATATTAGTTATACTATGGATGGTTTAGAAAATATAAAAATAACGCTTGAAATTGGGGAATTATATAAGTATTCATGTGGTATAAAAAGAATAATGCAATATAGAGAGCTTGAAGGAAGATACGATTATGGGTTTAGGGGCGCGAGGCTAAATATAATGGATAGAACCAGTTATATAGATAAAGAGAACCCATCTAAATATTTTATTGACATAAGTGCAGAAATTATAATGATCGATGCAAATTATGTTGTAATCAAGGATGTCGAGTACATCTAAACAGATAAGATTAACAATAAGATTATGGTTAAATACAGAAACAAATCAAATAACAACAGCGAACCCCTCTGGTTATAGTATAACTATAATCACAATAAATACGGAGAGGAATGGGTAGTGATAGAATTATGAAATTTATTGTTATTTCAAATAAAGAAACATATGAATATAATGAGTATTCTGTGTTTGGTGAAATATATATACAAATTGGCAAACACATATTTCCAGCGAAAGGATGGAACGATATAGTTAGTTCAGTACTAGATATGTGGGTCAGTAATCTTACGCATTTAATAGAATCAGACTTGTGCGGTCAAGAAGATTTCGACTTTATGGACGGCCCATTTCTTTATAAAATCGAAGGAAAAGGATCTGATACTGTCGCTTTAAGCCTATATGAAAATGACAAACTAATACCAGATAGTATATATAATGTTTCATTTCAAGAAATATTAACTGCTATTTTAAAGCTCATTAACGAATTAATTGATGACAAGCGTTATGGAAACATATATGATGTGAAGAATCTATCAAAACGGATATTACAACTAAAAAAAACGATTAAGAAAAGACATCTCAACATAGGATAGTTATTTGATTAGTTAAAAAATTGTTTGAAGGCGCGTGTAATATTATTGCTATAAATCCATTGCCGCTTAACAAACAAAACCTCCTATTTTTTTCATTCCGGCATTGCGCAGTTCGTCAAATTTTTTGTTTGTGAACGTATATAATTTAGCTTGTCTATTTTCACTTCGGAGAGTAAAGTATAATTAATAAGGATGTATTCAGCATGGATTATTTTGAAGCAAAACAGTACCTTATTTCACTTCCCGCCCCCGTGTTCATCGCCAGCGTCAAAAGCGGAAAAGTGTTGTACGCGAACCGCCAGGCCGAAAAGAAAGGCATATACGCGGGCATAAGCTTTTTCAGGATGATGGAAGACACGACGCCCCTCCCTTTTCTTCAGAAGATAATCGAAAAAGAGCCTAAAGAGTGTACCATCGGGCTCAAAATAAACGAAATATTATATAACGCGGCGCTTTCTATATGCGGCGCAAGATATAAAGGCATGCAGTCCTGGTTCATTTCCGTCAACTCGCTCGAAGAAGCTTATTCGCAGAACGCGCTGTCGGTCACATCGCAGATAGGCGAGATTTTCTTAGGCGATTCTGCCCGCAAGACGTACGATTTCCTGGCTTTAACGGGAAAAAGCGCAGGGGCTTTCTGCGCCTCGCTTTACGAAAAGAGGAACCAGCGGTTTGTGCTCAAAGAAGAATGGCGCGAGAGCAAAAGCGTGTGCATACCGGTATTGACTCCCAATTTTGAAGAGAACGCGCTCTCTGAGCTCGAAAGGCTCGGGAGACTGAAAAGGGCCTTCGATTCCGCTTACGCCATATACCGTAAAGCTTACGGGACTACCGGGGTAGTGCTGTATTTCTTCGCGCGGGAAGTATCCCCGCAGGTAAAGGGCAATTTAGAAAAGTATATAGGGCTTTACGGCATACTGTCGCCCGATACTCCGGAAAACAGCATGCAGATAACGGCGAAAAAAGGCCTCGATTCCATATCTTCCGGGTTTGCCGTATGGGACGCCGATACCCGCGAACTGCTCTTCCACAATAAAGCGTACAGGGACTTATTTGGCAGCAATACCGGGGAACTCAGCGAGATACTCGCGTACGATATGTCGTTCAGATCCAGAAAAGCGGCTGAGGAGACCCTTACCGACATAAAAGGAAACCGCTACTGCGTAACGCACACTCCCGCGAAGATGTGCGGCCACGATATCGTCGCCACTGTCATCAACGATATAACGAAGTACTGGGAGGCGGAAACGAAGCTGGAACTGATGGCGAGGACCGACGCATTGACCGGCCTTTTAAACCGCAGGGCGGGGACGGAACGCTTAGAGTCGGTCTATGCGGAATGCAGGGAAAAGGGCATACCGTTAACGGTATGCTTTGCGGATATCGACGGCCTGAAAAGGATAAACGATACTTACGGCCATGGCGAAGGCGACAACATGATAAAGTCTGTAGCCGACGTGCTGCGCAGGCATATAGGTAAAACGGGGGAGATATGCAGGCTCGGCGGGGACGAGTTCGTTATAATACTGCCGGGAGCCGACCGCCAGCAGGCTATGCTCTTATCCGGCCAGATATCCGGGGACATCAGGAAATGCGCAGTTGGCGAATCGCACGGCGTATCTATGAGCTTCGGTTTCAAGGAAGCGGAATATGCCGGGAACGAAACGGCAGATACACTCGTAAACGTCGCTGATCAGGACATGTATCAGGAAAAACGCAGGAAGACCGCTAAATAAACTGTTTTAAACGGCTTCCGAGTATTATCTGCCCGGCTGTATCCGGTTTGTTCATGGTGTATATATGGAACCTGCCTATGCCGTTATCCATCAAAAAATCTATCTCGTTTACCGCGTACTCAAGGCCGGCGTTTTTGAACGAATCGGCGTCTTTTCCGTACCTGCTTATTATCCTGCTTAGCGGGGCGGGTATGGAGCAGGCGGAAAGAAACGCCATCCTCGTTATCTGGTTAGGATTGAGCACGGGCATTATGCCCGTTATAACAGGGGCTTTTATGCCAGCCTTATAAACGTTGGCATAGAAATCCAGCAGCGCGTGCCTGTCAAAGCACAGCTGAGTAACAAAGAAATCGGCTCCAAGCTCTTCCTTCATCTTCATGAACTTAAGGTCGTCTTCAACGGATTCGCTTTCCATATGCGCCTCCGGGTACGCGGCGGTCCCTATTGTAAACCCTCCGCGCGATTTTATTTCGGAAATAAGGTCGCTCGCGTGTATGTAATTCTCGAAAGCGGTCTTGGCGTCCATTCCCTCGGGAATGTCGCCCCTTATCGCCATCACGTTATCGATGCCGTTTGCCTGCAGTTTATCAAGCTGGTAGTTTATCGATTCGCGGGAAGCGCCTACGCATGTAAGGTGCGCTATAGCTTCGAGCCCGATGTTTTTAACATGCGACGCTATCTCGACCACCCTGTCTTTATTCCCGCCTCCCGCGCCGTACGTAACGCTTACAAAAGAAGGGTTGTGGATAGACAGTTTTTCTATCGCCTCGTAAACGGAGGATATCGGCATGTCTTTTTTCGGCGGAAAGAATTCGAGTGAAAAAGAAGTTTCTCCGCTCAGTTTATCCATTATGCCCATGTTTCACCTCCAAATAGCGCGTACTATAAATTGCGTATATTTAAACACACTAGCGCCGTAATTTCAATAGGTTGAATATTGGATATAAGTAGTGTATCATATCCCGAAGGAGAATGTGATGTATAATTTTCCGCTGATACAGTTTATTCCGGATATAAATGTCGTTGCCCGGAGGATGGGAGCGCGCAAAGCGTCAGCCGGCGGCGATCTTCGCAAAGAGATAGACAGCTGCTATAAGAAAGCGCAGTCTGTGTTCTCCGTCAGCGGAAAGGCCGACACATTCGATATAAAACATTTGGGAGACGAAGCGGTAGAACTTGCGGGGCAAAGGATAGAATCGCGCCTGCTTGCCAAGATGCTCATAAACAGCGCCGGAGTTTACCTGATGTGCGCGGCGATACCGAAAAGGAGCGTCGAGAAGATAAACGAGGCTATAGAAAAAGGGCAGGGCCTTATGGCGCTCGTGTACGACGCGTACGCTTCCGAACTCGCCGACGGCGCGCTCGATATAATGATACAAAGCAGGAACGAAGCGCTGAGGCGCACGGGGCGCTCTCTCACATCAAAAAGGTTCAGCGCCGGTTACGGCGACCTTGATATAAAATACCAGCGCGTCTTCTACGACCTGCTTCAGATGAAGACGTTGGGAGTAGACATAAACGATTCGTTTTTGCTTATACCCGAAAAATCGGTGATAGCCATAGCGGGGGTGGAATGATGAAAAAGATAAACGGACTTGGCTTTCTTGATTACCTGAAAAGTAATATCATGCTGCTTGACGGCGCTATGGGCACTTACCTTCATGGAAAAGGCATGGAGCCGGGCGTATGCCCTGAAGTCTTTGCCCTTGAGCACCCTGATATCGTACGGGATATGTACAGGGAATATATTGAAGCTGGATCCAAAGCCGTATTCGCGTTCACGCTGGGCGCGAACGAAAGGAAACTCGGCGAGTATGGGCTCGGCAGCGACGTCGAAAAGATAAACAAACAGCTTGCGTCTTACGCGCTGGAAGCCGCGGGTAACGAAGCGTTTGCCGGCGCCGACGTCGGCTCGACGGGAACGTTCATTGCGCCGCTGGGAGACCTGGGGTTCGAACAGGCAGTGGAAATATATAAACAGCAAATAAAAGCGCTCGCTGATGCCGGAGTCGATTTTATCGTTATAGAAACGATGATAGACGTGCAGGAGACGCGCGCCGCCGTTATCGCCGCGAAGGAATGCTGCAGCCTCCCGGTCGTAGCCAGCATGACATTTGATAAAAGCGGAAGGACGCTTACGGGCACAAGCCCCGCCGCCGCCGCTATAACGCTTATCTCCGCGGGCGCCGACGCCGTCGGCCTCAATTGCTCTACCGGCCCGGAGGAGATGCTGCCGCTCGTAAAGTCGATGAAAGAGGTATCGTCAGTGCCGCTTTTCGTAAAACCGAACGCGGGCATGCCGCGTATCGTAAACGGGAAAACGAACTTCGACCTTTCATGCTCTGATTTCAGAAAATATATAAGACCGCTGTGCGAGGCGGGAGCCAACCTCATCGGCGGGTGCTGCGGCACTACTCCGGAATTCATACGCGCGGCTGCGGAAGAGTTAAGATCGCTGGAGCTCATTCCGTGGCTCGATAAGCTGCCGCCCGCGATAACTTCGGTTTCCGACGAGGTCTATATAGGCAAAGAGTTCCGCGTTATAGGGGAGAGGATAAATCCGACGGGCAAGCCGAAGCTCAAAGAAGCCCTGAGGAACGGAGAATATTACGAAGTGCTGGATATGGCGCTCGAGCAGAAGGAGAACGGGGCGCATTTGCTCGACGTAAACGTAGGCATGCCCGAGATAGACGAGATAAAGACTATGAAGGAGGCTATCGAAGCCATAGCCGCGCAATCGAAGCTGCCTCTGTCTGTTGACTCGTCAAAAGCGGAAGTATTGGAGCAGGCTTTGAGGATATACCCGGGGCGCGCGCTCGTGAATTCGATCTCCACAAAAGCGGCTGGCCTTGAAAAACTGCTACCCCTGATAAAAAAGTATAACCCTATGTTCATACTGCTGCCGATAGGCGATGGCGGCATACCCCAGACCGCAGGGGAGAGGATAAAGGAGATCGAAAAGGCATACGCAAAGATAAGCGCAGCCGGCATAGGTAAAGAGAGCATAGTCGTCGACGGCCTCACTATGGCGGTTTCGTCGGATCAAAAAGCTGCGAACGAGACGCTCGAAGTAATAAGGTGGTGCGGCGAAAACGGTTACAGCAGCGTATTAGGCGTTTCCAACGCATCTTTCGGGCTCCCGGAAAGGAAGTTCATCAATTCGGCGTTCCTTGTAATGGCGATGGCCGGCGGATTAAGCTGCGCCATAATGAACCCGAATGACGCGCTAATGATGGATATGTGCCATGCTGCCGGGGCGCTTACGGGAAAAGACGAAGGTTTTAAACGATATATAAAGCGTTTCTCTGATACGCAAATAGCAGAGCAGGAAGCTAAAAGCATATTCGACGCGGTATTGACCGGGAAGAAGAAATCGATCGCCGCCATGGTGGACGCCGAGATTCAAAAAGGAGCGCAGCCCGATAATATAATAAACGAAATGATAATACCCGCGCTGCAGAAGGTGGGCGACCTGTATGAGCAAAAGGTTTATTTCCTGCCGCACCTTATATACAGCGCAGAAGCCGCCCGCGCGGCATTCGACCGTTTGGAGCAGGGCTATATAACGGAGGCCAAAGAAGGAAAGAAGAAGGTAGTAATAGCTACGGTCAAGGGCGACATCCACGATATAGGCAAGAACCTTGTCGCCATGCTGCTGCGCAACCATGGGTTCGCCGTCGTTGACCTCGGCAAAGACGTACCGGCGGAAAGTATAATCGATACGGCGCTTGAGCAGGACGCGGATATAATAGGCCTTTCGGCGCTGATAACCACTACGGCAAAAGAGATGGAGAACGTAATAGCGCTCGCAAAAGAAAAAAGCGTAAGAGCTAAAATAATGGTGGGCGGCGCGGTGGTGACTCCAAAATACGCAAAGAGCATAGGAGCCGACTCATACGCGGCCGACGCTGCGGGAGCCGTAAGGGAAGCCGTAAAGCTGACGGAAGATAATTGATCTGAATTGGGGAGAGAACATGCATTTAGAGGTTGACACACATACGCATACTGTGCTTTCGGGGCACGCTCATTCTACGCTTATTGAGAACGCTGCCACGGCGGCAAAGATAGGGCTTAAAGGAATAGTATTAAGCGACCACGGGCCGCGCGTACCGGCGGCTCCGCCGGATTTCAACGTGACCACGTACGCGTATCTGCCGTCTCATATCGAAGGGGTAAGGGTATATCACGGCATCGAGGCAAATATTATCGATCATTGCGGCGCGCTGGACATGCGCGAAAAATATCTGAGCAAGCTGGAATTCGTGATAGCAGGGATGCATGAGGTAGTAATAGCCCCGGGCGGCAGGGAGCAGAATACGGCTGCCGTTTTAGGGGCGCTGAATAATAAATATGTAGACATTATCGCGCACCCTGATAATCCGTCGTTCGATCTCGACTATGAGGCGGTGGTAAAGGAGGCCGCAAAGCTCGGGAAACTGCTTGAGCTTAACGACCATTCGATGGAATACAGGAAGGGCGGTATCGAAAACGCTGAAAAGTTTCTTGCTCTGTGCAAGAAACACGACGTCAGGATATCGGTATCGAGCGACGCGCATTCCGCTTTCGGCATAGGAAAATTCGGCGCGGCGTTAGAACAGGCCAAGGCAAACGGATTCCCTGAATCGCTTATTATCAACCTGACAATGGAGCGGTTCGAAAGCTATCTCGGTGAACGAAGAAAAAGAATAGAGAGTCTATGACGATATATAACAGCCGGCATATATATGTTTGTATATGCCGGTTTTTTGTAGTATATTAGTTAACGTATTACTATTCTGTATGGCATCATATTTTTTAATTTTGGAGGCCCCGGTCTTATGGATAGCATTGTAAAGAAGCTCAGCGAGCTTCGCGAAGAAAAGACGTTCGGCAACCTGTTCTCAATTATTTGCGGTAACGGCGGTCTTATTTCCGCCGAGTATAAAGACGACTCCGGCATCAGGAAGCTCACTTACACCGATTATGAAAGGGTAACCTATGCGGGAGCAAAAAGACTCTCAGAACTGCTCAAAAATACCCCTAAGAACACCTTCGTCGGTTTGCGGTCCGCTAATAATCCTCTCTGGCCGGCAGCGTTCTGGGCTGTGGTGCTATCAGGATACCGTCCCCTGCTTATAGACGCCGCTACGGACGATACGCAGGTATTTCATATCCTCAAGCAGGCAGGCTCGCGTACCATAATAACGGATACCGAGGTAAGCATAGGGGGCGTCGCCTGTGTATCGCCGAACGATTTTTTAAGCCTGGACGCGCCTGACACAGAATTTACTCCCGTATATTCCGACGCCCTCGCGCTATGCACTTCGGGCACGACGGCTAACCCAAAAGTCTACGTTTACAGCGAAAAGGCCATATGCGACCAGGTGTTGCTGGGTGATTATGTCCGCAAACAGAATAAGGATATAATCCATGATGGCGTGATCAAACAGCTGGCGTTTTTGCCTTTCCACCATATATTCGGTTTTATCGCCGTCTATATGTGGTACTCGTTCTTCGGAAAGACAATAGTCTATATAAAGAACAAGACGGCAGACGTCATACTCTCGGCATGCAGGGATCACGGAGTTACGCATATATACGCGGTGCCCCTGTTATGGAACAACGTCGCCAAAGGCATAGTTAACAAAGCAAGACTTCAGGGTGAGAAAACATATGAGAAGCTGATAAACGCGAGCGACTTAAGCATCAAGATACAAAGGCGCCTCGGCGGTTTCGGCAGGAGACTGGTATCGAAGCTTTTCTTCAAAGACCTGCAGCAAAAACTCGTGGGCGGCGGCATACGCATGCTTATAAGCGGCGGCGGGCACATACAGCCCGAGGCTATAAAGCTTATAAACTCCATAGGTTATAACCTCGTCTCGGGCTTCGGCATGACCGAGACGGGCATAGACTCCGTGGAGCTTTCAAACGATATAGACAAGCGCCTTACGGCAAGCGTCGGCAAACCGTTCTTCCCGATGCAATACAGGATCGTCCACGCAAAAACGGGTGACAAGACAGGCGAGCTCCAGATAAAGGGCGAGGCCATACATTCCGGCAGGATGATAGACGGCGTCTATATAGAAAGGGAGACTTCGGACGGCGGATGGTTTTCTTCCGGCGATATAGCGAGGGAAGAGGACGGATGCTTCTACATAGAAGGAAGGCTCAAAGACGTCATCGTAGGCGAGTCTGGAGAGAACGTATACCCGGATGAGCTCGAAGACAGCTTTTCGGAGCTTCCCTATGTCGAGCACCTGTGCGTAGCCGGGATAGCTGCAAGGGGGATATATGACGACTCTTCGCTCGTAGTGTATATGGGCGATAACGGCGGCAGCGAGACAAAAGTAAAAGAGCTTATTTCCGAGATAACACGCGTAAACGGGCTGCTTCCTATATATAAAAAGATAAAGAGGGCGTATATATCGCCCGACCCGCTGCCTCTCGCTAACGGCATAAAGGTCAAGCGCCAGAGAGTAAAAGAAGCGATAGAGCGCGGACAAGGCAGGTTCGAGGAGATAGATATAAAGAGCGGTTCGTTAAAAAAGGCCGTCGCAGAGCCCGCTAAAGCGCAAAGCGGCGGCTACGATAAAGCCGAGCTTAAAGATATAACCGAAGCTGTAAGGAATATATTCGCCGAAGTGCTGAGTATCGACCCGGCGGAAATCAAAGACACCGACCACTTTATCGACGACCTGGGAGGGGACAGCCTTTCGAGCCTTGATGTGTTCTCTAAATCCGAAGAAAGATACGGCGTGATAATACCCGATACGGAATATTTTTCGTGCGCGAACGTCGCAGACCTTTCCAAGCTGCTTTACCGCAAGCTGCATAACATGGAATCCGAGAGGGAAGACGCGGCAACGCAGGAAATAAGACGGATAACGAAGTTCGAATCCTCGAGGGAATACGAAGAATACGCGGCAAGAAAACTCGAAACGACAAACGCGAACATTAAAGACCCATATTTCGTGGAACACGATTCCGTACTGAGAGATACTTCGATAGTTAACGGCAAAGAAGTTATCAATCTTGCATCGTATAATTATATAGGTATGTCCGGGCACCCGAGGACCTCCGAAGCGGCAAAAAAAGCTATCGACAGGTACGGCACTTCCGCTTCGGGCTCAAGGCTGATAGCGGGTGAGAAAAGGCTGTACCGCGAGCTTGAGAAAGCGATAGCGCAGTGGAAGCACACCGAAGACGCCATAGTGCTTGTGGGCGGGCATTCGACTAATGTCACTTTCGTGGGCAACTTCTGCAACGAAAGGGACCTAATACTTTACGACGCACTGTCTCATAACTCCATAGTGCAGGGCTGCCAGCTTTCAAGGAGCGATACGAAGGCGTTTCCGCACAACGACATAGGGGCGCTGGAGCATATGCTGGGCGCCGCGCGGGATAAATACGAGAAGATACTGATAGTCGTGGAAGGCGTATATTCGATGGACGGGGACATCGCCCCAATACCCGATTTTATAGCGCTCAAGAAAAAATACGGCGCGTTCCTGATGGTCGACGAGGCTCACTCAAGCTGCGTAATAGGCAAAAAGGGGGGCGGAGTCGACGATTACTTCGGTCTTCACCCGGGCGATATCGATATAAAGATGGGCACGCTCTCGAAAGGCCTCGGCACATGCGGAGGATATATAGCTGGCGGCAAAAGCATTATCGATTTCCTGCATTATTTGCTGCCCGGATTCGCTTTCTCGGTAGGCATAAGCCCTCCGCTTGCCGCAGCGGCGCTTGAAGCGGTGAATATTATGATGGAAGGCAACCCGAAGGTGAAATCGCTGCACGATAATATATCGTATTTTATTGCGGAAGCTAAAAAGCGCGGTTTCAATACATGCCTTGCGAAGGAAACGGCCATAGTGCCAATAATGATAGGCGAAGACATCCACGCATATTCGCTTTCAACGAAGATGCTCGATAAGGGAGTGTTCGTTCCCCCGGCCGTTTACCCGGCGGTGCCGAGGCATCAGGCAAGGCTGCGCTTCTGCCTGACAAGCGAGCATAAGAAGGAACAGCTCGATTATGCTCTCAATGCGCTCGAAGAGTTATATAAAGAAATGGGGATAGCAAAATAAAGTTATGAAAGTTATGGTTACGGGCGGCGCGGGCTATATAGGCAGCCACGCCGTACGCCGGCTCAAAGAGGCGGGATACGAGCCTGTGGTGTTTGACAACCTGTCAAAGGGGCACAGGCAGGCGGTAAAAGGGACTGAATCCTTTGAGGGCGATCTGCTCGATAAAGAGAGCCTTAAGCGGTTTTTCAAAGAGCACAGGGCAGACGCGGTGATGCATTTCGCCGCGCTGAGCCTCGTGGGAGAATCGATGATGGAACCGTACAAGTATTATGAGAACAACGTTGCGGGAAGCCTTAACCTGTTTAAAGCCGCCATGGACGCCGGCGCGGACAAGATAATATTCTCGTCTACGGCGGCTGTATACGGCGAGCCGAAGCAAGTTCCCATAACCGAGGATTCCGAAAAATCGCCGCTCAATGTTTACGGTAGGACGAAGCTAGTTATAGAGAACATACTAAAAGACTTTTCGGATATATACGGGATTAAGTATAAGGCTTTGAGATATTTCAACGCGGCGGGTGCCGACAAAGCGGGGGATATAGGCGAAGACCACGACCCCGAAACGCATCTGATACCTATCATATTACAATATGTAAACGGTAAAAGAGACAGGCTTACTGTATTCGGCGGCGATTACCCCACTCCCGACGGCACGTGCATAAGGGATTACATACACGTTACCGACCTTGCCGACGCGCACGTGCTGGCGTTGCGCAGCCTTGAAAAAGGGGGCGAGAGCAACGCATATAATCTCGGCAGCCAGAAGGGTTTCTCGGTGATTGAGATCATAAAAGCGGCGGAAAAAGCCGTAGGGCGGCGCATTAACTACGATATTGTAGAAAGACGCGCCGGAGACCCGGCGGTGCTCGTGGCGTCTTCGGAGAAAATCAAAAGAGAACTCGGATGGCAGCCTGAATGCGGCATAGATGAAATACTGTCTGATGCGTGGGAGTTCCACAGAAAGCACCCGGACGGATACAGATAAAAAGGGTATCGGGTTATGAAAATACAGGAAAGTAAAAAGAAAGCGGGAAATATAATTACAAAATGCGGATGCGTTATTGCTTCCGCAGTTTTCTTGCTCGGGATGACGTCGTGCGCCCCCTCGAATGAGGAAAAGGTAACAGCAACGCAAACACCTGCCGATTCTCTTATTGTTTCGGCAGCTCCGACAAAAACCGCAATACCGATCCCAACCCCCGTTCCTGCGGTCATGCCCGAACCAACCCCATCTTATACGTTTATCGGGCAGGCGTACTGCGACGCGAAAGATTCCGTGAATATACGTGCTGAAGCAAATGCTGAAAGTGAAATAATCGGTATGTTCCCCGCCGGTGGAGCTGCTGATGTAATAGAATATTCCGATAAATGGGCGCGTCTCGTTTATTGTGGTGTCGAAGGCTATGTTAGCCGCGAATATATTCTGGAGATCAAAAATGTGGAGGTCACCGTTCCTGTGGGAGACTGGGCGTCAATAGTTGTTAATCCCTCACACTATATTCCTGACGATTATAAAGTAACGGTTGCAGATTTTAAAAACGGTCAAGTGAACGAGCGCATACTCAATGTTTGCGAGCGGATGTTCGCTGATGCCAAAGCTGACGGAGTCGATTTAAAGCTTGTTGACGCATATCGCAGCTACGGCCGCCAAAATTATCTTTATCAGAAGAAAGTGAACGACTATATAAATAAAGGCTACAGCCGTTCTAAAGCGGAAAAAGAGGCGGCAACGATAACGGCCCGCCCCGGCACGAGCGAACACCAGACAGGGCTGGCATTGGATATCGTTACCCCGTTATATACAAAGATGAACAAAGGCTTTGCAAATACAGCAGCATTTAGATGGCTTAACGATCACGCGTATAATTATGGATTTACATTAAGATATCCTGTCGATAAAAAAGCGATCACAAAAATCATATACGAACCGTGGCATTGGCGTTTCGTCGGGGTAAAGGTCGCGGCGCAGATGAAGGTAAGCGGCGAGTGCCTCGAAGAATATTTTGACGTGATGGATTGACGTATAAGCACAAGAACATTCAGCCTCCGGAACTGGAGGCTGTTTTTATCCTGTTAATATTTAAAGCATCGTGGTATTATATTCCCGATTAAATATAAAGGAACGTAAATGAACGAGAAGGTTTTTGAAAAACTCGAATTCGATAAAATACTTATAATGCTTTCCGAGCGGGCGCTGTCTGAGCCAGGGCGCGAGGCCGCGCTTAAACTGCGTCCGCAAAAGACATTCGGCGCGGTAACGAGACTTCAGAGCGAAACGCTTGAAGCCGAGAGCATACTTATGCGCGAGCCCTCGATGCCTATGAGCTCTTTTTCTGATATATCGTCCGAAGTATTGCGCCTTAAGACAGGCGCAGACCTCGGGTGCAGGGAATTGCTCCGCGTGCTCAGCGTGATGAAAGCCTCCCGCAGGGCGAAGAACGGCATAAAGAAGCAGGAAACCGGCACTAATATTCTACCAGAAATGGCCGAAACGCTTTTCTTTTCCGCGCAGCTCATAACGGAACTCGATACCGCTATCGACGGCGAAGAGACGCTTTCCGACGCGGCTTCACCCGAACTGCTGAGCATAAGGAAAAAGATAATCCGCGAGAACGAGGGCATACGCGAAAAGCTTGACAGCATAATACGTTCCTCAAAGAATAAAGATTATCTGCAGGACGCGATAGTTACCATGAGAAACGGACGCTATGTCGTGCCCGTAAAGCAGGAATTCAAAAAAAATGTAAAGGGCCTCGTACACGACCAGTCGTCGAGCGGCCAGACGGTGTTTATAGAGCCTATAGAAGTAGTGGAAGCGAACAACAGGCTAAGGGAATTAGAACTTGCAGAAGCGGCAGAGATCGAGAGGATACTGCACGTGTTCAGCGAAAAGCTCCGGGAATTCTGGCAGCAGCTTAAGGATGACCTCGGAACACTAACGGCGTTCGACCTGATATTTGCAAAAGCGTCTGTTGCGTCGTCTATGAAGGCTTCCCCGCCCGTAATAACGCAGGATAAGAACATGGTGATAAAGAACGGGCGGCATCCGTTGATAGATGCGAAAGAAGTCGTGCCCGTATCGCTAAGTATAGGCGGGGGATACAGCGGGCTTATAATCACCGGCCCCAATACGGGGGGAAAAACGGTCACGCTCAAGCTTGCCGGGCTGTTTGCGCTCATGGCGCAGAGCGGTATGTTCCTGCCTGCCGACGGTGGGACAACGATGCCTGTATTCCCGGGATTATACGCTGACATAGGCGACGAGCAGAGCATAGCGCAGAGCCTCAGCACGTTCTCTTCGCATATGTCTAATATAACCCGCATAACAAAGTCAGCCGACGGCAATTCGCTGGTGCTGCTCGACGAGCTGGGCGCGGGCACAGACCCGGCGGAAGGCGCGGCGCTGGCGATGGCGATACTCGAAGAGCTTGCCGCAAGGGGTTCGTTCGTGCTCGCGACGACGCATTACAGCGAGATAAAAGCGTTTGCCACCGCAAGCGACGTTTACGAGAACGCGTGCATGGAGTTCAATATAAAAACGCTTAGCCCTACGTACAGGCTTATTATGGGAATACCTGGTGTGTCGAACGCTTTTGAGATATCGAAAAAGCTGGGCCTTGACGAAAGCATAGTCGAGCGCGCGCGGCAGCACATGTCGGAGGAAACGGTCAAATTCGAACAGCTTATAGGAGAAGCCGAAAAGCAGAGGGAACTCGCGCTTCAGAAGGAACAGCAGGCGGAAAACTTCCGGCGCACCGCGCAATCCATAAAGGATAAATCGGATATCGAGCTTAAAAAGGCCCAGGATAAGAGCCAGAGGATAATAGACAACGCCAACGAGAAAGCACTCGAGATACTCAAGGAAGCGCGCGAAGAAGCCGAAAACGTCATCCGCGAGCTTAAAGCCGCCCAGGGCTTGCGTCAGGAAGACATCAACGCCGCAAGGAAAGATCTGTCGGGTAAAATAGAAGAGGCAGCTTCGAAGCTGCGTAAAAAGAAAGAGATAAAGAGCGATATAAAGCCCGGCGATATTTCAATAGGGGATACCGTGCAGCTTTTGAGCCATGGCATAAAAGCCGTTGTTCTTAAAGAACCTAAGGGCGGCAGCGTTTATGTGCAGGCGGGCATGCTGAAAATGACTGTTCCGCTCGATGAAATCGTTCTTACAAAAGCCGATAAGCAGGTCTCGAGGGTGAGCGGCGTTAAGAAGGCCGCCGGCTCAGCAGGCCTTGAGCTCGACCTGAGGGGAATGACGCTCGACGAAGCAGTATTTGAAACGGACAAATACCTCGACGACGCTTTTCTCTCGGGTTTGACGGAAGTGTCTATTATCCATGGGAAAGGAACGGGCGTACTGCGCTCCGGCATACAGGATTTTCTTAAGAGCCATGGCCATGTAGAAGGATTCAGGCTGGGCAGATACGGCGAAGGCGATGCCGGAGTGACGATAGTAACGCTGAAAAACAGGTAAGCCATGGATATAGCGAGCGCGTGCCTTATAGGCATAAAATGCAGGTACGACAGGGAATTGAGGGAAAACACCCGAATAAAAGAGCTGTATGACGAGGGCAGGCTGAAAGCCGTCTGCCCGGAATACCTTGGCGGCCTTAAAACTCCGCGATGCCCGTCCGAGATAACCGGCGGAGACGGAAAAGACGTGCTGCTTGGGGCCGCGAGAGTGATAGGGCAGGACGGCAGCGACAGAACGCGGGAGTTTATAAAAGGGGCTGAAGAAACGCTCAAAGCCGCAAGGGATTGCGGGGCAAAGCGCGCGTATATGAAATCGAAGAGCCCTTCATGCGGCTGCACGATGATATTTGACGGCACGTTTTCAGGCAAACTTAAGCCGGGGGCGGGCGTGACCGCCGCATTACTTTTGGAGAATGGCATCGAAGTAATTGAAGTGTGATCCATGGTCTGCGCGGGCATTATGCCCGCAGAACTCGATATAAGCAAAGAAATATGAAACTTCTATGAATAAACAGTGAAAAGATTTTTGAAATATTTGTTTATTTTCATATCTGATTTATAATAGCAATGAGGTGAAGAGCATGTCCAAATACATTTTGGTAATAGACGACGATAAAAATATATGCGAAGTCATAAAGCTTTATCTTCAAAAAGAGGGGTATAAGGTTACGCTCGCTTACGACGGGCAGGCGGGGGTAGACGAATTTCTGCGCGAGAGCCCGGAGCTTATCGTGCTCGATATAATGATGCCGAAGAAAGACGGCTGGGAAGTTTTGAAGCAGATAAGAAAGACGAGCGACGTACCCGTTATAATGCTGACCGCTAAAGGGGAAACGTTTGATAAGGTTCTGGGTCTGGAGCTTGGAGCCGACGATTATATTGTAAAACCCTTCGACCCGAAGGAGTTTATCGCGAGGGTAAAAGCGGTAACGAGAAGGGCAAACAAGCAGGAAGAAGAACCGGCTGAGATAGCCTTCCCCGAGCTTGTTATAAATATGTCCAATTACACTGTAACGTATAAAGGACAGATAGTGGAGATGCCGCCCAAAGAGATAGAGCTGCTGTCGTTCCTGGCGTCGCATCCCAATAAAGTTTATACGAGGGAACAGCTGCT
This sequence comes from uncultured Christensenellaceae bacterium, assembly GCA_964510055.1. Lineage (GTDB taxonomy): Bacteria > Bacillota > Clostridia > Christensenellales > SZUA-584 > DTFZ01. The sequence goes on from CAZDZY010000044.1 coordinate 17,973, forward strand.
GCAGCAGGTATGGGATTTTGAGTTCTTCGGCGACTCGAGGACTGTAGACGTACATATAAAACGGCTTCGCAAAAAGCTTTATGACCAGGGGCCCAACTGGGAGATAAAAACTGTGTGGGGCGTCGGATATAAGTTTGAGGTCAGGTAATGAAGAAATCGCTGTTCCTGCGAATGCTTTTCGTATATCTGCTGATAATAGTGGTGGCTTTTACTATAGTCGGCGGTATTTTTTTCAGCACTATGAAAAGCATTTTCCTCGATGTGCAGATGGACCAGATGATAAAAGAAGCGAAAGTAATAAACAGCTGGGTGCAGGACAACTATCACGGAGCAACGACTGATTTTGAACTATCCGCAAAACTGGGACAAAAGGCCGGGGATGAAAGTTCTATAATATGGCTTCTTTACAGCAACACGAAAGAGAGGCGTATGATATTTGACCCGGAGAATAAAGGGAATATCAACGAAAAATCAGAATCGAGCAGCGTAAGCGATTTTTTAAAGGAGACGCAGCAGGGGAAAACCTATAAAGAGGTCTCCAATGTCGGCAATACGTTTGAAGACTATATGATGTCGGTTGCCGTACCGATGACTGTTGACGGCGTAAATAAAGGCGCTATTGTAGTGCACAAAGAAGTGGGAGATTATGACCCGAAGATAAGCCTGATTTTCAGGCAGATACTGATTTCCCTTATCATTTCAATAGGTTTTGCTTCCATATTGGTATTCATATTATCGAGATATATCGTACAGCCAATAAAGGCCGTGTCTTTGGCCGCGGCGGAACTTTCGAGGGGCAACCTTGACTGGAGGGTGCGGCCGAGGACGCAGGACGAGATAGGAGAGCTTGCCGCAACGTTCAATAAGATGGCGGAGGATCTAAAGCTGCAGGATTCTCTCCGAAACACGTTCATAGCGAACGTGTCGCATGAACTTCGGACGCCGCTTGCCGCCATACAGGGGTTCATACAGGGTATGCTCGACAGAGCCATAGAAGAAAACGACAGGGATAAGTATCTTGATATCGTATTGGGCGAAACAAAGCGCATGAACGCTTTGATTACCGACCTTTTAACGCTTGCAAAGATAGAATCGGGGCAGTTCCCCATTGAGCTAAGCGAATTTGACATAAACGAGCTGCTGCGGCGCTGTATAATAATGTTTGAGCAGAGGATAGAAGAGAAAAAACTGAAGGTGGATATACAGCTTTGTGATGAGAAGCTTATGGTGTGGGCAGACGAGGACCGCATTTCGCAGGTCGTGACAAATCTTATAGACAATGCCGTGAAATTCTCGTTTGAGGGCGGTGAACTCAAAGTCTGGACAGACTGCCTTGAAAACAAGGTCTATGTCAATATTTCAGATGCGGGTGAAGGTATACCGAAGGATGAACAGCAGTATGTCTTTGAACGGTTCTATAAGGTCGATAAATCGCACAGCAGGAACAAACCGGGCACCGGAATAGGCCTGTCAATAGTAAAAAGGATAATAATGCAGCACGGAGAAAAAATAACGCTGCAATCCGAAGAAGGAAATATGACGACGTTTACGTTTTCCCTGACCCGCTCGGTCCCGGCAAAACCGGAAAAAGTTAAAACAAAGTAACGTATTGTTTACCGCTCGTTACAGATTTGTTCAAATAACATGGGTATTATCAGGTAAGGAAAAGAGTTGGAGGTGCTTATGGATACAAATGATCAAAGGCCGTCAGGGCCTGATAACAACAACCAATACAATCCGGCACAGGGATACCAGCCTGCCGGAAACGGATACTATTCAGGCTATTACGGGAATCCTTATAACGCGGGCAACAACAACCGCGGCGGCGGGGAGCGTAAAGGACTTGCAGCCGTTATAGCCGTTATAATGGTCATATGCCTTGCTATAGGCGGCATATTTACCGCCTATGTAATAATGCCGGGAATATATCCCGGCCTTCGCGGGGGAGACAACCTGGCATTTACTACGCCCGACGGAGGCGGATCACAAACTGAAAACAGCGCAAGTTCCGTGCCCAGCAGGAAACCCGATCTGACTACCGATTCCCCGGATATTGGAGGGCAGGCGCCTTATATCGACTATGCCGAAAATCCGGTAATACAGATAGCAAAAGAGGTGGGGCCTGCTGTAGTAGGCGTTGCTGTAAGTTCAAATAAGCTGTCTTTCGGAAAAGGCTCAGACTCACAGGAATACGGATACGGCACAGGTATAATTATTTCACAGGACGGCTATATCGTTACGAACAACCATGTTACAACGGGAAGCGATTCAATTAAGGTAACGTTATTTGACGGTACTGAATATACCGCTGCTCCGGTAGGTTCGGATATAACCTCGGATCTTGCGGTGATCAAGATAGACGCCCAAAATCTTACGGCTGCCGCTTTGGGAAATTCGGACGGCCTTCAGGTGGGCGAAACAGTCGTTGCTATAGGAAACCCGCTTGGCAGCGAGCTTGCGGGGACTGTAACGTCGGGCATCGTAAGCGCGATCAACAGGTCTGTCCCCTCAAACGGCTTCAGCCAGAAATACATACAGACAGACGCGGCCATAAACCCGGGCAACAGCGGCGGGCCTCTCGTGAACCTGAAAGGAGAAGTCATCGGGATAAATACTCTTAAGAGCACCCTTGCCGGATATGACGATTACGGCATGCCTATAGGAGCGGAAGGTATCGGGTTTGCCATACCTATCAATTCCGCAAAGCCCATAGTCGAACAGCTTATTACAACGGGCAGAGTAGAGCGCCCCGGCATAGGAGTTTCATGTATTATAGACGAAACAAACGCGTATAACCCGAGCGGTTCTCCCGAGGGCGTTACCGTAACCGCCGTAACTTCCGGCGGGCCTGCCGATATCGCGGGTATAGAACCGAACGATATAATCATATCTGTCGACTCGGCGCCTGTAAAAACGCTTGAAGACCTGACAGAAGCGCTCCGGTTGCATAAAGTCGGCGATGACCTTAACATCACCGTATGGAGATCTGGGCAGGAATACAAGTATAAGATCAAGATAGGCGATCTTAATAAAATGGGCAGGGATTGATCACAATTAAAGAGCAAAGGCTGAAGGCGGATAGAAATATCCGCCTTTTTAATGAACAGGATATTGAATTACATAGATTTTATGATATGATAATCTGCATGGTCTGACAGAGCGCATTAAATTGTAATGAAGGATAAGATTATGCTCGATTTCATAACATACGGATTATTTGGTGAAAGGATCACCGGCTCGTTTGCGCCGCAGATCTATAATGCTTTTTTTGACGAGCTCGGCATACCCGCTGTTTATATGCCTTTTCCTGTGGGAAAAGATAAATTCATCTCCGCCCTGCCCGTGTTGCGCTCTGATCTTTCAGGGTTCAATGTCGGAGAGCCTTACAGGGTGGATATCACCGTTCATCTCGACAGGATCGACGATACGGCAAAACACATTGGCGCTGTAAACACAGTTAAAGTAGAGGATGGAAAGCTGCTGGGGTATAATACGGATGCCGCCGGGTTTGAGAGGAGCCTTATAGGCTTTATGGGCAACGCCTACGATAAGGATGTGCTCCTTTTGGGCTCAGGAGGCGCTGCGCATGCCGTAGCCAATATCCTTCTTAAAAAAGGAGCGTTTTTAACGATACTGTCCAGAAACATGTCTCACGCGGCGATGCTGCGAGATGTGCTTCAAAACAGGTTCAATAAAAACCGCATAAGGATACTGAAAGGGCTGACGGGAAACGACGAGTTTTTTGCCTGCGTCAATACAACAGGCGTAGATATAGAAGGAAAGCAATCGGAGATCTCGATACATAATCAAACTTACAAGAGTTTTCAATACGTTTACGACCTGTGCTGCGGCAGCACCGCGTTTTTAAAAAAAGCAGCCGATTTCGGCGCTGATACAAAAGACGGGCTGGACATGCTTTTCTATCAGTCTGTCGGGTCTCTCGATATATGGCTGGGAAAAGATAAAGGCCTCGATGTTTCTGTGATATCCAAAGTTTACGATAATATAAAAGCACTGTATAAGACGTTAAGGAATAACGGGGAAAGATAGATTCTTAAAGACTTTATTTATCCCGCAGATCATTCATTTTATCTTTTATTCTTCCGCTCCTGCGGCGAGTTTCTTCCATATCGAACATAATGGATCCGCCGGCAGTTATCAGGACGGAGCCTTCTTCAGCGTCTTCGGGCAGCCTTCCCCTTAATATGTTTATCATTTTCTTATTATCGCCCTCGCAGACCGCATACCCGCCTTCAAATCTATCGATGATCAACCGCATTTAAATCTCCTTATTTTTCCGCAGTGATAACGATCGAGTTTCCGTCGCTTATAGCCGTTATCGTTCCCGATTCATCAGTCCTGTATATCCTTATATCCGCGTCAGCCAGTTTTTGCAGGGTTTCAGCGGCCGGATGGCCGTAATCGTTATGTTTCCCGACGGAAATCACCGCATATTTCGGATCTGCGGCGCTAAGGAAATCGTACGAAGTTGAAGTGCCGCTCCCGTGATGGCTTACTTTTAAATAATCGGCTCTTATGTCGTATCCGCTCTCCAATATTTCGTTTTCAGACTGTAGCGCCGCGTCGCCCATAAATAAAAATGACGTATTTCCATAGACAAGCTTTACTGCTATAGAGTAATTATTGAGGTTGCCGTATTCCGGGCTGTTAGGAGCTAAAACAGTAAAGCCGGCGTTTCCAAGTAAATATACCGTCCCGGGCACGGGACTTGTTATTTTTAATCCTTTATTTGAGGTTGCATTTAAAACATCTTCAAAAGTCTTTGTATTGCTTTGGGCGTCAGGTAGCATAACTTTATCCACATCGAATGTACTGATTACTGCGTCCATGCCTCCGATATGGTCTTCGTGCGGGTGAGTTCCGATAACGTAGTTGAGTTTTGTTATGCCCTGGCCTTTGATATAATCAACAACTGTATCTGCAGCTTTGTTAGTTCCGGCATCGATAAGCATCGAATCTGAACCGGCAGTTATAAGTATGCTGTCCGCCTGCCCTACGTCGATCACAAAGACTTTCAGTGACGGATCCGGGGGTATGGTTTGGGTTTGAACGGTTTGAGTTGGGGCAGTATTGGAAATCATTAAATACACTACAACAATAACCGCCGCGAGGGCGCTTATTATGAGCGGAGGTTTTGACGATGTTCTTTTACTCATGATATCCTCCAAAGCCGTATGTAGTTTTTCTTTCGTTCCTTGAAAAACAAAATGTACTGGTTAATAAAGTATTGCTTTACATGTCAATAATATGCCGCCTGCCCTGTTTGTATGATGAAGGGCCTTTATTGGGGGTTGAAAAAATATTTTATTTAAGTAATGTCAAATTTGATGGTATTCAAATAAAATATTTTATACAAAAGTGAAAAAGCTGATAAAAACGTGTTGACAAGAGAGCATGAGATTTGGTAGTATATTTAAGCGCTCTC
>CAZDZY010000045.1:0-22882 GCA_964510055.1 uncultured Christensenellaceae bacterium
TCGTTATAATTCAGCGTCGGCAGGTTGTCAAAATATTTGCTGTTCGACAACGCCAGCTCTGAATAGCCGAGGCCGGTAAGTATACTATGTAAAGAACCGTTCTTGATCTTTTTTATCAGGGCTGAGTTGGAAACGCCTTTCGATATGTAATCGAGGTTAAAGAGGTCGGAGATACACTGGTTAGACTCGTGGTCGGTGCCGTAGCTCTCCCGCGATATGTTGAAGCCCTTTGAGACAAGGAAGTCGCTGAAAACTTTGTTGTCGTAATTATAATATTTCTGCAGCATGTCGAAGCTGCTGTATTCGTCGAGAAGGAAAAAGTATATATTGGGCGTGCCGAACCCTTCGGGGGTCGGCTCGGGCGCCGCGCCTGACGCGTCGGGAGTCAGGGAAGGATCGGGCATTGGCGCGGGGGTGGCTATTACCACCTCGGAGGCCGCAGGCTCCTGTTCGCTGAACGCGGCGGCGTTCCCCACGGCTATGAAAGCCGTTACCACGTTGAAGAGGACGAGGCACGTAAACGTGGCAGCCAGTATCTTTACCATTACGTGCAGGCTTAAGTTCTTTTTATAAAGCATGCGGAGGAAAAAGAAGAAGCCTATAAGCAGGATGGCATACAACACAAGAGCGCCAATGGCTGCGGGGCTGTACGAGTTGATAAAAAGCCGGACGAAATCGACGAGCCAGTCGAGATTTACCGCGAGGAACGTGCCGAAAGCGGTAAACGCGCAGGCAAAATACGGCCTGCGGATAAAAATGCGCAGCAAAGCGAAAACAGCTATGCTGATGCAAATGTAGGCCCACATCGAGGTCCACATATCGGTGAAAGTATAGTCTGTGTTGTTAGCGTATATTTGGACATTACGGATAGAGCATAAAGCCGCCAAAAGGATGGCGGATATAACAAGCTCGACAAGGAAAGATCTGAACGAGGGCTCTTCGCCTTTGCGTTCTCCGCCGCTTTTCCCGGCGGAGCTTTCCTTGTTAAAGTTATTTTCTTTAACTTCATTATGAAAATTGCTTTCCGGTTTGCGCCCGAAGGTTTTGGGTTCATTTCCCCACGCGGAGACTTTAATCACGGCTTCGTTTCGAGGTTCGCCCGATCGAGGCTTAGAAAGCGTGACTTTGGTGATTGGGATCTTGTTATCCTCTCTGTTCATGCCTATATCTCCTTATAACCTCAAAATTATATATTGTTTTAAAAACCTTGTCAATTCTAATCAGAAGGGTGGGGAGATTGTTGTTATTTAAAGTATTATGGCGTATTGTTTATAGTAAATCCAGCCATACAAGGAAGTTGCGATAGAGTCGTTTCCAGCCGTTGCCCCAAAACTGGATAATTGCGCTCTGTTCCGGCGGGGCTGTTTTTCCAATTAAAAAGCCCGTTTCCGGGCTTTTCATATTTCTTACATTATATATATTTCGGGTCTATGATACCCCCGCATCTTATGAGGGCTCTGCCGAGGGTTCTTCCGAAGGCGACGGCGCAGGGGTCGGGGTCGGCTTCGGGGGTCTGTACTGACCCCTGTGGTTCGGTATTATCCCGGTTAAGTTGTCGGGCGATTCCGAGTTAACGTGGTCTTGTATCGGCGGATATTTGCCCTCGTTTCCCTCAAAGAGGCTGAGCACGAACCGCATGGTGTTTATGGCCGAGAGCCCTTCTATGTCGTACTTTTCTCCCTTTATGTATACCGCGTTCAATATGCGCAGCGCATCCTTGTCGGTTATGTAGAACTTGTGCTTTAACGTGCAGTCGGCGTGGTAGCGTATGCCGTGATCGCACATCAGTATTATTATGCTGTCGGGGTCGTTCGCTATTATGGTGGAAACGCTTGCCATCACATGCTTGGTAATAAACTTGTACTGCCCCATGTATACGTCCTCGTCGCGCCAGTCGCGGCTGTCGCCGAACGGGATGATGCCGCCGTATTCGTTGAACACGAAGGGCACGTGGTTGGAGAGTATGTATGAATATGTGATGCGGGGCGAAGTTACGGCGTAATTCGCCGGATCTTCGTAATAACCGAACACGTTCAAAATCCTGTTCGCCTGCGATCTCGCTTTGTTCGCCTTATACGCCCTGCTGCCGCGTATAAGGCCGGAAGGGTAAAAGCCCCACTCGTTCAAGGATTCTTCTTTAACTTTCGTCGGGCCTTTGGAATCTTCCAGCAGCGCAAGCACTGCTGCGGAAGGCGGCGGCGCGGGTTTGTTCGGTGACTCTGCGGTCTTTATCGCTTCGAAAGCCTTCTTACCCGTCGAAGATTTTACGGTTGTTATTTTTCCAAAATGATTGGGATTGGTCGAAGACTGGAACTGGGAATATCCCATATCCTTCATTATATCAAACACCGGGGCTTTTACGATGTATTTGAGGCTTTGCGGTTTGGAAAGATGGCGCGTGATATATTCCAAATATATCGTGTCGCATATGCTCGGCTCGGTCCGGTTGTCGGTGCTATAGCTCTCATAGGAAATGTTGAACCCCTTTTCCTTAAGGAATTCTTCAAATACCTTGTTGTCGTAGCCGTAATATTTCTCGAACATTTCGAACGAGCTGTACTCGTCCAGCATTATGATATATATGTTGGGTTTGCCGAAAGGCTCCGGCGTCGGCGAAGGCGTCGGCAAGGGAGTGGGTGACGGAGTGGGCGATGGCGTCGGAGAAAGCGTCGGCGAGGGCGCGGCCGATGTGTTTGATACGACCGGTGCGGAACACGCGGCGATAGCGGACAGCAGACATACGACAAGCAACAGGTGTATCAGTTTTCGCATCAGTAACCTCCGGTAGAAAGAAAGACGCTGTTATAATATTTTTCCTTGTTTTTCATAGGGATAATTCCCCTCAAAGACCAAAAAAAATTATATACTGTTTTATATTTAAAGTCAAATGAGAACATATTATACGGATATGCAGCTCATCTCGCAAATACCGCGGGGGCGATCATCGGACGCCCGTTTGTATCCGGACAATCGTTTCCCCGGTGCCGGATTGCGGGCCCGCACCGGGCTTCAATCTATTGCCCGGGATCGCTTTTCCCGTCCAAAATTATCCCATAATTCGACAATATCCTTCATTGAGTTATGTGACAATATATAGTATAATAAGCCAGTTGGTTTGGTTTTTTGTTACAATTTCGATTATTTATTTATATTATTATATATTTCATACCAAATTTATAATTTTATTACCCGATAATAAAACCCATCTATTTTTATTACCAGATAATAAATAGAAAAAACTGAGGTCATATCATGAGCGACACAACATCAGGAAAAAAGGCCGTAATAAACGCGGAGCGTATTTTGACCGGCATCAAGGGACTCGACGAGATAATGCTGGGCGGGCTCATTACCGGCAACTCGTACCTGCTGCGCGGCGGGCCGGGCACCGGCAAAACGACTATCGGGCTCCACTTCCTTCAGGAGGGCGCGAAGGCGGGCGGCTCCGCCCTGTTCATATCGCTCGAAGAATCGGAAGACCAGCTGCGCACCACAGCAAAAAACTTAGGATTCGACGTATCCGGCGTAACGTTCCTCGACTTAAGCCCCGATTCGAAATTCTTTTCGGAAGCGCAGAGCTACGACATATTTTCTTCCGCCGAGGTGGAGAGGGAGCCGGTAACGCAGCGCATCGTGGCCGAGGTGGATAGGATACGCCCCAAGCGCGTATTTCTGGACCCTCTTACCCAATTCAGATATCTCGCGACAGACCGCTTCCAGTTCCACCGGCAGGTGCTCTCGCTTTTCAGGTATTTGACTGATATGGGGGCCACGGTGCTGGTAACGTCGGAGAGCAATCCCGAAACGCCGGATTACGACGTGCAATTCTTGGTGTACGCCATAATAGACCTTGTCAATGAAAACGACATACGCACCGTATCGATAACGAAATACCGCAATTCCGACTATCTGCCGGGCAGCCACTCGTACCGCCTGACGGACGCCGGCGCCGTAATATACCCCAAGCTCAACCCGAAGGAATACAGCGCGAGTTTCCAGCGCGCCGCGCTTACCACCGGGCTCGCCGAGCTCGACAAGCTTACCGGAGGGGGCATAGTGCGCGGCACGATAAGCATGATCTCAGGGCCTGCGGGCATAGGCAAGACGACGCTCGGCATGCAGGCAGCGTCGGCCAGCGCCGCGAGAGGAGAAGACAGCGTAGTGTTCACGTTTGAGGAAGAGCCCGAGATGATACTTTCAAGGTGCGATTCAGTTATGATACCGGCGAGGGAGCAGATAAAAAAAGGGACGCTCAAGCTCCTTAAAATAGAGCCCCTGCTCTATTCCGCCGACCAGTTCGCGCTCATAGTGCGCAGCATGGTTGAGGAGACGGCCGTAAAATTCGTAATGATAGACAGCATAAGCGGGTATAACCTCGCAATGAAGAACGAAAGGCTTGTAGACCATTTGCACGTGCTGTGCAAATACATGCAGAACATGGGCGTTACCGTATTGCTGATAACCGAGCTCTCGAACGTTACCGGCGAATTCAAAGTTACAGAAAACGGCATAAGCTACCTTGCCGACAACGTTTTGTTCTTGCGGTACCTCGAAATACAGGGCGAAATGAAAAAAGCTATGGGCGTTTTAAAGCAGCGATTGAGCGACTTTGAAAAGACCCTGCGGGAATTCGAGATAACGGAAAAAGGCATCGTGATAGGGCAGCCGCTCACGAAGTTAAGGGGGATATTGCGGGGAGAGCCCGAATTTGTAAAATGATATGACAAATAACGCGCTTGCAGTGGAATCGAGGCCGGGGAACTTTATTGCCCTGGCGCGGCTCCTCGAAAAAATGAATATAAAAGCAATGCACGCGCTGACGCTTAGCGAGGCAGACGGTATATTGGCCGGGCAAGAGCCGATAGCCGTAGCTATAATAGACCTTATGGGCTTCGGCGACGACATATGGGACTTCTGCCGGGCATTAAGGCGAAAAGGCGTACCTATGCTGATAATATCCCCGAGCAATAACCCCAAAGCGTTTCAGGCGGGGTTTGAGCACGGCGCGAAAGGGGTATTAAAAAAGCCCGTAATGATGCGCGAGCTTGCAGACTGCATAAGGGCACTGATAACACAAGGTTAGGAGCATTATATCTTTAATATGGAACGTATACTTTTGGCGGTGGACGGTAAAGCGAACTCGCAGCTTATAACCGACTTCTTAAAGCATAATTATGATGTTCAGAAATACGGCGGCGGCGTCGAGATAACTTCAGCGTACGATCTCATTATAACCGACGGGAAAACGCTTACCCGCCTTAAAGAAACTCAACCAACTTTAAAGAAAAAAGCGGGCATGCTGTTCCAGCCCGTGCTGCTCGTCTCCACCAAAAAAGGCGTGGGCTTCATAACGGGCAAACTGTGGCAGATGGTCGACGAAGTAATAACAACGCCCATATCAAAAATGGAGCTTTTGGCGCGCGTGGAAGTATTGATGCGCGCGAGGAGGCAGTCGATCACGCTCCATGAACTGAAGATAAGTCTCGAAGGCGAAAACGGCAGGCTTAAAAAAGAGAGCATGTCGCTCACCGATAATTTTACCAACCTGTCGCACGAGCTCCGCACGCCGCTCTCAGTGATACTTTCGAGCATAGAGTTTTTGTCGCTCTGCTTTGACGAAGATATAATAAAGCCCGAAACGTGCAGGAACACTTTGGAGATATCGAAAAGGAACTGTTACAGGCTGCTGCGCCTTTTCAACAACCTGCTCGAAATTACAAAGATAGATTCGGGGCGTATGCGTTTGATGCTCAGCAACATAGAGCCCGCGGACGTAATGCGGGAGATAGTTGACTCGGTGCAGGATTACGCGAAAAGAAAGGATATAACGATAAATTTTATATCCGACACGCGCTGCCGCAACATTGCGGTAGACGAAGACATGCTGGGCAGGATAATGCTCAACCTTCTTTCCAACGCCGTTAAATACACCCCGGCCGGCGGCGTTGTTACCGTGGTGCTGCAGGACAGCCACAACCACGGCCATATACTGGTAACCGTGAAAGACAACGGCATAGGCATACCGGCTGAGATGCATCAGGCGGTGTTCGACCGTTTTGTGCAGGCCGACAACACCATGTCGAAGCGCTCGGAAGGCTGCGGCCTCGGCCTCGCGCTCGCCCGCTCGCTCGCCGAGCTTCACGGGGGAAAGCTGTGGGTGGAAAGCAAGGTAGGCATAGGGAGTAAGTTCATGTTCGAGCTGCCCGTAAAAACGGTAGAGGCGCAGGCCGTGCGCGGCGGCTTTTCCGATATAAGGGACAGGGTCGAATACGAGTTTTCGGATCTATAGCCTCCTTTTCCCAAAGGAGGTGGACCCTGCACTCAAGAGTGCAGGGGACGGAGGATTATTTAGTTCCCAAATTAACCTTTTATACTGGTCTGGAATTCAAAAACAATCCTCAGTCATCTCCGCTGAAAGCCCCGCTTTCAGCGTAGCCTACAGCGTTCGCTGACAGACCCCTCTGTTCATAATAGTCGCCTGTCTTCACTGCCGTTCGCCATGCTCCTTTATTCACAGAGCCTCCGATTCGCTTCATCTGCCACCGGCAGCGCTCGTCTCCGGCTCCTTTAGGAAAAGGAGCCTAAACGCAATAACAAAACGCCCTTATCGGGCGTTCAGTATTATCGTGAGTTTGTTTCTTACTCTTTATATGGTATCGGCAGTATCCCCTTTAAGCTGTCCGGCGAATCCGCCGTGACGTTGTCTTCTATTGGCGGGTAATCCGCCCCGTGGCCGTCATACAGGCTCAGAACATAGCGCATCGTATTTATGGCCGAGAGGCCTTCCGTGTCAATCTTTTCACCTTTTACGTATACCGCGTTCATTATGCGCAGCGATTCCTTGTCGGTGATACGGATTTTTTTGTTGTGATAGCGTATGCCGTGGTCGCTCATTATTATTATGATGCTTTCCGGGTCGTTCGCTATTATGGTGGCAACCGACGCCATCAGCCGTTTCGCCAGGAACATATACTGCCCGAGGTATATTTTCTCGTCCTGCCAGTTGCGGCTCTCGCTTTCGGGGAGTATGCCCCCGAATTCGTTGAAAACGAAAGGCACGTGCGTGGCCGCCATATAGCTGAATAAAACGCGCGGCGGCGTGGGGGCGTAATTTTTCGGGTCTTCGTAGTAGTCGAATATATCGAGCATGGCGTCGGCCTTTACGTTATACTTGTTTTCCCTATACTCTTTGGTGGCGCGGATATAATCCGTGGGGTAAAAGCCCCACTCGTTAAGCGCCTCGGCATCCGGGCGCTTGCCGAACTCGGTTGCGGAAAGCTGTCCGCTAAGCGCCGCGGGCACTGCCGGGGAAACCCCTTCAAACCCTTGGGCGCTCACTATAGCAGCGTATGCAGCCTTTCCCTCGTCCGTCTTTAAGCTGGGCACTTTTATAAACTCGTGCACATAGTTGCTCGAGTACTGGAACTGGTGATACCCGAGATCGGAAAATATCTTATGCAGCCGCGCGTTGTCGATGGCAGCCTGTACTTCATCCGGGGTAAGAGGATAAGAGACATGATCTATGTTGAGAAAGTCGCACACGCAGTAGCCGGTCTGGCGGTCGGTCGTGTAGCTCTCCCTCGATATGTTGAACCCCTTTTGGGTAAGAAAATCGCTGAACACCTTGGCGTCGTATTTGTAATGCTCGGAGAGTATATCCAGCGCGCCGTACTCGTCCATTATGAATATATAGACGTTGGGCAGCCCGAAAGGCTCCGGAGTAGGCGACGGCGCGGGGGTTGTTACGGGCGTCGGCGCAGGCGTGAGCGGCGGGGGAACGGACTCGGAAGCCGTCGGCACGGGGTAAATAGTCTCAGCAGAGCACGCGGCCAGCGCGGCAAGCATGGCTATGGCAATCAATAAGCATATAAGTTTTCGCATAAATTAAACTATATGCCTGTTTGCAGGATATGTCAATAAGACAAAAGACGACAAAACCATTAGTGTCATTCTGAGGAGCTAAGCGAACGAAGAATCTATTCTCTATGAGGCCGATGAAACCAACATAAGCCGTAGGCTTAATCAAAAACTTCTTTTAAGGTTAAGCAAAATAGCTTCCCTATCACTCCAGCCTTTTCCCATCACTTGCCTTCCCCTAACGGAACAAAACCAGTAGTGTCATTCTGAGGAGCTAAGCGAACGAAGAATCTATTCTCTATGAGACCGATGAAACCAACATAAGCCGTAGGCTTAAACAAGGACCATTTATTTAGTTCTACGGGGCTATTTCCACTCTTCCGATAAATCTTTCCATTCAGGATTAATACTGTTGACTAATTCGTTTTTCTTTTTTCTGCTCCAGCCTTTTATTTGCTTTTCTCTTTCAATCGCATAATCAACATTTTCAGTATGATCGTAATAGACGAGCTTATTTAGCTTGTATTTCTTTGTGAAACCGTCAATTACTTTGTTTTTGTGCTCATATACCCTGCGTTCAAGGTCGTTTGTCATACCCGTGTATAGAACATAGTTGTTCCAGTTTGTCATCATATAAACATAATACATCTGAAAACCCCATATAACTACCGAACTTCTTTACTGTCATCCTGAACGAAGTGAAGGATCTTTTCTCTGGTACGACAGGTTTCTACCTTCGATGCATCAAATTGCTATAAGTTATAAAAAAGATTCTTCACTACGCTAACGCTCCGTTCTGAATGACAGAACGGGTTTATTTTAAAAATATATTAATTATTATACCACAGGTATCACTCAAAAGTGTCATTCTGAGGAGCAAAGCGTACGAAGAATCTATTCTCTATGAGACTGAAGGAACCAACTTAAGCCGGAGGCTCAAGCAAGAATCAATTACAATCTAATTCAGAACAATAACAGAACGAGTCTAGTGTCATTCAGAGGAGCAGAGCGAACGAAGAATCTATTCTCTATGAGGCCGATGAAACCAACATAAGCCGGAGGCTTAATCAAAAGTTCCTTTTCGGTTTGAATAAAAAACAGCCTTCCCTCACTCCAGCCTTTTTCCGCACACCGGGCACCGCCTAATGCGAAACTCGCTGATTACTTTGCCTTCCGAAAAAAACAGCAGCATGTTTCCTCTTATAATAAAATAAGTGTTATTTTCGCTTATGGCGTGCACTTCTTCCTCGCAGTACATGCACCCGCGCTCTTTGCCCAGCACTTCGCCTATGGCGTAAGCGGCAACCGCCTTCGCTAAGTTAAATTTGCTTTGTTCAGCGTCTATTTCGCCTTTTAATACTTTATAAGCCCACTCTAATTCGGTCATACATTTATTATACGCGGGGGGAGGGGAGAGGCTTACGCCTTTGGTGTGAAACTTTGGTTTCACACCATCTTTCCGGCTTTGCTTGCTCCTCCTCGCACAAAATTGCCAGCCAAAATGCAAGCTATACAATTTTATGCTCGACTCGAAGCTGCGCAAAGCCGAGAGGTGTGGGCTGCGCGGGCTAAGCCCGACTTGCCCACTTATTATATGTCGCCGTTACCCGCATACTCCTTTATTTTATATATCATAACTTTATTATACGCGGGGGGAGGGGAGAAAAAAGGACGTCGCCGGGAAGATATGGTATAATAATAGAGAAAGAAGAGGATATTATGAAAAGTATAATACTTAAGAGGATTGTACTAATAATACTTGTTCTACTTGTCTTAATGCCGTCAACAGCACTTGCTCATTCTGGAAGGACAGATTCATCAGGTGGGCATCGTGATAATCATAATGCATCTGGTTTAGGTCCATATCATTATCATCATGGAAAACCAGCCCACCTACATCCAAATGGTATTTGTCCATATGCAAATAATAATTATAATAGTACCACAAAGACTAGCAACAGTGGACAATCCAGTTCAACATTATTTTGGGTAATAGTTTTAGGAATACTTGGATTATACATTATTTATAAAATATATATCTATTATTCTGATAAGAAATCTAGTAGCAATCAAAAAGTTCTAGTCACGCAACCAATACAAAGAACGACTCAACAAACAATGATATTTTGTCCTAAATGTGGAAGTAGAATGACTTTAAGAAAAGGAAGATACGGACTTTTTTACGGTTGTACAAGATATCATTTTCATTATAAATATAATGCCAATAAAGTTTTGACTTGATTTTTTCAGCTATATTATTATTTTTAACATCAGTGTCAAATTGCTTTTTGGTACCCGAATAGACTAGCATTATTTGTTATCCTTAAGTTCAGTGTATTTTTTGTTTAGCCCATAAGCATTTTTTACAGGATACTTTTCATTATTAATCTTCAGTTTTTCCTCTACAATTTCATCAATATCCAAGCCACAAACGTTAGCCATTAGAACGCTGTAAATCAAAACATCAGCTAATTCCTCTTTAATCTTTACTTCTTTGTTTTCGCTGCTAATATCAGTTCCGCTCCACTGAAACACTTCAAGGAGTTCTGCCGCTTCTAATGAAATAGATATCGCTAAATCTTTTGGGTTGTGGAATTGCTTCCAATTTCGTTCATCTCTAAATTTTATAACGCCCTCTATAGTTTTTTTGTTCATCTTTGTCTCCTAATGTCTATTAAACTTAACAAAGAATGTTATACATAAAAAGGTTATTCAAAAATCAAACCTTATAATGATTTTCTTTTAAAAATCGGTAAACATCCTTCTAATTCATGTCCAAATGCAGTTTTTGAATAATACTGAATAAAAGTAGGTATGATTTTTTCAATATAAGTACTGTCACTCTTAAAGTAATTACTTATACTTGATGTTTCTCCTCTTTCATAATTCAATGTATATCCGTCTTTTAATATTGTAGCAAATATTGATATAATTTTTTTAATAATATCTTCAATATCATCATTTGAATATCCATTTATAAAACCTGAGTAAATAAAATTTAAATCTTTAACTATTCTTGAATTTTGATTTAGTTGTTTTATAGTAATATCTTTATTCGCAAGATAGTACAAAATCCCAAAAAGTGAAAATACAATCTGTTTTGCATTTCTCAAAACATCAAGTTCTACTTGCTCAAGATCGCCCTCTTCTAATATTTTTTTAACTGTATAATTATATCTATGATGCAAATCAATAATATCTAAAATGAAATTACTTTTATTATTATCTTTTTGATAGTTTTTTAAAAAAATCTTATTATATATATTGGTGTTTTCAAAAATATCATTTTTTTTAGTTCTTGCTGTTCCCGGCATTTGATATATAAATGATAATAATATTTGCCCAAGTTCTTCATTTTTCAAGATATATCTATATGTTTTTTTCTCATTTTCAGAATAAACTACACCCCTTTTTATAAATAGTAAAACCCCTCTACTTTTTAGCCAACGGTGTAACATCAACATTTCTGGAGCATTTGCTTTTAGATCTCTTGGTAATATAGGTTTTTGAGAATTTGTTGCCTCAGCTATTCTTGTGAAAAAATCAAGATCATTATTATCTTCATCTTTATCTCTTACAATCTTACATGGTAGGTAAAAGGCTTCATGATTATTACCTTTATATTTCCCAATAAGGTGGGTTGTTTGCCCTCCATTTACAATTGAAAAGCCATATAGCTTAACCTTATTTCCGGTAACGTCGAAATCATTACATGCTATTATTATTCCATTGTTATAAAACCAAAAGTTTTCACGGTCTTTATCTAAAGTCGCTGTAATACCTTTGTCTACGGTCTTATTACTTATATATCTTCTTATATTTAGATTAAAAAGCCCGCTATCTTGATATTTCTCAAATAGCTTTATTAATGAGTTGGATTCAATATTAACCATTATACCCTTATTATTTGTTGATTCATATTCAAGTTTATTATTAGGTTTATCTATTAAAAGAGCACCTTCATTTACAGTTGTTGTTAAACTAAGGATAGACTGAATCTGTGTTGAAATGTCCTCACCCTGATATAATGATACCATTCCAGAAAAAGGGTAACTCTCGTTATTTATCTTGTTTAATAGTATTGTATCATTTAAAGAAGCTGAGGTAAAAAGCATATATTCAATATTGCCTTGATCCTCATCTGGTAAATTACCAAATGCTTCAGCTAAAGCTTTTCTTACCTCCTTTTTTATATTTGATGAATCATTTTTTTTAAAACACTCGACCGTGGTATTCATCTTTTGTAATTCCTTAATGATTTCATCATTTTCAATTTCCTTTTTAAGCTTACATTGACAAATAATAACCTTTTGTTGATCATCGTCATAATAAACAAAATCAACCCCTCCATCACCCGGGCCATCTGTTATAAACTTGTCTCTATATATCTGATAATATTCCGGTTCAATAGAATTCTCATTATATAAAAAATAGTTAAAAGAAATAACGTAATTAAAAGCCATTTCATCAGTAAGTTGAATATTAAAATGCTTAAGTATTTCATTCTTAACTTTTATTATTTCATTATTTATAATATCTTCCATAATAGACTCCTTTACCGATTTACCAAACCAAACATTAATGATCTTAATGTGAAATTATATCATATTTCGACATGGCTTACCAGACATGCAGCCTTTATTATTAGAGCAATGAAACTATAAGCTTGTTTGCAAGTTTCGCCAATAAAATAGAATAACAGAAATGACACCTTCTTTTTTTCTCTTCCCCTCCAAAACATTCCTCATCTTTCCCTATTCCCGCTTTCGCGTTAATAATGTATAATGTCAATGTATAATGTATATTGTCGTAACAGGCCGCTTTACGTGCTGCCTTGAAAGTTTTAACAGTTATACATTGGTTTATTAATATAAATATGGCCTCAAGGCTGTGTGCTTTTTATGAATGAAGAAAAATTGAAACGAAATATAGAGATAGAAGTGTTGAAGCAGTGCGCCAAAGACGGGAAGCCGTATGTTCCCGCCGCCATATCCGCGCGGCATGTCCACTTATCCCGGGCAGATGTTGAAACGCTGTTCGGCAAAGGCCACCAGCTAAAAAAACTGCGCGATCTTAACCAGCCAATGCAGTTCGCGTGCGAAGAGCAGTTGACTCTCACCGGCCCCAAGGGCAGCATAGCTAATGTGCGCGTGCTCGGCCCCGAGCGCCGCGAGACCCAGGTCGAAATAAGCTTTACCGACTCATATAAGGTAGGCATAAAGCCTGTTGTGCGCATGTCGGGCGATCTCGCGGGCACTCCGGGCGGCAGCCTTATCGGGCCGTTGGGCGAAGTCACTCTTAAATCCGGCGTAATAGTCGCTGCGCGGCATCTGCATATGTCGGCAGACGAAGCGGCGGCTTACGGGCTCAAAAACGGCGATATTGTGAGCGTAAAGAAGGCCGGCGAACGTGAAATCATTTTCGGCAATGTAATAGTCCGCTCGGGCGAAGGGCATTCGCTCGAGTTCCACATAGATACCGACGAAGCTAATGCGGCGGGCATGCCGTGCGGCGAGCTGCTCGAGCTTATTAAGCAGGCAATATGGAAGACTTAAAAGCCCTGACAACGAGGATAACCGAAGAAGTGCTGCGGCGGCTGTCCCCCGGCTTAAGTGCGGGCGGCGTTCTCGCTATAGCGGCCGGGCCGGTGTATCAGGCGGAGCTTGCCGAAAGCTATATCAAAAACACCTGGTCAAACGTTACCTTTGCGCTTTTGGACGGCGTAACATTAGATACAAGTTTTAAAGTTGAAACCGTCGTTACGCAGCAGCAAAAGGATGCGCTGTCCGCAAGGCTCGGCAGCTTTGAAAAGGTAGCGCTGGTCACTCCTCCGCTGTGGCTGCTAAAGGCTTTGGCGCTGGGGGACGATTCCCTTTTTCCCGCGGCGCTCGTTTTGCGGCCGCTGCTCTGGGGCAAAGAGGTCGTTGTTCTGCTCGACTTCGAGCCGCCCAAGGCAGGGCGCAGTGCGGCGCTTGCCGGCGTTGCCGAATATGTAAGCGCATTAGAAGATATGGGCGCTAAAATAGTATGCCTCCCGCGTGAAAGCGCGGAAGCCGGGGCGAAAGACCTCGTGACCGAACAGGACATTAAAGACGCCTGCAAAAAAGGCATTGATCGCGTTACCATAAAACCGGGAGCGATAGTTACTCAGCTCGCGCGGGACACCGCCAAAGAGCTGGGCATTGCTATCGAGACTTAAGGACTATGTCATTCTGAGGAACGTAGTGACGAAGAATCTTTTCTCTATGAGGGTGAAGGAAACGTAATAGCCGAAGGCTTCGGCAAAAGCCGTTTGGGTTAAATAAGAACCACCCCTTTACGGGGTAAAGATATAATGAGGAGAAGCATATGCAGATCGCAAGGGTAAAAGGAAACGTAGTCAGCACCAACAAAGCTGAAAAGCTCCAGGGCTTAAAGCTTCTTATCGTCGCGCCTATCGACCTCGCAACGTTCGAGGAGAAGGGGCAGCCTGTGGTAGCTATCGATACCGTCGGCGCGGGCGAAGGCGAAGTGGTCATGCTCTGCGGCGGCTCGTCGTCGAGGCAGACTGCGCTTACCGAGAACAAGCCTTCCGATATGGCCATAGTCGGCATAATAGACTCGATAGAGATGAACGGGAAACCAGTATTCCGCAAATACGGAGAGAAGAAGTAAAACTGATAGTGTCATTCCGTCCGCTGCTGTGCCGCTGAATAAAAAAACTACTAGTGTCATTCTGAGGAGCGGAGCGACGAAGAATCTTTTCTCTGGGCGGATTAGGGAACATTGTGAGCCGGATGGCTTATGCAAGAGCCGGATAAGGCTATAGATTATTTCGAGGTAGACAAATGGAACTCTCGGAAAAAGAACTCAGAGCTATAATTGAGGAAACCGTTAAGCGGGTAGTCGCGCAAAGCACGCCTTCTTCCTGCTGCTGGCTTTGCGATACGGCCGATGAAGCGGTAGCGTCAGCTAAAGCCGCGCAAGCCGAGCTTATGACAATGAGCCTCGAGCAGCGCGGAAAGCTTATAGCCGCCATGCGTGCGGCCGCTATGCAAAATGTTAAATACCTCTCTGAGCTCGCGCACACCGAGACTGGCTACGGCCGCGTCGAGCACAAGATACTAAAGAACAAATTAGCCATAGAGAAAACGCCGGGCATAGAAGACCTGACTTCCGACGCGACTACGGGAGACTTCGGCTTAACGCTAGTCGAGCGCGCGCCTTTCGGCGTTATAGGCGCTATAACCCCGTCCACCAACCCCACGTCAACTGTAATAAACAACTCCATAAGCATGATAGCGGCGGGCAACGCGGTGGTGTTCAACCCGCACCCGTCGGCGAAAAAAGCGTCGTCCGAGGCCATGCGCATACTCAATGAAGCTATCGTTTCCGCGGGCGGCCCGGGAGCGCTCATATGCACGGTAAAAGAGCCCACATTGGAATCGGGCAAGGCTATAATGGAGCACAAGGATATCCCGCTGTTAGCAATTACGGGCGGCGAAGCCGTCGTCAAAGTGGCTATGAAGACGGGCAAAAAGGTCATAGCCGCGGGCCCCGGCAACCCCCCGGTGATAGTAGACGACACCGCGCTCATACCGCAGGCCGCGAAAGACATAGTCGACGGCGCTAGCTTCGACAACAACGTGCTGTGTATAGCCGAAAAAGAAGTGTTCGCTTTCAAAGCCGTAGCCGATCAGCTGATGGCCGAGATGCAAAAGCACGGGGCATTCAAAGTCTACGGTGCGGATATAGACAATATAGCCAAAGCGGTGCTCGACGAAAAAGAGGGCAGGTACGCGCCCAAGCGCGAGTTCGTAGGCAGGGACGCATCCGTCATACTGCGCGCGGCGGGCGTAAGCTTTACCGGCGATCCGAGGCTGGTAATAGCCGAGGTGCCGGCAGGCCACCCGTTCATAACGACCGAGATGCTGATGCCAGTGCTGGGTATCGCGCGGATAGATAACGACATAGATACAGCCATACGCATGGCGATAAAAGCGGAGAACGGGTGCAAACACACCGCTATGATGCATTCGCAGAACATCAGCCGCCTTTCGATGGCAGCCAGGGCGCTCAATACCTCTATATTCGTAAAGAACGCCCCGTCGTACGCGGGGCTCGGTTTCAACGGCGAAGGGTTCGCGTCGCTCACCATAGCCACGCCCACGGGCGAAGGCGTAACGAGCGCGCGCACGTTCACGCGCCTCAGAAGGTGCGTGCTGTACGGCAACTTCAGGATAGTGTGATGGAAAAAGCGCAGATACTAAAAGCGATAAAGGATGCTGGAATAATAGGCGCGGGCGGCGCAGGGTTCCCGGCGCATATAAAGCTGAATTGCAATGCAGATACGGTCATATGCAACGGCGCCGAGTGCGAGCCCCTGCTGCGCAGCGACCGCCTTCTGATGGAGCGCAGCGCGGGCAGGGTGGTTGCGGGATTGAAGGCCGCAATGGAAGCCGCCGGAGCAAAGCGCGGCGTGATAGCTATAAAGAAGAAATATGAGAAAGCCGCCGAAGCTTTTAAAAGAGAGCTAAGCGGCGATAACATAGAACTGCTGCTCATGAAGAGCTTTTACCCGGCGGGGGACGAGCAGCAGATAGTATACGAGGCGACAGGCAGAGTGGTACCCACGGGCGGGCTCCCGCTCGACGTGGGAGTCGTCGTGCAGAACGCGGCGACGCTTTCGCAGATAGCCGATGCGCTCGAAGGCAAGCCTGTGACCGAAAGGTATGTCACGGTCAACGGTGAGGTAAAGAACCCCGCGGTGTTCATAGCCCCGATAGGCACTCCGGTAAGTAAACTCATCGAAGCGGCCGGAGGCCCCGGGGATATGCGGGACTACGCGGTGATCATAGGCGGGCCGGTGATGGGCAGGGTAACGAATAACATCGACGAGCCGGTCACAAAGACGACGGGCGGGGTGCTCGTGTTCCCCAAAAGCCACCTGCTGGTACGCAAAAAGAGCAGCGACCTCGAGCGTGAATTAAAGCTTGCCCGCAGCGTCTGCTGCCAGTGTAATTTTTGCACGCAGATGTGCCCGCGCAACGCCCTCGGCCTTAAAGTAGAGCCGCACAAGGTGATGCAGGCCATGGCGCTGGGCGCAAAGGGCACCGCGGATTTAGGCGGAGTATTCTCGTGCTGCGACTGCGGGGTGTGCACATACTACGCGTGCAACTTCTCTCTCGCCCCGTCGAGGATGATGCAAAGGCTTAAGCAGGAGCTGCTAAAGGCGGGCGTAAAGCCGGAGAAGAAATTGCCTTACCCGGTGAGCGAAAGCTTCGAGAACATAAAGGTGCCGACCGCACGCCTCGAGGCCCGGCTCGGCATAGACAAATACGACAAAGACCTGCCGCTCATAGAGGAGCCGCTCAAGGCAAACAAGGTGGTCATTCCGCTTAAGATGCACATAGGCGCCCCCGCGAAGCCTGTAGTCAAAAGCGGCGAGCGGGCAGCAAAAGGGCAATTGATCGCCGAAGCTGCGCAAGGCGTGAGCGCAAACGTTCACGCCAGTATAGCGGGAACGGTGAAAGTCACAGAATCGACTATTGAAATAGAAGGAAACTAAATGAACGCGCTGGGAATGGTGGAAACTAACAGCATACCGAAAGGCATAGAGGCGGGCGACGCGATGCTCAAAGCCGCTGATGTAACGCTCGCGGCCGCGCAGACTGCGTGCGCCGGAAAATATATAGTCATAGTATCGGGCAGCGTAGCTGCGGTAAAAGCCTCGGTCGAGGCGGGAAAACAGACCGCGGCCGAAACGCTGGTAGACAGCATAGTGATACCAAACGTCCACAGCCAGGTGATACAGGCGCTGAGCGCCGCCTCCGAAATAGGCAATCCGGGGGCGCTCGGCATAATAGAAACGTTCTCACTCGCATCGGCAGTGGTCTGCGCCGACAGCGCGGTAAAATCCGCCGATGTCGAGATCATAGAGATAAGGCTGGGGCGCGGCCTCGGGGGCAAGTCGTTTGTTACGCTCACGGGCGAAGTAGCCGCGGTTAAGCACGCGGCCGAAGTCGCCGGGCAGAGCGAGGAAGCGGCCGGCATGGTATCGCGCACGGTGGTAATACCGTCGCCGCATCCAGATATAATGAAAGCCGTTTATTGATAAGTTCCATTAAAGATAAATCATGTTACAATAACGAAGGAGAAAGGCAAATGGAAAAAGAAGCTTTGGGAATGGTAGAAACGAGAGGGCTCGTCGGGGCTATAGAAGCGGCCGACGCTATGGTAAAAGCCGCTAACGTTAAACTCGTGGGCAAAGAAAAGGTCGGCTCCGGGCTCGTTACAGTTATGGTGCGCGGGGACGTTGGCGCTGTTAAAGCCGCAGTAGACGCGGGCGCTTCGGCAGCCAAGAGGGTCGGCGAACTGTTCAGCGTGCACGTTATACCCAGCCCGCATAACGACGTAGAAGGCATACTTCCGCAAACCGAGAAACCCAAAACAGAGAAGAAGGCTTAACGCATGTACACAGGGAAGGTCGTCGGCTCGGTAGTGAGCACGGTAAAAGACGAAAACCTCATAGGCGTGAAGCTGCTGGTGGTGCAGCTTATAGAGAACGGCACGCCGAAAGGTTTTGAGGTCTCGGCGGACGGCACGCATCAGGCCGGGCCGGGCGATTTCGTTTACCTTATCGGCAAAAAAGAAGCGACGCTTCCGTTCAGGGACAAAAGGATGATCCCCGTCGATTCTGCGATCGTCGGGTTTATCGACAAACTTAACGAAGAGATATGAAAGGGGTCTAATCATGGAAAAACTTGCTTTAGGCATGGTTGAAACGAGAGGTCTCGTCGGGGCTATAGAAGCAGCCGACGCTATGGTAAAAGCCGCTAATGTTAAACTCGTGGGCAAAGAAAAAGTGGGCTCCGGCCTTGTTACCGTTATGGTACGCGGGGACGTAGGCGCTGTTAAAGCCGCTGTCGACGCGGGCGCCGCGGCCGCAAAGCGGGTCGGCGAACTGTTCAGCGTACACGTGATACCCAGCCCGCATGCCGACGTAGAAGGCATACTTCCGAAAGAATGACGGGAAGCCAATGTTGCTTGCGAGGGTAGTCGGAAACGTCGTTTCCACGATAAAGGACGAATCCCATTTTGGTAAGAAGCTTTTGCTGGTCGAGTTCATAGGAACAGACAAAAAGCCGTACGGCGCGCGCCAGATAGCGTTCGACGCCGCGGACGCCGGGGTGGGGGATATCGTGCTCGTTAACGTGGACGGCGGGGCGACGATAATGATATTAGGCGGCAAGCCCGTTGCAGACTGGGTAGTCTGCGGCGTGGTGGACCATTACTCTTTTGAGGGCAATACCGTTTACGTTTGAAGGAGCTTTTAGCTGATGGATATTGAGGCTGTCGTCGCGAAGGTGACCGAAGAGGTGCTCTCGCGCGTCAAAGCTATGCAGGGCGGAGCAGTTGACGTGGGGCTTAAAGATATGGGCACGGATATCGCGAGTACCATTGAGCACAGCATTTTGAATCCCGATACGGCCGCGGATAAGATAATCAAGGCATGCGGCGAGGCGCGGGAATGTAAAATGGCCAACGTCTGCGTATCCCCGTATTACGTTTCGCTCGCCGCGGAACAGCTTCGCGGAAGCGGCGTGAAGGTATGCGCCGCAGTCGGGTTCCCGCACGGTGCGGCTTCGGTTTCAGCTAAGGCCGCTGATGTACGGGAAGCTATAAGGAACGGCGCTGAAGAGCTCGACGTGGCGATGAACATATTAGCGATAAAGAGCGGCGACTATGACGCCGCGCTGCGCGAACTCCGTGAAATGGTAGATATAGCGCGGGGCAGAGCAAAGGTAAAGGCGATATACGAGCAGGGGCTGTATACCGACGACGAGAAGCGCACGGCTCTGGGTATCGCGAAAGCCGCGGGAGTCGATTACGTCAAGATATCGAACTTCCTGACAGGCAAAAAGGCCGACCCGGAAGATGTTAAATTCGTGCGCGGGGTAATAGGGGACGGGATCGGCATAAAGATAGACGGCGGCATATCCGACGCCGCGACGGTGCGCATACTTATGGCGGCAGGCGCGCAGCGGTTCGGGTGCAGCAGGTCTGTGCAGATAATCAAGGGGTAATCACTAAGGAGAAAATAATGGATATAAATATAGAAGATATCGTAAAGCGCGTGACTGAAGAAGTATTAAAAAGCATGGGCACTTCAGCGAGGCCGGAAGCGCAGGCGGATGTGCTCAAAAAGATAGACCACACGCTTTTAAAGCCCGACGCGACAAAAGACCAGATAAAGAGAGTATGCGACGAGGCGAAGCAATACGGGTTTGCCAGCGTGTGCGTTAATCCGTCGTATATACGTCTGGTTTCCGAAGAACTGCGGGGAAGCTCGGTCTCTCCCTGCTGCGTGGTAGGTTTCCCGCTCGGGGCGACTATGCCGGATGTAAAAGCGTATGAGACCGACGCGGCGATAAACGCGGGCGCCAAAGAGATAGACATGGTGATAAACATAGGCGCGGCGAAATCCGGCGAATGGGATACTGTTAAGAAAGATATCGGGGCGGTCGTGCGGGCAAGCAGGGGCAGAGCGCTCGTTAAAGTCATAATAGAGGCGTGCCTGCTTACCGACGAAGAGAAAGTAAAAGCATGCAGCGCGGCGGTGGAGGCCGGGGCCGATTTCGTTAAGACTTCGACCGGGTTCTCGAAACACGGCGCAACGATAGACGACGTAAAACTCATGCGCAAGACGGTAGGCGCGCGCACCGGCGTCAAAGCAGCCGGGGGAGTAAAGGATATAAAATCTGCTAACGACATGATAGCCGCGGGCGCGAACCGCCTCGGGACAAGCTCGGGCGTAGAGATAGCAAAAGCGCTTAAGGGAGAATCCGTCAAAGGAGAATCCGTGAAAGCCGCGTGCATAAACTGCGGAAAATGCGACGCGGTATGCCCTGTGGGAAGGGTGACCATAGTTAAAAGCGATTATTAAAAATATCGGGAATGACAACGAAAGCTCGGCTTATAAAGTTTGAGCTTTTTTATATTGCCGTAAAGCGTAGACGGAGCCACTCTTTATTGTTCTGAACATTGTATACTTTATCCATATGATAAGTGATATAATATTCCTGTAAATTATATTAATGTTAAACCACGCCAAGAGACTAACAGAACTAATGGGGGTGCTGGGATGAAAACAATTAAATATATTGATACAAATGGAAAAGAAATCAGTAAAGAAGAATACGAAAGGCTATGCCAAACCGGATACTATTCCGGAACTAGCGAAACTAATTTGGAAACACAGATTGAAACGTACAGAATGAAAGCCTTAAAGTTTGTTGATACAAATGGAAAAGAAATCAGTAGAGAAGAATACGAAAGATTATGCCAAACTGGGCACTTTACCGGCAATAACAAAATGAATCTTGAAACCCGGATTGAAACATATAGATTAAAAGAGATACCGGAAGAAGAATTTATTAAACATCCATATGAATTAAGTCTTACAAAAAAGATAACAATGTTTTTTAATACGGATATATTAACGGACGAGAATCTTAAAAAGAGATACGAGATCAATATTAAAACGATACCATTTAATATAAAGGCTTGGGTCGATGGTAATGATAAAGAAGGACAAGATTTTGTTTATTCTAATTATGTTTTAACAACTGATAATTCACTTGATTATATTTTACAACGGAATGTTTCAAAGGAGGGTTTTGTAAAATATGAAATATCTCTTAATTCTAACATTCGTATTATTGGTGAATGTAAATATAATGAAAGTAGAGATGAACTTGAAAGAGCTTTAACTAAAGATAAAGAGGATACAATAAAAGAAATAGACTTATTAAATTTAAATGATAATAAATACTATTTAGTTTATTCTATTGAATATAAATGTATAATGTCTTTCGAAAATAAAGAAAAAAGTCAAGAATCTTGGCATAAACATTATAATAGAAAACCAAATCACCGTACCCTAAGTGATTTGGGAATAGATATGTTTAAGAAATCTTGGCATGGTGATGAACTTAAAGATATGTATATTAAGTTTAATATAAAGGATATAAAGATTGATTTTGAAAAGAAAAACTATTTAAAAGTATTAGGAGAAATAATAAAACATTCTGAATTAAAAACAGTATTTGATTTGTTTTGCAATTCAATTTACCAGGAGGATTACAAAATTGAATTACTTTTATTAATAATGGGTTTTGAAGTTTTATTCAAAACTAGTCAAGATAACGAAGCAATAGCATATAAAATTAGAAGGAACACAGCCGTATTTTTAAAGGGTATTTATGACAATCCAAATTATATAATAAGCGCAGATAGTATCTATGAATTTATTGGTGACATGTACAAAGTAAGAAGTACTTTAGTGCATACAGGGAAGGTAAAAGAGGGTATAGATATAAACTCAAATATAGAGAGATTAAGGGAATATCTAAGGATTGCGATAATCAAATATTATAATGAAGTTATATGTAAGAGTATTAAACACGATGATTTTATTAAAGAGTTAAACAGAAAAGGATATGATTAAAAGTAATTCCGTACTACGATTATCATGAGGTTAACGAATCCCTCCGTCATTGCGAGGAGCGAAGCTTAGACGGGAGCGAAGCCTGACGGCGCAGCGACGTGGCAATCCAGAAGAATAACGGTTAAGACGCTGCACTACTTGTTGTTGCCAATTACCGTCGGCAGCGTTCAGAATTGGTTTTTATCAGTCCATCCGCATTGGCTTTTATTTATACAAAAGTGACATTCCAAAGCGATTCAGCTTTTGTATTCCCGCTATCGTCCTCCTTTAATGTAAACGACCTTGTCATCGTTGTCGTCATAAAAGTCGGCAAATATTGCCTCCTCTTTATAACCGCTTTTTATATAAAACTGCCGCGTGCCGTAATAACTATCCCTCGATGATGTTTCAACGTATATTTTCCTGCCGCCCCGTTCTGATATTTCATTTTCCGTTTCCAGAAGGAGCTTTTTGCCTATGCCCATGCCTTTATATTTCTTGTCTACCACTATCCAATAAAGATCATAGCTGCTTTTTGTGCAGGGTATCGGCCCAAAG
>CAZDZY010000046.1:0-22866 GCA_964510055.1 uncultured Christensenellaceae bacterium
AGCTTGTAGATACCGGCGGGCGCGTGGATCGTTTCAACAAGAGATACGGCATCAAATAGTATTTGGGATTTTACAGACCGGCTTTTCGGTCTGTTTTGCTATTGAGAGTCAATTTATCCGATTACCCCAATAGGCGGCGCCTTTTGGGGCAACTCCAAAAGCTAAAGTTTTTTGAACTTATCCAAAAGTTAAAACTTTTTGGATCTATCCATAAGGCCTAAGGCTTTTTGGATTATCCACAAAGCTAAAGCTTTATGGATTTATTGAGAGGATTCGTAATGAAAAGGTCTAAAATAGGCGGCCAGGGCGTACTCGAGGGCGTAATGATGAAAGCGCCTTCGGTATGCGGGCTCGCGGTAAGAAAAGCGTCGGGCGAGGTAGTATACAAAAAAGATAAAGTAAAACCGGTAACGGAAAAGAACAAATTTTTCAAGCTGCCCGTAGTTCGCGGAGCAATATCGTTTTATGATATCATGGTGTTCGGCGTAAAAACGATGACAACAGCGGCAAAGATGTACGACGAAACGACGCCCGATTATAAGCCTTCGAAATTTGAGAAGTATGTCGCGAAGAAATCCGGCAAGGACATCATGGACGTGGCTATGGTATTCGCCGTAATAATCTCCATAGGGCTTGCGGTGGGGATATTCTTCATATTGCCTTCGGTCCTGGCGAATATCGTAAAGCCGTATATCGCGTCCTCTATTGTTATGAACCTCATAGAGGGCGGAATAAGGATGCTCATATTCATCTTATACATATTTGCGATCACGTTCATAAAAGAAATAAAAAGGGTATTCAAATATCACGGGGCGGAGCATAAGACGATAAACTGCTTTGAGCACGAAGAAGAGCTTACAGTCGAAAACGTGCAGAAGTACAGGACGCTGCACCCAAGATGCGGAACAAGCTATCTTCTGCTCGTCATGGTGATATCCATACTGCTGTTCTCGCTGTTAGGATGGAGCCCCTCATGGTACGCGAGGATAGGCCTGCGGCTCTTGATGCTGCCCGTCGTCGCCGGGATTGCTTACGAATTTTTAAAGTTCGCGGCAATAAGCGATTCGCTGTTTTTCAGGATAATTCGCTGGCCGGGAATGATGCTGCAAAAGCTCACCACTTCTGAGCCGGATGACAGCATGGTGGAAGTGGCGATACTCGCGTTTACGGCCGCGCAGGATGAATCAACGAAAGAAGAACTCGATGAGATGGCTAAGAAATTCAACCGGCCGATAGAGCAGCCCAAGGAAAAGCAGCAAACCGAAACGCAGCCTGCGGTATGACGGCAAGAGTAGTTTTTCTTGAAGCTAAAAAATTGCTTGAACAAGCGGGCATACCCGAAGCAGAGGCAAAGGCAAAGGTAATAATATCTCATGCGCTGGACATAGAACTATCAAACATATATTCGGAAAAGAACGTACCGGGCAATGTATACCGGCAGATACAGCTGATGACGCGGCGGTGCGCTTCGGGCGAACCCGTTGAATACGTAACCGGGCGGGCGTATTTCCGGTATATTGCGCTTGATGTGAACGAAAGCGTGCTTATACCGAGAAAGGAAACGGAGCTCGTAGCCGGAAAGGCGATCGGGCTGATAAAAGAAAACTCATATAAAACCGCGCTCGATATGTGCACGGGGAGCGGGTGCATTGCTATCTCTATAGCGTCGGAAACAGGCATAAGCGTTGACGCCGCGGATATAAGCAGGGGCGTCCTGGAGACGGCAAAGAAAAACGCGGGATCAAACGGCGTCTCACAGCTTTTAAGGTTTATCTGCAGCGATATGTTTGATAATATACAAAGCGTATATGACATCATAGTATGCAACCCCCCGTACATAAGCGAGGATGAATATGAGTCTCTTGACGGCTCCGTGCGGCTGTATGAGCCGCGGCAGGCGCTTGCAGCGGGAGACGGACTAAATTTCTACCGCATAATAGCGGAAAAGGGAATAAAGCACCTGCGCCCCGGAGGAGCTGTAGTACTGGAGATAGGGGCGGATCAGGCGCCGGCGGTATCGGGGCTTTTAGGCAAGAGCGGATTTGCCGGAATAGAATGTTTGAAAGATTACGCGGGGAGGGACAGGATAATCTGCGCCCGCAGGATATAAAAGGTATAAAATGTTTGAAAAACTTGAAGAGATAAAGAAAAGGTTTACAGAGCTCGAGGCGGAGCTCGCGAGGCCGGAGACCGTGCATAACCAGGATCGGTATTTAAAGCTCGTAAAAGAGCATTCGGCGCTCGCTGAGATAGTAGGTAAGTACGACGAGCATCTTAAGAACGCGAAGCAATCGGAAGATCTTGAAGCCATGGAGCAGGACGACGACCCAGGAATTGCCGGGATGGCGAAAGAGGAGCTTGCGGCGATGCGCGAAGCCGATGAAAAGATCATAGAAGATCTGAAATTCCTGCTGCTGCCCAAAGACCCTAACGATGAGAAGAACGTCGTGCTGGAGATACGCGCCGGAACGGGCGGCGAGGAAGCGGCGCTTTTCGGGAGCGACCTGCTTCGTATGTATACAAGGTATGCCGAGCGCGCGGGATACGGAATGGAAAGGCTCGCGTCCAACATAACGGAGCTGGGAGGAGTAAAGGAGATAGTACTGCTCATATCGGGAAAAGGGGCTTTCTCAAGGCTCAAATTCGAGAGCGGCGTGCACCGCGTGCAGCGCGTTCCCGAAACGGAAAGCCAGGGGAGGATACACACGTCCGCGGCTACTGTAGCTGTTTTGACCGAGGCGGAAGACGTGGACGTCGAGATAAACCAGAACGACCTTCGCGTCGACGTATACCGTTCGTCGGGCAACGGGGGCCAGAGCGTCAACACCACCGACTCGGCGGTGCGCATCACGCATATACCGAGCGGGCTCGTCGTTACCTGCCAGGATGAGAAATCGCAGCTTAAAAATAAAGAAAAGGCAATGAAGGTATTAAAAGCGCGCCTTTACGATATAGCGAAGCAGGCGCAGGATAAAGAGCTTTCCGAGAGCCGCAGGAACCAGATAGGCTCGGGCAACAGGAGCGAACGTATACGCACGTACAACTTTCCGCAGGGAAGGGTGACCGACCACCGCATAGGCATGACGCTGTACCGCCTCGAGCAGTTTCTCGACGGGGACATGGACGAGATGATAGACGCACTCATAATGGACGATAAAGCAAGGGCGCTGGCGGCGAGGGAGTAGGCTCTCAAAAAGGGGAAAAAGATGAACGGCATAGAACAAAACTGGGATCGCATGGCCGCCGCGTATGAGGATTTTACGGAAAGCGAAGATTCGTACAGTTATACCGTCGAATGGCCGTGCATTCAGAGAATGCTGCCCGACCTGAAGGATAAGGCTGTTATTGACCTGGGCTGCGGGACGGGGCGTTTCACTTTTCTGCTGGAAGAAACTCATCCGCGTAAAATAACCGGAATAGATTTTTCACAAAGAATGCTGGATATAGCCAAGGATAAAGCCGGGGCAAAGCGTTCACAAGCAATGTTTATCAAAGGGGACGTCTCGGATCCGGGCGCGGGCGAAAAATACGACTTCGTTTTCAGTTCGACCGTTACCCATTATATCAGGGATCTCGAAGGCTTTTTTGCGGGAGTATATTCGATATTGAATAAACAGGGTGTTTGCGTGATGTCGGTCATGCATCCCGTCTATACGGCGCAGTATCCTATAAGCCGCGGCGATACGTTTCCGGGTGACGACGAATGGGTGGTAAGATATCTCGATAAAAGAGAAAGGTCGTATATCCAGCCCTGGATCGAGTATAACGAGGAAACAGAGGATTACTTAAGCAGCAGTTTTCACCACACGTTCGGCGATTATATTAGCGCAATAATAAAAGCGGGTTTTTCAATAGCTGAAATGCGGGAGCCGATGCCTCCGGAGAAGTGGAAGGAAGAGCAGCCGGGCAGGTATAACGCCTTTATCGAGACCCCGACTTTCCTTGTTTTTAAGCTGATGAAACCCTGAAACCGACGTCGGCGTTTATTAGCTTTTTTAAAAAAGTTTTCATTCCAGCGTTCAAACAACAGTTTAGACCGGTATAATCGATTTTATCTTTCAATTAAGCAAACGTGACACACGGCGCCCGAACGAAAACGAGACGTTCTTATAATCTATAAAGCTGGGGTGCCAGAATCGAAAGGAGTAAGCGCGATATGGGCGAAATAGAAATTGAGTATGTGCATTCGATAACAGTATCCGATTATAACAGGCTGCGAAATGCGGTCGGATGGGGTGAAATAGCGCCGGCGCAGGCGAAAAGAGGTATAGATAATACGGAATACCTGGTTGCTGCGGTTTGCGGTGAAGAGACAGTAGGCATGGCGAGGCTTATATCCGACGGCGGGTATGTTGCGTTTATAGCCGACGTTATAGTTCTGCCCGAATTTCAACGAAGGGGTATTGGCAAAACGATGATGGATATGATAACGGACCATATAAAAAGCGGCTTTAAGAAGGGCGAGAAAGTATTCGTGAACCTTATGTCGGCAGCTGGAAAGCAAGGTTTTTATAAAACACTCGGATTCATCGAAAGGCCGAACGAAACTTCCGGGCCTGGAATGTCGATGTGGATCGAAGGGCAGGGTTAACGGTCTTTCCATGTAGTTTACACGGGAAATATAATAAAGGGCTGCTTGCGCAGCCCTTTATCCTTCATCAGCTTATTTTGCTTTCCTGTATGCCTCCATAACGCACTTCTGATGCCTCGGGCATTCCTTGCTGGTTTCATGCACTTTTGAGTGCAGGAAGTGTATGCAGAAATGTCCGTCGAAATTGTTATCTTTTATTGCTTGGACCAAATGGGGCATATCGTGCTGCGAGGCCGCGTATGTTACGCCGTTAACGTCTAATGTGATCCATATCGGGCGGCGGTTCCATGTCCAGCTGCCGCCGCACGCTTTTTTCATCTTGGCCGTATCGGCAGCAGTCAAAGGTTCGGAGTCCGCATGATACCATCCGCCGCGGCGTTCGACCCTGAACTGTATGCCTGTCCTTACGTCAGTTACCGTTGCGCATGTCCATCTCTTCCATATCTTGTTTATAGCGTCCCAGTTGGAAAGCTGAACAGCGCCTTTTATTCCGGCTCTTCTTGCCGCTGTCGTGCTGATATCGTTTTCGCCGTAAAGTATCTCGAGCGTTTTCTCGCCAGCAATGCCATCTTGCGAAAGCCTTGCTTCTTTTTGAAAGGCTTTTACCGCCTCTTTAGTAACGGTACCGTAATAACCGGTCGCGGAACCGGAAAAGAATCCCCTGTTCCGGAGCTCTATCTGCATCTTAGCGACAGCGGCGCCCCGCATCTCGGGCTTCAATAGCGAGATAAGCGTAACATTTTTGCTTATCTCGATGCCTTCTTTATCTACATAGCCGTTTCCGGAATCGGTTTCGACGTAATACCAGTTGCCGACCACATCCAAAATCTCTACCGCAGTCCCTACCGAAAGGTCGCCCATCGTTGCGCTGTATCCGTTTGCGAACTGCCGAATATGCGTATTATCCGAAAGGACCAGGCCTATCATCGAGTCGGAAGATGCAAGGAATATATTTTCGCTTTTCACATATCCCCTGTAGTTCCCGAATATGACCCTGTACCATCCCGGCTGTTCTTCGCAATAGACCCCTATCCTCTCGTCTTTCCGGAGTACGGTCACAACAGGGGCGTTGTCGGAAGGCCGGAGGAGCATGCTAACGTTTTCACCTGTTACGGTCGCTTCCTCAAAGAAACTCTCGCCTGCAAACGCCAGAGAAGGGAACAACGTAATTATCAAAGCTATAACAAGCGCTGATATCAATATCTTTTTCATAAATAATAACCTCTGATAACACTCGGGTACCGGAACATATAACTTATCAAAATATATGATATCAAAAAATAATCGGGCGTACAACCTGCTGCAAAAGCTAAAATCGCAAGGAAAAAAGAGCATTCGCGAGTATTCAGCCGGCCGCGGCGGTTTTTTTGTATTCGGGAATAAAATAGAAAGGAAAGGGTTTACACAAGGGCAATATAGGCTTTGAGCTTTTTCAGGTCTTCGTTGTATACAGCCTCCAGAGACCGGTTGTAGATGATGCTTGCAGGGTGGTAAAGCGGGAAGATAGTAAAATTACAGAGAAAACCGTAAGGTTCAAGCGGCAAAGCATGGCATCCGCCGATAGCGGCGCTGCTGTTATAAACAGCCTTTAAAGGCACATTGCCCAGCGTTACTAATACTTTTGGAGTTACAGCTTCGATCTCGCGCTTAAGGAAGGGCAGCATAAGCTCTATTTCAGACGAATTAGGCGGCCTGTTGGAAACCGTGCCTTTCGCGCTGGTTTTATACGGGCGGAATTTCAGCACGTTTGTTATATAGATATCGCTCCGCCCGAGGCCGACCACTGAAAGAAACCGGTCGAGGTTTTTTCCCGCTTTTCCTGCGAAGGGGCGGGAAAGCCTTGTTTCTTCGGCGCCCGGGGCTTCGCCGATAAGCATGATTTTCGCTGCAGTGTCCCCTTCGCCGAAAACCATGTCGGCTGCCGTCTTTCCTAAAACCTGTGCCGCGGTATTAAAGGCGTCGTTATAAACTTCGTTCAATATAAGACCCTTGATATCATTCTTTTGCGAGGATTTCGTCATATTTAGCCCTTATACTTTTAAGATCAGCGTAAGATTCTTTTTTCAGCTGTTCGTTGCGCAGCAGCGCAGCCGGGTGGTAAGTAGGCATTATATAAAAGCCTTTAGACTCGTGCCATATCCCTCTGTCCCTCGATATCCGTACTTCCCGGCCGAGTATATAGCCTGCCGCTATCCTGCCGAGGCAGACGATCACTTTAGGTTTTATAAGGGCCACCTGCGCGCGCAGGTAGCCTATGCAGGCTGCCGCCTCATGCGGCAGCGGGTCGCGGTTTTCCGGAGGCCTGCACTTAAGTATATTAGCGATATAAACGTCATTCCTGGTAAAGCCTATAGACGCTATCATTTTATCTAATAGCTGCCCGGCTTTTCCCACGAACGGGCGGCCAAGCTCGTCTTCATCACGCCCCGGGCCTTCGCCTATGAACATTATCTTTGAAGACGGATTACCTTCGCCGAAAACGGTATTTTTACGAGTGCTGTAAAGCCCGCACTTTTTGCATATGCTTATATCGTCGCTTATCGCCTTCAGGCTTGTATACATGCGGTTATTATATCCTAAGCCGCGGCCTGTAACAAGGTTAAGGCTGCTGAATTCAATTTTTATGAAAAAAGGGAGTTTTAACGCTTTGTTTAAATTTAAAGGGTAGGATTTTTATGCTATATAGTTTATAATAATAAATAAAGTTTATAATAAAAATATATTATAATACATTATACATATATTGTTGGTGGTCAGAAAAATAAAAGGATGTTTTAATTGGAGAAGATAGTAAATGCCATCCTCAGCAGCATATCGGATTTCAGTTACATCGATATCATCGATATACTGCTTCTTGCCGTCATAATATACTGGCTGTTAAAGCTTACGTCGAAGACCCGCGCCATGCAGGTATTGAAAGGCCTCGGTATACTTCTGCTCGCAGCGTGGGTGACGGATTTCCTCGGGCTCGTCGGCACGGCGTGGCTGCTTAGTAATGTGGTTACAGCGAGCGCCCTCGTGATAGTGATCATATTTCAGCCCGAACTGCGGCGCGCGCTTGCGAGCCTCGGGCGCGGAAGGTTCGATATATTGTCCTCACCGGCAACTTACGCGCAGGAGAACGCCGACAGAATATTAAAGGCCGTGCTTACGCTTTCGAAAAAGAGAGTAGGCGCGCTTTTAGTATTCGAGAGAAAGACGGGGCTCAAAGACGTAATAGAGAGCGGCACGCATATCGGCGCCGAGATCACGTCGGAGCTTCTGGAAAATTTGTTTTTTACCAACTCGCCGCTGCACGACGGGGCGGTCATAATACGTGAAGACAGGATAGAGGCGGCCGGCTGCTTCCTCCCTTTAAGCGACAACAAGCAGATAGGGCAGGAACTCGGCACAAGGCACCGCGCGGCGCTCGGCATATCAGAGGTAAGCGACAGCATAACTTTGATAGTTTCCGAGGAGACGGGAGTGATTTCCGTGGCACAGGACGGGGCGCTTATACGCTACCTCGATTCAAAAGCGATAAAAGATATTCTGGAAGACATATATATGATAAAACAATCGGGCAAAAACAGGGGCATAAGGATAAAGCGCAAAGGTCGTGACGCGAAATGAAAAAGTTTTTAAAAGCTTTCTGGAAGATATTCCGGAGTAATCTTGTGCTTAAAATAGTCGCGGTCCTTTTTGCGGTGATTTTGTGGAGCTATGTGCTTTCGGTAGTGAATCCGCCCCGGGAGAGGGTAATATCGGACGTTCAGATCACGCTCAACACCGAGAGCCTTATGGCAAAGAATCTCGCGATATCGACGGATCTCTCCGATATCCCGAAAACCGTGAATATAAGGGTAAAAGTAAACCAGAACGATGTTAAAAACCTAAGCAATCAGAATGTACAGGCTTATATCGACCTTTCGGGTATAAATGAAGCAGGGACGTATATAAGGGATATTAAACCGAGTACTACGTACGGGCAGGCGCTGAAAGTAAGCCCGTCACAGGTGACACTGCATGTAGATAAAAACGTAACGAGGCAGGTGCCTGTTAAATATAATCCGGTGGGCAGCGTAGAAGCGGGATATTACGCGGATACCCCCAGCATTACCGATATCATCAACATACAGGGCGCTATGACCGACGTCCAAAAAGTGGTAAGCGCGCGCTGTACGGTTGACCTTAATGGCCTTACCCAAGGCTTCAGCAAGAGTTATGAAGTCGAGCTTCTCGACGCGGGCGGCAGCGTTGTCGATCCCGGGTTGTTTCCCGGATTGCTCCCTTCCGTAATAGTAAACTTAAGCGTGCTTCCCGTAAAGACGGTCGATGTTGACGTTGCAGGCTCCATAATAGGGCAGGACAGCCTTGCTCCCGGTTATGAGATAATCGAAACAAAATGCAGCCCGGAAAAGGTAAGGATCGTCGGGGAAAAGTCGCTGCTGGACGGAATCGATTCTATAAAGCTGCTTCCTTTCAGCGTCGCAGGGTCAAAGACGGATGTTATAATGACTCCCCCGTTTGCCCCGCCCGAAGGCATAAGGGTGCTTGACGTTGAGAAAGCGGAAGTAGGGGTATATATACGCGAAAAGACGGACCAGAAAACTTATAAAAGCGTTGCCATAAAGACAAGGAACCTTTCGCCGGGGCTGGTTGTTTCCTCTATAGACCCGTCATCAGTCGATGTGACGGTGCTGGCAGGGGTAACAGAATTATCGAAGCTGCTGCGCGCGGATATAGCCCCCTTTGTCGACCTCGACGGGCTTACGGAAGGCACATATAATTTAAAGGTATATTTTGTGCTGCCGGACGGATTTGCCGCGGAAAACTTTACTCCATCCGCTGTATCGGTAAACGTTACAATTAAGAAAAGGTAGTTACGATCGATAACAGATCAACAAAAGGGCGATTCCGGCCCTTTTTGTTTGCTTAAGAGATCGAAAGAAACGGGTTTTAGGGGTATAATAGGCGATGGAAGTGATTGAATGGCGATCCTTTTGACAGGGATAAGCGTGCCGCTGCCCGGCGGCAGCGAAGAAATGATAAAGAGCGCCGCGGCGAAACGGCTGGGATTAAGTCTGCAGGATATAGATACGGCCCGCGTAAAACGGCAGTCTCTCGATTGCCGCAAGAAAGACATCCGTCTCGTTTATACGCTGCATATCGTTTTAAAGGACCAAAAGGCCCAGCGGGCGCTTGAAGAAAAATTCGGCAGCGCGCAGGATTACGCTGAGCCGGAGATCGAATACGGCAAAAAGGAAGCGGGCAGGCCTGTAGTCGTGGGCTCCGGGCCGTGCGGGCTGTTCGCCGCGCTGACGCTGTCAAAGCACGGATACAGGCCGCTGATACTCGAAAGAGGCGCTGAGCTTTCTGAACGGGAGAAAGACGTAAAAGCGCTGGTGTCAACCGGCGTACTCAACGAAGAAAGCAACGTATGCTTCGGCGCCGGAGGAGCGGGCGCGTTTTCGGACGGAAAGCTGACGACAAGGATAAAGGATATGCGCGCCGAGTATGTGATAGAAACGCTGTCAGGCCTGAGCGTTCCCGAAGAAGCATTGTCGGCGAAACCGCACCTTGGCACAGAGAACATACGAAAGGCCGTATCGGCGATCATAGGGCAGATAACGTCTCTCGGCGGGGAGTTCATATTCAACGCTAAGCTTTCGGAAGTTTTTGTGTCGCAGGGGGCCTTGCGCGGCATAACATACATCAAAGGCGGTATCGGGCATAGGGCGGATACGGGAGCGCTGATACTGGCGACAGGCCACAGCGCCCGGGATACGTATGAAATGCTCTGCCGCAGCGGAATGATACTCGTTCCCAAAGCGTTTGCGGTAGGGGTAAGGATAGAGCACAAAAGAGAGTTCATCGACAGGGCGCAGTACGGCGACGCCATGGGCAGCCCGATGCTGGGAGCGGCGGAATACCGCCTTGCTTCGAAGGACGGCTCCCGTGGGGTATATACTTTTTGCATGTGCCCGGGCGGAGAGGTGATATGCTCGGCGACTGAAAACCGTAATTTAGCCGTTAACGGCATGAGTTATTACAAAAGAGATTCCGAAAACTCGAACAGCGCTGTGGTGGTGAGCGTTGGGGCGGGAGACCTGGATGCGGGGGCTTTGGGCGGAGTTGAGTTTCAAAGAAGATTCGAGCGCGCGGCTTTTGCGCAGGGGTTCGCAGCCCCCGTGCAGACGCTGGGAGATTTTTTGAAGGGAAACGTTTCAAAAGAGTTTGGCAGCGTAAAGCCGTCGTACAGGCCGGGTACGTATTATAAAGATCTAAACGGATGCCTGCCGCCGTTTGTAACGAATGCGCTCAGAGAAGGCATAACGCATTTCGGGAAGCAGCTTGCGGGGTTCGATATGCCGGACGCGGTGCTTACCGGAGTGGAGACGCGGACATCGTCTCCGGTGAGGATATTAAGGAATAACGATCTCCAGGCCGAAGGCGCGCAAGGGCTGTTCCCGGCCGGAGAAGGAGCGGGATACGCCGGGGGGATAGTATCAGCTGCGGTCGACGGCATAAAGTGCGCCGAAGACCTGATGAAGATATACAAAAGGCCATGAAAGACCCTAAGGAGAACGGATGAAAAGGATAACCGTGCTGTACGGGAACTACGGAAGCGGAAAGACTGAGCTTGCGCTCAGTATAGCTCTCAGACTTAAAAGAAAATACGAGGATGTGTCGCTTATCGATATAGACATAGTAAACCCGTATTTTCGCTCTTCCGGGCACAGGAAGATGCTCGAGGAAAAAGGGATACGCGTGCTGGCGCCGGCGTATGCGAATACGGGGGTCGACCTGCCGACGCTGCCTTTGGGAGTATATTCGGTCTTTAAAGGCGGGCACGCGGTGTTCGACTGCGGCGGAGACCCTGTGGGCGCAACGGCTTTAGGGGCGCTTAAAGAATATTTCGACCGGGCGAGGGAGGATACGGAAGCGCTGTTCGTAATAAACACGAAGCGCCCGTTTCAGGAAAACGCGGAAAGGATAATGGAGAGTTTCACGCGGATAGAGAAGAGCTCGCGGCTTTCGGCTGACGGATTCGTACTTAACGCTAACTTAGGAGCGGAAACTACGGGCGAGGAGCTTGCCGCGGGGTATGAAACTGTAAAAGAGCTCGCGGCGGCGACCCGTGTGCCCTTAAAATACGTAAGCGGCGCCGAGAGCTCGCTTAAACGCTTTAAAGAGCTTTGCCCCGGGTATACGGGAGAGACGATAACATTAGATATTTTAATGAGGCCTGAGTGGATGCAGTATTGAATAATCTTTTATTGGTATTATAATAGAAACAATATATTTGCAATAAATATAATAGTGATTGGACCCCAAAAAGAAAAGAGGAAGATATGGACCTTAACAAAAATATACTCGACACGATAGGCAATACGCCGCTGGTGCGGATAAACAGGCTCTGCACAAAGAAGGGCGTTGAAATATATGCAAAGACAGAGGGCACTAACCCCGGCGGAAGCATAAAGGACAGGATAGCGCTCAAGATGGTGATGCAGGCAGAGGAAGAAGGGACGCTGAAACCCGGCAAGACGATAATAGAGCCGACGTCGGGCAACACCGGCATAGCTCTCGCCATGATAGGCGCTGTTAAAGGGTACGACGTAGAGATAGTGATGAGTTCCGCGGTGTCGATGGAACGCCAGAAGATGATAAAAGCGTTCGGAGCAAATGTGATACTGACGGCTGCGGAAGAAGGCACCGACGGCGCCATACGCAAAGCGCGGCAGATGGTGGCCGATGACCCGGATAAATACTTCATGCCCGACCAGTTCACAAACAGGTATAATAAGGTGGCGCACTATTCGACTACCGCGGAAGAGATAATACGGGATACATTGGGCAGGGTAACGCACTTTGTATCAGGCCTCGGGACGTCGGGTACGCTGATGGGAACGGCAAAGAGATTAAAAGAGCTTAATCCCGAAATAAAGATCGTCGAGGCTCATCCGGTACGGGGGCATTATATACAGGGGCTCAAGAATATGAGCGAAGCGATAGTGCCCGAGATATACGACCCCGGTAAGATCGATATTTCCATTATGATAGACTCGGAAGAGGCTTTTGAGATGACGCGGCGTATAGTGCGTGAAGAAGGCATATTCTGCGGGATGTCGTCGGGAGCGGCAATGCTTGCGGCCTTAAAAGTAGCGGATATGATAGAAAAAGGTTTCATCGTCTGCATATTCCCGGACAGGGGCGAAAAATACCTGAGCACGCAGCTGTTTTAAGAAGATTTAAAAAAGAGCCTGGCAACAGGCTCTTTTTTTCGTGCTAAGCGATCGAGTTTATAAACGCCTCGATTTCTTTTTCGAAATACTCGAGGTCTTTATCGCTGACCCGGAAATTGAACGTGTTCTTTATCTGATCCCTTTTATCTTCGGGCATCAGGTCTCTTATCGGCAATTCCGCCACACTTTCCGGTTTCCTGCCCGTTATCAACGAAAGTTCGTTTTCAAGCCTCTCTTTCTGCCCCGTCTCGCCGTTGCATAATGAGATGAATGAGTATGCCTTGATGTTGTCCTTCTCTTTTGCGATAAGCACCCTTAAAGGGGAAGCTACTTTCCCGCCCCAGACAGGCGCTGCGAATATGATCTTGCCATAGCGGCTCAGACCGGTATTGCTTTCGGATATTTTCGGGTTTCTCGTGAAAAGGAAATCAAACAATATCGAGATAGTCTTTCTCTTCTTTTTCTCGCTGATCTTAAAAACACCGCACCCTAACCTCTTTTGTATTCTATTAGCTAAAGCTTCGTTGTTTCCTGTGTGTGAGTAATAAACGATCAATACTGATCTCATGAACGCCCTCCCTGAATCATTATCTGTAATGCGGAAAGTATATAATGCCAAAATATAAACGCAGCTGGTATTATACCATAACATTTCATCTAAGCGAAAGAACTAACAGAGAGATGATCCGTGTTGACATTTCGGTTTAAAATCCATACAATGTCTGAAACGGAAAGGTGAAAAGCGATGAGACGATTCTGCGCGTTATTATTGGTGATGGCAATGGCAACAGCTTTGTTTGCGGCGTGCGTAAACAACGAACCCAAGGAATCGGATCCCTCCGCTTCGCCGACGCCCGTGACATCAGATTATTCGGAAACAGATTTTACCGGAGAATGGCGTGTATCGCAGGTCTTGGATTCGCTGGGAGCTCCCGTAAGCGGGGACAAGCTCAAAGATATAGGGGCTGATTACACTATTGAAATCCTGGCCGGCGGAATGTATATAATATGCGGCGCGGAAGGAAAAGAGATAGGCCAGGGGGAGTACAGCTTAGAGCAGGACAAGCTTATATTCAAAGCGGCGGGCGGCGAAACGATATATACCATACGCGACGAAAACACCATACAGAGTACGGCTGCCGACGGCAGCGTCACAGTTATGACGCGGACAGACACACAGAAAAACGAAAACGGGGAAGCGATAGCTTCCCCTGATGATACGATCATAGAATCCGCTCCAACGCAAAGCCCTTAACGCTGAGTTAGAATATCCTGAATCCGCAGATGAAATTCGTGCTCCAGTAGCTGCTGCCGGTATATCTGCGCTTTACTACTTTTCCGTTGCTCGACGACGCGTCTATCATATAGCCGTCGCCCGCGCATATGGCCACGTGCCCTTTGTAAACGATGACGTCGCCGCGCGCAAGGCCGCTCATATTATCGATCCTCTCATATTTGGTGCAGCTGCGCCACGTATACGAGGTCATGTAGCTTTGTTTTACGCCCACCTGATTGAGGCACCAGTATACAAACCCGGAGCAGTCGAACACATTGGGGCCCTTGCCGCCGCCGACGTATCTGCTGCCAAGTTTCGATTCCGCGACTGAGATGAACGATTCCACGTTTGCGCCCGTTATATCGGGGGCAGAGCCGGAACCTGAACCGGAGCCTGAACCCGAGCCTGAGCCTGAACCCGAGCCTGAGCTGCCCGAAGGAGCTTTTTTAGGATTGCCGGTCATTAGTTTGCCCCATGTATTGGCGCCCACTTTACCGTCCACTTTAAGATTGTTGGTTTTCTGGAAGCTGCGGACAGCCTTATCCGTATCAGACCCGAAATACCCTGTTACTTTTTTTAAATAGC
Source organism: uncultured Christensenellaceae bacterium (assembly GCA_964510055.1). Classification (GTDB taxonomy): domain Bacteria; phylum Bacillota; class Clostridia; order Christensenellales; family SZUA-584; genus DTFZ01. The sequence goes on from CAZDZY010000046.1 coordinate 14,681, forward strand.
CGAGATTTTTCAGTTTTTCCTGCGCTTGCCTGACCTTATCGCTTCTTGCTCCTACGGAAAGCGCGTCAGCGCCCTGTGCGTCGTCGGCATATAAAGCTTTTTTGGTTGCGGGCCCTATATATCCGTCGGCGATAAGGCCGTTCGCCTGCTGGAACTGTTTGACCGCCTCAATAGTTTTCGGCCCGAATTTACCGTCCGGTTCCGACTGAAAATAGAATAGGCTTTTCAGCTGTTTCTGACAGCGTAATATCTCGTCGCTTTTATCGCCATAAGAATAGAAATCAGCGGTCACGTTTTCGGAATAAAGCTTCTCGCGCGTATCCTGGCCTATCTTGCCGTCTTCCGCAAGGCCGTTGCGTTTCTGGAACCTCTTGACCGCTTCTTCGGTCTCTGTGCCGTAATATCCGGTAGCCTTGTCTATATAGCCGAGTTCCACGAGCCGCTGCTGCAGTTCATTTACGTCAGTATCGTACTCGGTATCCTTTGCGCCGACAGAGAGAGTATAATACTGCGCTTCATCAGAGAGCAGCAGAGAGTATGTTTGGCCATCCACGATGCCGTCTCCGGTAAGGCCCTGCTGCTCCTTGAAATGGTTGACCGCGAGAGCCGTCTGTTCGTCGAAAGCCCCGTCCGTCTCGTCCGCGTCCATATACCCTAAGTCCATAAGGCGCTGCTGTATATCCGATACAACCGACGCGTTGACGCCTTCTTTAAGCTCTATAGGATCGTATACCGGCATAACGAGCGAAACGCTCGCAAGCCGGGCCGGATCTTGCGGCGGTGAAACGAGCGTTCCGGCCTGCTCTGCCTTCCCGCCCGTCAGCACGGCGAGCAGAACGGCAGTTGTAATCACAGCTGCAGCTGCGCCTGACGCGATAATGGCTTTGCGCGTGTCTTTTATATGGAACGTACGACGGCGGCGCTTACTATGGCTGTATGCATTGCCGCCCAAAAAAGCCTTCGGGTTTTTTGAGGTATCCGTATGAAACGCGCGGGAAGGCCGCCGCGGTATTTTTGAGGAAATCGGTCCGGGTTTACGCGCAAGTAAAGACAAAACGCGCTTGCCTGAATTGCCAAGCAGCATTGCAAACCGTGTCCAGAGGCTTTTTATACCGCCCCCCCGGGATGCCCCGCGGCTTTTTGGAGCGGCAATATGCGCATATTTTTTTACCTTGTGTTTTTGCATAGTCTAGTCCCTGTACTATAAAATCCGAAAAGATCGGTTCAATGAATATATAATGATAAACCCTATTATACAGAAAAACAAGAGATGCCGCAATACATTTGTAACAATTTAATCTGAACATTAAGATATGTTATAATAAGGTATGTAGAGGATGGAAATGCTTTTATTTATCCAACAGACAGCGATATTGCGGGTGTTGATGCAAAATGGTAAGTATAATAGGTGAAAGGATCAAATATATGAAAAAAAATACTTGCTTTAATAATTGTGATGGTAATTCTAAGCCTTGTTTTATTTGGTTGCTCCTCATCAACAGAAATAAACAAGGTAAATGTAAGTACGACTGAGCTTGAAAGCGCCGTTGTTATTCATGGTGATTTTCCGTATTACGGTACAATAAAGGAACTTATCGACGCCTCTGACTTTGTGGTGATAGGCATAGTAGAAGACGTGCTTCCGGCAATAAGAATACATGAGAACCCCGATCTTGATTATGCATGGGCGAATTTTACCCCCTCAAAAGTGATCGTAAAAGAAGTTCTATACGGGGATATAACAGAAGGTGAATGTATCAAGGTTCAGCAAAGGGGAGGTGTATATACAGGTATCTCAGAGAATAATAAAACAGAAACTATCACAGAAATAGTTGAAGAGCAGGAGTATTTAGAGAAAGGCGCGGAGTATCTATTTTTCATAAGCGGAAGCAGCAATATAAAACTGGGGTTGGAGTATCCATATTACCCAATACCGCTAGTCGGTTATTGTAAAATAGTGGACGGGAGACTGATAACAAACAAGAATAATAATTTACTCGCAAACGGATTAAGCATTGACGAAACGGTAACCATGATAAAGGATAACATGAACGCTCCGGCAGAAACAGAACAGACTAAATGATTTTACATATAAAAACAAGGCAGGGATGGATTCTCCCTGCCTTGTTTTATAGTTGTGTCAATCTACGCGCCTTGCCAGCGCGAAGCAATTTGCCCAGTACGAATTGCCAAAATTGCTGATCATCACTTTCCCCTGGCCGGACGAGGCGTGAACGAACTGCCCGCTGCCAATGTATACGCCCATATGGCTGATATACGACGTATCGGGGCGGAAGAACACGAGGTCCCCCTTTTGCAGCGAAGATATGCTTGTTATCTTTGCCCACGCGGCGTTTTCGCTGTACGCCGCCGCCGAGAACCTGCCTGCGCTGAACCCTGAGTTAGTCATGGCGTAGTATGCGAGTCCGGAACAGTCGTAGGAATCCGGCCCCTGCGTGCCTAAGGCATACGGTTTTACAAGCTGCGTAAGAGCAATATCCGCTATCTTCGAGGCTGACGATACGGCAGCTTTCCTTACGGCGTTATCAGAGAACAGCGCGCGCCTTGTTACAGGCCCGGTCACGCCGTCGGTATATATACCGCTCGCGCGCTGGAAATCGGCTGCCGCAGCCTTTGTGGCGCTGCCGTAATACCCGGTAACGTTGGAGCTGTCAATGTAACCGAGGTCGCGAAGCCTTGCCTGCACAGCCGTAACCGCTTCCCCGCGGCTGCCGACAGTGAGAACGAGCCTTGGGGCGCCCGAAGAATATAGTTTCGCGTTTGTTGCCGGACCGACCACCCCGTCGGCCGCAAGGCCGCTCCTGCTCTGAAAGCGGATGACCGCCGTTCTGGTCACAACGCCGAAATAGTCGGTCGCTGCTGAGGAATCCATATATCCAAGCGTTAAAAGCCTGTTTTGAAGCGCCGTTACCGCGCTGCCCGAACTGCCTAACTTCAGCAAACCGGTATCCGCCGCAAAAGCCGTGGGCATCAGGACTATGAGCACCAATACTGCGCTGATGATAACGCTTATGCGCCGCAGCGCTTTGTTTGTTTTGATTTTCCCGTTCATTTGAAATCCTCCTTTGTGTGTTGACACAATTATAACTTTTCAAGGTGAAAACCCGCAAAACGCGCTATTTTGCCTTATTCGGTTTTAAACAGGGATAGTATCGATTATTGCAGGCATATTAAACTATGATTACTTTTCAATGATGTATATGCATGTATGCTCGAATGCGGCGTTTAAATATTTGGGGCTTATTCAATAATGTCCAATATAATAAGAAAAGAAGGGACTAAAAAATCTTAATGGCTGAAAGCGCTTTGATCCCGCTATATCCGTTTTTGCTATAGATTTTGGCAAACTTTCTGTTTAAATAAAAAAGAGCCCCGAAGGCTCTTTTCTCAACCCAAATAATAAATTCAAACATGAAACAAACTCAGTTTATAGAATTAAATATTAATCATCTAACGAAGGCCGCTGAAAAGTCCAAATACAAGGCGTTTTGAGCATTGCGACGATGATGTAGCAGCGCTACTTCGAGGAGCAAGCGGAAAAACAACGCAGTAGTTGGGCTTTCTCAGCGGACTGAAAAAAGAGCCCGAAGGCTCTTTTCTGAAAAAATTAATAACTTTTCGTATACAGCTGGAAATAATCTTTCGGATGGCTGCACGTCGGGCACTTTTCCGGAGCTTCCTTGCCGAAGTGCCTGTGGCCGCAGTTCGTGCATATCCATTCAACTTCTGTATCCTTTTGAAATACCTTGCCGTTCTTTACATTATCGAGCAGCGCATTATACCTTTCTTCATGCGTCTTTTCGATAGCGGCTACCTCCTCGAACGTATCGGCTATATCGTCGAATCCCTCTTCCTTAGCTTCTTTCGCCATGCGCTTATACATATCCGTCCACTCATAATGCTCTCCGCCGGCAGCGTTTCCGAGGTTTTCTTCTGTAGTGCCTATGCCTGCAAAAAGTTTATACCAGAGCTTTGCGTGTTCCTTTTCGTTATCTGCCGTCTCCGTAAAGAAGTTTGAAATCTGAAGATAGCCTTCGCTTTTTGCTTTCGAAGCAAAAAATGTGTACTTGTTTCTCGCCTGCGATTCGCCCGCAAACGCGTCCATAAGGTTTTTCTCAGTCTTGGTTCCTTTTAAATCTTTCATATCTTTCCCTCCCATATAATTTTTACTTTATGCTTTCCAAAGGCCGTGAAGGTTGCAGAACTCATAAACGGCCGCGATGTCTTCCGCTTTCATGTTGAACGTCGCTTCGGGCGCCCCGGTATGTTCGAGTTTTACTATTCCCGCTTTGCCGTCATGTCGAACGACCTCGATAAACTCGATATGGTGCTCTTCCGTCATCGGGTGAGGCGCGCTGCCGATCCTTATCGTCGTCGTATCTCCGTTAGGGATTATAACGGGAACATGCTTCTCTTTGCTTGCGTCCTGCGTGTTCGCTTCAAGTTTAACCATCTTTTGCCCGCAGCATACAAGCGTAGGCGCGCCGGGAACAGCGACGAATACGACGTGCCCGCATTCTTTGCAGTAATAGAAATCTCCGAAATTTGTCATAATAAAACCTCCCTAATTTGTTTTGTTGCAGTTTTCACATATGCCGTAGAACATTATATTGCAGCCCTCGGGGCTGTGTGGACAATCTTTTAAGCTGCCGAGTACCTTTGCTTCGATGCCGCCGGTATCCATATCATAGACTTTTTCGCACGTCCTGCAGTAAAAATGTGAATGCACATCTGTATTACCGTCATACCTGTCGAAGCTAGGGCACGAAAGCCTGAGCAGCTCTCCCTTGTTTTCAAGTATCCCCAGATTGCGGTAGACCGTCGAAAGGCTCAAACTCGGAAAATCCGGTTTCATCCGCTCAAACAGCCAGAACGCGTTGGGATGCGACTTTGTTGAATGAAGCAGCTCTAAAAGTTGTTTTCTCTGTTTCGTATTTCTGATCGACCTGTCTTCATCCATTGCTCAAAATTACTCCTAATCGGAATCATTACGAATAAGCTATCACATAAAACGTGATTTGTCAACACTTTTAATAATGCCAATAATATTTTTTAATGTTATAAATACAGTTTATTTAGTATAATGAGCAAGGGAGGCCACGATGAAAACCGGAAAGCTTTTTTTTGCGCTCATCATTATTTTTTCAGCACTTTTAAGCGGATGCGTGGTCATTACGTTTGAGAATTCCCCTGCCGCGGAAAGCGCGTCCTGGCTGCCGGAGGGGACTCAAACCGCGGTGACCGCCGCGACGAATGGGCCGGGGAGCTGGACAGTCATGATATACATGAACGGCTCAGACCTTGAAAGCGAGGGCGGGGAGGCGTCAAAAAACCTTGATAACCTCCTGAAGGTGGATTTCCCAGGGAATATAAACGTGATATTGTTTACGGGCGGCACAAAAGAGTGGCATAAAAGCGGCATAGACCCGAAGCATAACCAGATATGGCGTATAACGGACGGCAGTATGGAACTGCTTAAAAGCGACGCCCCGGAAAGCATAGGCGAAAGCGATACGCTTGCCGGGTTCATTGATTATTCGCAGACGAACTTCCCGGCCGATAAGAAGGCGCTCGTTCTATGGAACCACGGCGGAGGGAGCGTTATAGGTTTCGGCGCAGACGAGTATTTTGATTACGACAGCCTGTGCCTGCCCGAGATATCGGACGCGCTCGAGGAAAGCTTTAACGGGCAGAAATTCGATCTTATAGGGTTCGACGCGTGCCTCATGGCAAATATCGAGACCGCGAGCATACTCGAGCCGTACGCAAAATACATGGTGGCTTCGGAAGAAGTTGAGCCGGGCGGCGGGTGGAATTACGAATATACTTTTAATAAACTTGCCGCCGACCCTTACGAATCGGGAGAGGAATTTGGTATCGCCGTGGCGGACGGGTACTGGAAGAAGTATGAGCGCGCGGAATGCGGCGCGATGATAACCTGTTCGGTAACAGACCTTTCAAAGATACTTCCGCTGGAAGAATTGCTGGGCGAATACGCCGAAGACTTAAGCGAAACTATGGGAGACAAGGGATCCATGAAGATGCTTGCCGATGTGCGGCAGAACGCTGAGAGCTACGGCGACGAGCCTGATATGCAGTCTTTCGACACAGTCGACTTATATTGCTTTATCGAGCTGCAGGAAGGCGTGAATGAAGCCCTGTGCGATAAGATACTCGCGGCGATAGACGAAGCCGTGGTGTACGAAAAGAACGGGAGCTTAAGAAACTATTCGCACGGGCTTTCGATATATTTTCCGTTTGAAGCCAAAAGCTCTTTCAACTATAACCTGCAGGTGTATAAATCCATAGATTTCTGCCCCGAATATAAAGAGTTTGCCCGCTCTTTCGCGTCAAGGCTTACCGACGAGAAGCTGGAAAGCGAAGTGCCGAAATATAACGGGCAGGTCTACGACGAGGCGACAGGCCTCGCAATGCAGGGCGGCGAAATAGACGGGATCGGCTCTTATTATGTCCGGCTCACAAGTGAACAAATGGATTATATGAGCTATGTTTACTGTAAATTAGGGTGGTATCAGGACGGCGGCTCGCTGGCAGACTTAGGGTTCGACAGCGACCTTACTATAAACTACGATGACAATACTGTCCACGATAATTTCGGGGGCTGGTGGACCGGACTTAACGGCCAGCCCGCCGCGGTACACGTTATGGAAGAAACGGACGAGTATGTGATCTACAACATACCGGTGGAATACAATGGGGAAAGGGCTATCATAAAAGGCGCGTGGACGTGGGATGAAAGCTACGGGGAAGGAGGGTATTACACGTATCTCGGCATATATTACGGCAGCGACGAACATTCCCAGCCCAATACGAAACTCTCAATAGACCTTCAGCCCGGCGACGCGGTAACTCCTATATACAAAACGCTGTATTCTCCCGACGGGTATGAAGGGTATTATACGGGTGATACGTTCTATATAGACGAAAAAGGGATCTCGCTGGGGCTTATCTGGCTGCCGGACGGCGAATATAATTACGGGTTCGTTTTTATCGACTGCTACGGAAACACGCATGAGTCTGAGACCGTAGACCTAAAACTGAAATAGCAGCCACAGATAAAAACAAAAAGGGCTGTAGAGCCCTTTTTGCATACATGTTCGATTATCTTGCCGAGCCCTAGCCTCGCGGCCCGCTGCCGAGTATTTCGGAATAGATAACGGCCCGCAGGTACTCGCTTTTGTCGGCAAACAGCTTAAGCGCAGGCTTTGCGGCGCGTTTTACTGTTTCGTCTTCATGGCTTAAGTCATCCTCCAGCATTGTCAATTCGTTCTCGCTGATCGACTCTTCGGCCCCTTTGATCGTTTCCTGAGCCTCTTTTACGCTTTCGGCTGCGCGGGTATATTTCTCGAAGCCGGCTTCCGTCTCGATGGGGGTAGTGCCCCTCAAAGAGCCGGACGGTACGGCGCCGAAACTGCTTCTGCGCCCTACTTCTTTTTCGATAGTGGTCTCCCCAAGAGTAGAGCCGCTGCGAAGGGTTTCGAAATCGCTCGTGCCTTCGCCGGAAAAACTTCCGTAATCGCTGGCGCCTTCGCCGTATGCGGCGCGCGGCGTTACCGACAAACGAGACCCGACGGTTGCAGCAGGAGGCGTATACCTTGGCTGCTGGGGCGCGGCGGGCGGCGTATAGCGCGGCTGAGCCGTGGCAGGCGGAACATAGCGCGGAGGCTGCTCTGCGTTATTTTCGCCTGACATCATCATGAACGCGCGCTGTATGTCGCTCAAAGTTTTGCGCGGAGGCCCGCCCTGATTGCCGCCGCTTTTCTTTTTAGCGGATGAAGCCGCCGCCGATATTATGAAGACCAGCACGCCTAAAATAATTAAGACGCCTTCCATCGCATTACTCCTGGACCTGAGGCTTTTCTTCCTTCGGGTCGGTGGCATTAGATATTGCGTCGCGCATGTTGGTATCGGCCATAACGTTCTTCATATGGTAGTAATCCATTATGCCGAGGTGCCCGTCCCTGAACGCGGCGGCCATGGCAATAGGTATCTCAGCTTCGGCTTCGACGACTTTAGCTCTCATTTCCTGAACGGAAGCCTTCATTTCCTGCTCCCTCGCAATGGCCATTGCGCGGCGCTCCTCGGCCTTTGCCTGGGCTATCTTCTTGTCGGCCTGCGCCTGGTCTATCTGGAGCTGGGCGCCT
>CAZDZY010000047.1:0-22446 GCA_964510055.1 uncultured Christensenellaceae bacterium
TTGTACCTTTTGTCCGTTCTGTCCGATATATTTACAATAGGAAAGCATCAAAAAATGCACCTGAAAGTGGGTGCTTTCGCTGTAATACAGGTGCATTGTATCAATCATTGTGTTATTTGCCAAATAAAATACCGGGCTTTGTCCCGGTTTTTTATAAGGTCGGAGCAAAGGATCGCTTTGCTCCTTTTTGTTTTCTGAAACAAAAAGGAGCTTGCTTCCTTTACTCCTTCTCTCCTCCACGAAGCTTCAGCCCCGCTATTTCCGGGTTTTGTCCCGGCTTTATATAAAGTTGGAGTAAGAGGCATCAGATATCTTATTTACTGAATGTATACTTTATCCCTTGAAATCCTGATCGAAAAAGACTTCGATCCTTGGGTTATCTATCTCCATCGGCGGTAAATACTTATCAACGAGTATATCCGCTGCTTTATGGATATTTTCCGCCTCGATGATTTCGAATTCGGTTTCTTTGTACCTTCCCAGATCCCGCAGATCCTCGTCGCTGAGCTGCCGGTTGTTTTCCCCACGTTCATTAGCTCTGATAACTATCTTGGCGCGGTACTTTTTCATGGGATCTCACTCCTTTCAATTAATATTATAACATCATAATCAGGCTGGTTGAACCAATCGACTTATTTATTTTTTAATGCTATATTATATTGATATGACTAAAAGAAGATCCCGCAGCGGATGTTACATAAATACATATCACGGCCGCGCTTACCTTTCTATAGGAAACAACGCTATTTACGTTACGCGCCTCGAATATTGCAGCGAAAAGGCCGGCGGTCTTTCCGGATATAAGATAATACATATTTCAGACCTTCATAACCATGAGTTCGGCGATGGCCAATACAATCTTTTATGCTGCGTAAAAAATGAGCGCCCCAATATTATTGTAGTGACGGGAGACCTGATAGACAAGCGGCGCATTGATATAAAGATTGCGGCATCCTTTATTAAAGAAGCTGTAAAAACAGCTCCCGTTTATTATGTAACCGGCAATCATGAGATAAGATCGGACAAATACACAGAACTCAGCCTAAAACTTAAGCTTGCGGGTGCCGTTGTTATGGACAATGATTCAATAACTATAAAACACAGCAGCGGTGAGTTCGAATTAATAGGATTAAAGGACGCCTCGTCTTTTTGCTTTGACCCGGACACGGTTGACGCCTCTGCCAAAGAAAAGATCGAAGATACGCTTAAAAGAAATGTAAATCTTGAAAGCCCGCGCCTTAAGATTCTGCTTACCCACAGGCCGGAGTTTATCGATATATACTCGAAATGCGGGATAGACATCGTATTTTCAGGGCACGCTCACGGCGGGCAGGTGCGCCTGCCTTTTATAGGCGGGCTTTTCGCTCCCGGGCAGGGAGTATTCCCGCAATATACTAGCGGCATGTATACTTTCGGCAATACCTCGATGATCGTCAGCAGGGGCCTCGGGAACAGCTTATTCCCGCTTCGTATATTCAACCCTCCCGAGGTCGTCGCGATTACGCTTAAAGATAAAAAGCCTTAACAGTTTACATACTTGAGAAATATTCGACGACTCCGTCACAGATAGCTTTCGCGACCTTAAGCTGGTATTCTTCCGTGTTTAGCTTTTCCTCCTCCTGCGGATTGCTTATGTATCCGCACTCGACAAGAACGCTCGGCTGGCTGCCGTATTTAAGAATTATCAGATCTTCCGAGCGGGTTATTCCCGGCACTTCAGGGCTAAGCTCTTCGTTCATGCTTTCCTGTATCGCATCGGCAAGGCTCTTTCCCTGAACCGAACCCGCTATAAACATAACTACCGGGCCGGATTTTGAAGGATCATTAAGCGAATTCACGTGAACGCTTATTACCGCATCAGCGCCGCTACCGGTGATTACCGCGCCCCGCTGTTCCCAGTCCTTCTCTTTTATGGCCGCAAGCGAGTTTTCATCGTTCCTTGTCATGACGGTCTCGGCGCCTTTATCTTCAAGCTGATTTTTTAAAAGAAACGCTATACTTAAGTTGAGTCCGCTCTCATAAGTCCCGTTTATTCCTATTGCCCCGGAATCTTCTCCCCCATGCCCCGCGTCTATTACGATGATCTTACCGTCAAGAGGCTTTTCAGAACCGATAGCAGGGCTTTTACCCGGCAAAGTTGACCGGGGCGGGCCTATGGAAGCTATCGCTTTTTTGTCTTCGTTATTGCCTCTATAGTGAGCCGCAACTATGACCGCCGCAGCTATAAAGCAGAGTATTGCCAGGGCTATAGTGAATTTTCTTTTGTTCAGCCGGTATCTGTGTTTTGATTCCTGCCCGTTTTTCATGCCGGCATTTTGTTCGTTTTTCATATACTATCCGCATTTCTTCACCACACCCCAACTATATCGCTCTAAGAGCCTTTGGCCCCCGGGCTATGTAAACATCACCCCAATTATACTTTTAATTATTTTATCGCGTCATTAAGCATCTGTATCTGCTCCTGCGTAAGATCAAACTGCTGTTTGAGTTCGTTAATGACCGCCTGACCACGTTTTTTAACAAAATTTTTCATACGGGTAATGCCGGATTCCCAGTCCTGCAGCGTAGGCCGCTCATCGCTCCAGCGCGAGTGATCCGCCTCCACCTCACCGCGGATCAGCGATGCCGCTTCGTCTATCACCGCAATTGCATGATCCGTGTTGTAGATGTTTTCCAGCGCCCACGCAAATCGCTTAATGAACCTTTTCCGCCAATCATCGTTTTCAAGCAATGCATTGAAAATATCGGAACCTGCGGTATCCGAACGCATACGCAGTGCAACCGTGTCGTTCGGATAAAATGCTATATCGAGATCCAGATAGATCTGTCTCCATAGTCCGCCCGGCACCTGATAGTACTGCATGTTACCCTTAACATCGTTGTTGGCGATGTATATTTCGTTTATCATGAAATCCATGTAGCTATCGGTATCGAGCCGGGCTGCTACCCAATCGTAGTATTCCTGTACCGACAAGTCATGCGACTTTGCATAGTTATATATTTCTTCGTATCCTTTGTATGAGCCGCTGCTGGTTAAGTTTTCTCGTAACCCCTTGGCGAGGTTGATGCTGTCTATGGCGGCCGGATCTGTAATGCCCTCGTGCTGTGCCACCATATACTTGTTGCGCTTTTCCATCAGGAAGTATATGCCCCAGTATTCGCCGTCGATGTATACCACGCAGGGCTCAGCAGCCTGCGTCAGCACCTCCATCTTTCCGTCCACCAACCCCATCGCGACGTATGTGCTGAGTTTTGTATCCGTATCGTCGCGTCCGGCAGTACGCAGTATAACCGACTTGTATTCGGTATACGGGCGGTTATCGAAGAACGGATATGCCATCGTGCCCTTGCCGTACGTACCGCGCGCATAGATTGCGAACGACTTCTGCTCCTTCAGCTGCAGCGTCATGCCGCCTGTCATCGCGAGGCCTATATCCTGCTGAAACACGCGCTGCCCGCTTTCGTTGTACAGTTCGAACGAAGCGGGCACTTCGACATCCTTTTTACTGTTAGCGTAGATGCCCGTGGCCGGGTCGAATAGTTTATCATATTCGGTTGTTATCGATACCATAGGCAGCGTTTTCGAAGTATTTATGAAGTATGTTGCTGTAGCCATTCCGCTCTCGATATAGCCCTGTTTAAACGCTTTCGCGCGTATTGCCGTCGTCTTATCTATCGTTATAGGCCCTGTATATTGTTTTGAACTTTGCGTAGGTTCATTCCCGTCGGTAGTATAATAAATAGCGCTTCCTTCCGATGAAGACAGCGAGAGCTGTATTGTTCCGTCATATTTACCGGGCTGCTTATCAAACTGTACGTCGCTTACAAAGCCTGACTTTGCGTCCCTGTTTGCCTGCCCGGGCGTTGGCTCAAAATAAGCGATCTCAGTTGATCCTTCCGCTCTGCCTATAGACAGGTTTTGCGGTAACGCTCCCAGGAAGTACCTGTCTAAAAGCTGGTCCTGCGCGTCGAAGAGAGCGACTGTACACCCTAGCTTGCTTAATTTGAACGGCGCGCTGTAGTAGTTTCCGTTTGTATTCGAGGTTCCGTTCGCCAGTACGGCTAAGTGGTCACCCGGCTGAAGCGTGACGTCGGGGAAACGGAATTTTGAAGGGTTGGAAGCGTTGTCGGTAAGCCCGAACCCTTGCAGGTTTACAGCGTTAGTTCCGCGGTTTTCCACCTCTATAAAATCGCTTTTACCGCCGTCCGCGGTATCGTATTTGTTGTTAGAAGAAAGCACTTCGGAAATCACGACATCGCCGGTAGAGGCCGGGTTATTCTTTTCAAACTCGGCGAAGCCCGCGCCCGTGTTGGGATATCCCGGCGATGGCGTGCTCGCCATTAGCCACTGGCCTGTAGGTGCACCGTTTTGGTATACCCTCTCGTACACCCAATCGGAAGGCACCTCCCCTATGGTTACGCTGTCTATGAGCCTTCCGCGCGCGTCCGAAAGAGCTACTTCGGCGTTGTATGAGGATATCTTAAAATTCGCGCTCAGCAGACCGTCTCCCGTATAAGGTCTGGAGATCCCCGTGCAGAAGACTACAAGCTGCTGCCCCGCTTTTATCGTAATATCGGGAAAACGCCATTTTAAAGCGTCGTTCTTGTTGTCCGAAAGCCCGTAGCCGTTAAGGTTGATATCCTGGTTTCCTGTATTGGTTATTTCCACCCAATCCGAATATTCCCCCTTATCGTCAGTCAGCGTCATGACGTTTGAAGTCATAACTTCGTTTACCAGCAGTTCCGATTCACCTGCAGACATGCTCGCTTTATAAGCCTCGTAACCTGCGTCGCTGTTCTCATAGCCCGGTGTGATATTTGCCGTTTGCTGCCATGAGCCGCCGATCAGCGCGTAAGAAAAATTATCGGGCAGCTGCGGTATGTCGACCTCATCCACTTTATTAAGAGACGCTCCGCTCGACAATATCAGCTTTTCACCCTGTGAACTTAATTTAAACGTGCAATGTATTATACCTTCCTGAATATTCGAATTCGAATCCCCGGAAAGAAAAACTATAAGATATCCGTGCGCTTTTATTACAGTGCCGGATGGAAATACCCATTTTTGCGGCTTTTTTTCGTCATCGGAAAGCAATAGATTTCCCAGATTTATATCATTGCCTGTGGTATTATAAAACTCGACCCAGTCGCTGCTGTTGCCTTTATCGTCAGGAAATATCCCTTTGTTGCCTGTCATCACCTCGTTTATAATGACTCCGACGGAATCCCCGGAAGAAGTGCCCAAGGGCGGGTTAGTTCCGTTGCCTAAATACAATACGGCACCCGCAATCGCAGCCCCAATAATCAATATTAACAGTAATTTAAAAAACGTCTTCATTACGCACCTGTATTCTTTTATTATCCCGGCATTTTTAGCCGATCGATGTGCAGGTTTTTTAGCAACTAAAAATATATTCCGTATGAGTATAGCATAAATATCATGCTATCACAATCAGCGCCATAGCAGTTCAATAATTGTTTAAAATCGGCGTAAACATAAAGAGCGGCTGTTATCACCAGCCACTCTTTATATTATTCTTTTATAAATGTTTTACTTTTTATCGGCAGCAGCCATGTGCTCTATGAGGTCTACTACCTTGTTGCTGTAACCCCATTCGTTGTCGTACCATGAAACGAGCTTCACGAAATTCGGGTTGAGCATTATGCCGGCGCCTGCGTCGAATATGCTCGTTCTTGCGTCGCCGATGAAGTCGGATGAAACGACCTGATCTTCGGTATAACCGACGATGCCCTTAAGCGGGCCTTCGGCTGCCGCTTTCATAGCGGCCTTTATCTCGTCATATGTCGTAGCCTTTTCGAGCCTTACCGTTAAGTCCACAACCGAAACGTCAGCCGTGGGTACCCTGAACGACATGCCTGTAAGCTTTCCGTTGAGTTCGGGAATAACTTTGCCTACAGCCTTCGCGGCTCCGGTCGACGAAGGAATGATGTTGAAAGCAGCGCCTCTGCCGCCTCTCCAGTCCTTCTTCGATGGCCCGTCAACTGTCTTCTGCGTTGCCGTAGTAGCATGTACGGTCGTCATAAGCCCTTCGATTATACCGAACTTGTCGTGTATCACCTTAGCGAGAGGAGCAAGACAGTTCGTTGTGCACGAAGCGTTGGAAACGACTTTCATATCCGGCTTATAGTTGTTCTCGTTAACGCCCATAACGAACATGGGAGCGTCGCTCGAAGGAGCGGATATAACGACTTTCTTTGCGCCGCCCTTAAAGTGGGCGCTTGCTTTTTCCGTCGTGGTAAATACGCCGGTAGACTCAACGATGTACTCCGCGCCGCATTCCTTCCACGGTATCTCATCCGCGTTCATGCATGCGTACACGGCAATTTTTTTGCCATTGACAACTATGCCGCCGTCCTCCGCTTTGGCTGTGCCTTTGAAACGGCCGTGCACCGTATCGTATGTCAGCATGTAAACCATATACTCAGGATCGATAAACGGGTCGTTTATCCCGAGTATCTCGATGTTGGGGTTGGTAACGGCTGCCCTGAAAACCAGTCTTCCGATTCGCCCAAAACCATTTATACCTACTTTAACTGCCATTATAGATCCCTCCAATTAATTAAAATTAAAACCTTAACTTCTTTATATGATAAAGCATTCTTGTGAAAAATTCAACATATTTATCTTTTATCAGGCGCTGGTTCCGCTATATGGCATGCATCACTGCCTTTCGCAGGTACTCCAAGCAAATCAAGGTCATCACTGTTCAAATACCGCCATTCCCCGGCTTTAAGCCCGCCCAATCCAAGGTTTCCTATAGACACTCTTTTCAGGTATGATACGGAACACCCAATAGATTCAAACATCTTTTTGATCTGCCTGTTTCGCCCTTCGTGAATAGTAATATAAACGCTTGCCGTGTTTATTTTACGCTCCGTTACCTCTACTTCGGCTTTTGAAGTCTTTTTCCCTTCTATTTCTACGCCAGCCTGCAGTTTTTGTGCTGCCTTTTCGTCAAGCGCGCCTTCAACTACCGCGAAGTATTTCTTTTTTATTTCATGCTTGGGGTGCGTACACCTGTATGCAAAATCGCCGTCGCTCGTTAATATAAGCAATCCTTCGGTATCATAATCGAGCCTGCCGACAGGGAATACCCGGTTATCGACGCTTTTTAACAGATCTATCACTGTTTTTCTGCCGCGGTCGTCTCGGCACGCCGATATATATCCAGCGGGTTTGTTCAGCATTATATATACATGCTCTTCTTCAGGCGACGCTTTATTTCCGTCAACGCAGACGATATCTCTCTCTTCGTTGATATCAATGCCCACCGCCCTGACGATGGAACCGTTCACGGTCACTTTCCCCTGTGCGATGAGCTCATCCGCTTTCCGGCGTGAGGAAACGCCGCACAGAGCTATGTATTTGTTGATCCTCACAAAAACCTCCTTATACCCGTTCGGTCAGTCCTTATTTATATTCAGCCACCATTCAAGTATCTTGCCGACGTTATAATGATACGAATTTTCTCCTATGGTATTCGGCGCTTTTAGAGCGGCCGAGTATATCTGGTTATTTCCAAGCCATATATCCACATAGCCCGCCTTTTGGCCCTCAAGCACGGGAGCGTCCAGTTCTTTTTCAAGATATACCCTCTTTTCGATCCTGCCGAACTCCTCATCCGTCAAAGGATAATATATATCCTGCTGCGTGTATACCCGGAAATAATCTTCTACTCCCTGCTTTACGTTAACATCCCCGATATATTCTCCGGCCTTCTGTATGAGCTTGCTTGAATAGTTCTCAAAACCATAATCCATAAGTTTCATGCAATCGCCAAACATATCTGACGCGGAAAGCACTATTGATATCAACTGCATCCCGTCTCTTTGGGCCGCCGCGCTCAGGCACCTGCCCGCTGCCTTGGTATATCCGGTCTTTATACCGTTGCCGCCATCATATTTCCAGAGCAGTTTGTTTTTATTTTTTACCACTCTGTTGTATTCGTGCCCTTCCCAGGGTATCGTTTTATACTGCGTTTTTACAAGCTCCCTGAAGAAATCGTTATTCATAGCGTAGGCGGATATAAGCGCCAGGTCATATGCAGTCGTATAGTGGTTGTCTGCCGGCAATCCGTTCGGGTTGCAAAAATTAGTGTTATACGCTCCTATCTCTTTTGCCTTGGCGTTCATCATATCCGAAAACGTGTCCACGCTTCCCGCAACATGTTCGGCTATAGCTACCGCGGCGTCGTTCCCCGAAGCGAGCATAAGCCCGAAAAGCATATCCGACATCGTCATCTTCTCGCCTTCAGCCAGCCAGATAGAAGACTCTCCGACTGCTCCCGCGTTCGAACTGACCACTACGATATCGTCAAGATCGCAATTCTCTATGGCAATTATTGCCGTCATTATCTTTGTAGTGGAGGCCATAGGCATTTTCTCGAACGCATTCTTCTCGTACAGCACCCTGCCCGTTGTTGCCTCTATCAAAATCGCCGATTTTGCGGTAATGCCGTTTTCCCCGGATAATTTCCCGGCAGGCTGCGCGTATGTTACGCCAACATTATAAGCGAATACGGCGGCTATTACCAGTAATACCGCCGCCGCTTTTGATAACCTTTTATTCAATGCTATTCACCCTTTTCGTCTTTGCCCTTAAATGCTTCTTTAACGTGCGATACAATTTTAGGAAATGTCTCAAATACCTTTTCCAGCAGATTAGAGCCGTTTACGGGCAAAAGCTCTACGTCGTTTTCGTTAACTACGAGGAAACCTATAGGGCAGATAGATATCCCCGAGCTTGCTCCTCCCGCGAACGGATGCGAAGATTCCTGCTGGCCGTCCGTCCTTCCATATTCGCCGCCGCCCGCCACAAATCCAAAAGCAACTTTTGACACCGGTATTATAGTCGAGCCGTCGGTTGAAATGATAGGGTCGCCTATAATGGTATTTACATCTATCATGTCTTTTATCTCGACCATAGCCGTCTGCATTATGTTTTCAATCGGATGCATAAAATTCACCGCCTTTTGTTTTTTTTGTAAACTGCGTATCCAATAATAATATCTGCCGGAGTAAGAGCGATTATACAGTCGGCGTCTATCGAAAAAAATAGTTTCGAAAATTCAGGATAAGTCTTGATGCGTATTACATGGTCTTTTTTATTGTAGACTGCGCAGGCCGTGCCTGCCGCGGCGTTTAACAGGCCGCAGCCGATAGCGGTAAAGAAAGCGTCTTCCAGCCCGAGCTTAACTGTTGCCGCCAAGTCGTATTTAATTTTCTTATAAATATAATAATAAGCGCTTTTTTCTTTTTTGCGGAACGATTGCGTCAATACCGTCAGCATATCCACAAAGGTGATATCCGTTGCTTCCGTTTTTCTTATTTTTCTTATTATTTCAGGAAAAGTCGTAACTTTTTTTAAACCTTTTTTCGTTACGAGATAAAGGGTAAGCAGCGTGCTTTCTTCATATTTGACGACATATCTTTTACTGATCCTGATGAAAAGATATTTGACGCTGACGCTGATATCGCCGTTATCGGCCTTAATAACGGCCTTTATATTAAAGGCGAATATAAGGATTATTATTAATGAAATGATCGATAAAACAATAATAAATAACAACGTCTTCCCTCAATCGCCCAAAAGTAATTTGCTTTCAAGGCCCACATTAGTGTGACGATGTTATTATTATCTAATCCATGGGAATTATTACCCCGGCAAAGCATCCTTTTCAAAGATGCCGCTTATTCATTCGGAAATCTGTTTGAGAGGGGGCAATTCATCTAGTGACGATATACCGAAATGGCGCAGGAATTCTTCGCTTGTAATGTACATCATCGGGTTCCCAAGCGTTTTTTTGCGCCCAGCCCTGTCTATAAGCCCGCTTTCAATAAGCGCCGCTACAGAATAATTGCACTTAACGCCTCTTACCTGTTCGATTTCAGCTCTTGTAACAGGCTGCCGGTAAGCGATTATGGCGAGCGTTTCAAGAAGAGACTGCGACAGCTTTGTTTTTTTTACAGGCTGCAGCACTCTCTCTATATAGGACGTATACAGAGGGTTGGAACACAACTGAACGCTGTCTTCCACTTTTTTTATGAGTATCCCCCGGTTTTGCTGCTGATCGTCCCAAACCATTTCGTCTATAATGTTTTTAAGTTCATCTTCGCTTATTTCAAGCGCGGCGGCAATATCACGGACAGCCACCGTGTCTCCCGCGACAAAAAGAATGCTTTCTGTTATTTTTTTTATTTCTTCTGCGTTCAACTTGCTTCCTCGGCTTTCCTCATGATGTATATATCCTCGTAGCTGCCATTCTGCTTTATCGTAACTATACTTTCATGTATCAGTTCCAGCAGCGCCACAAATGTTACCGCTACTTCCATTTTTGAACGCACGTCGGAGAACAGGGAGAAAAACGTAGCGGTTTCTAATTCGCTAAGTTTTTTAAGTATATGTTTTGTCCTGTCTTTTATCGTGAACGTTTCCCTTTGTATCTCGACTTCTTCTATGCGCTCAACTTCCCCGTCTGGCACCCTTCTCATCAATTCCGCATATGCTTCAAACAAGCCCTGCAGCGATATCTCTTCGATCTCTATCCTTTCGTCCGGATATGCGATCTCTTCGGGGAGCTTGTAATACGCCCTTAAGCCCCTTTCCTCGTATGCCTTCAGATCTTCACAGGCGTCTTTAAACGTTTTATATGTTTTCAGGCGCTGTATAAGCTCCTGCTCGGGGTCCTCCTCCTCCTCTTCCTCCGTCTCGCCGTCGCCGAAAGGCAGTATCATCCTCGATTTGATATAGACAAGCACAGCTGCCATCTCGATGAATTCGCTCGCGCTGTCCATAGAAAGCTCGCTCATCGACGAAATGTAAGAAAGATATTGGCCTGTAACTTCGGAAACGAATATATCCTCGATGTCTATGCACGCCTTGCTTATAAGATGAAGCAGCAGGTCAAGCGGGCCTTCGAACTGTTCGATCTGCACTTTATAATCGAAATCATACATATATATATGTATTAACTCCAAATAAGCTTGCTACTCCGTTGAAGATCGTATCCGCAAGCCACCAAAAGAAGTCCCTGAATTGCGGTACCATGAACAGAACGGCGATCAACACCATAAACCCGTACCTTTCGTATGCAAGATAAAAACTCGTGCTTTTTCTGGCAATATAGCCTTTTATTAAATGGTGCCCGTCAAGAGGAGGAACCGGTAAAAGGTTAAAGAAGCATAATATCAGGTTTAAATAAGCTATATAGTAAAGTATGATATGGATGATACTTGCGATATCACCCGAATAATACAAACCGGTCATACCGGTCCCGACTTCGTAATATAAAGGGGTCATTCCCATCGTAACGCCGCTTAATGCCAGTACGGCAAGTATGGTCATAAAGATCAATGATAAACAAAGATTTACCGTAACGCCCGACAATGCAACGAGTGCGTTTGCCTTTTTATAATTGTAATAATTTCTGGGATTTGTAGGCACGGGTTTGCCCCACCCAAAACCGAATAAAGCGAAAGTGGCAAGGCCCCATAAATCAATATGCTTTGTTGGGTCTAAAGTGACCCTCCCTAAATTTCTCGCTGTCGGGTCTCCCATTTTATTGGCCATCCACGCATGCGCCGCTTCGTGGAACGATATACCGATTACCACTGCCGGCAATATAAATAGCAAATCCAGAAAAAAACCTTTTATGTCTCCGCTCAATAATGAGTTAATAGGCATTTTAAATCTCCAATCTCTTTTTCCAGTATATATGTTTTGTCCTTTTTTTTCAATGTTACATTGAATCGACTATTCCATTTACTTTTGCTTTAATTATAAATTACTATTTAATGCTTCATATAAAATAAGCGCACCAAACAGGCGCGCTTAATCACTGCCGTACATTATTTGTATCCGTCATAAAGGTTCTTGCCTTGTTTTTTATATGAGGATACATTCGAATAAGAGCCGTCTTTAGTTTCAGCCTTAAGCTTTTTATGTTCCGCGCTGAGTTCCTGATATTCCGAGTTTAAAGCGTCGAACTGGTCCTGAAGCTTAAGAAGGTCGTCCGCGATATTGATAGCAGTAAGTACGGAAAGGGTACTCGGATTAAGATTAATATACTGCCCTTTAAGCTCCGTCATCTTTCTGTCAACGTAGATCGCGACCCTGTGTATGTACTCCTCGCTCTCGAAGCCGGCCATAACATATTCTTTACCGCATATTTTGACCATCGTACGTGTCTTATCCATACAGCTAAACACCCCACCCATTCTATAGGAATAATTATACACAAATATAAAGGATATTTCAATAACTCATCCTACAAAATGTTGTATCATTCGCGTATCTTTGCTCCAAATTGTTTTGCCGCAGCCGCGGCAACGGCATCCCTCGCTTCGTTTGCCTCCTCGTCAAGCAGCGTCCTGTCTTTAGCGCGGAATATAATTGTAAACGCAAGGCTCTTTTTTCCTTCTCCTATCTGCCCGCCCGTATACACGTCGAAGAGAGACGCGGATTCGAAATATTGCCCGGCGCTGCTTTCGATGCATTCGAGCAGATCGCCCGCATGCACATCCTTATCTACTGTAAGCGCTATGTCCCGCTGTGTTGCCGGGAATTTAGGCAGCGCCTCAAACTTTAGAGTCTCTTTCGATTGATCGCTTATATTGTCAAGGTCAAGCTGCGCTAAGCAGACCCGTTTTTCGATCCCATAAGCTTCGGCTATATCAGGATGCATCTCCCCTGTTTCCCCGAGCTTAACATTTCCGGAATAAACAGACGCTTTCCTTCCTGGGTGATAAAACTCAGCGCCTTCCGCGATAAACCTTGCTTTTTTTATACCGAAAGCTTCAAGAATGGTCTCCACTGTACCTTTAAGCGACAGAAATTCGTCTCCGCATACCGCAATACAAACATATCGTTTCTCTTCCGGCAGCAATTCATTCCCTGAACGCAGATATACGCGGCCAGTTTCGAAAAGCTTTATATCCTGAGCTTTTTTGTTCAGATTAGTTTCAACTGATTTAAGCATGGCGGGAACGGGCGTAGTCCGCATATATCCCTGCTCGTCGCCGAGCGGATTCATTATCCTGATCATATCGCGAAGCTTATCGCCGTCCGTTATCCCCAGTCTGTCGAGGTCCGAAACCGACGCGAAAGAATAGGTAACGCATTCGTAATACCCGAGGCCTGTAAGCAATGCTTTTATTTTATCCGCGCTTTTCTCCTGTGGCGGTATAAGCCCTCTTCTTACTTCGCCGGCCATACTGACCGTCGGTATATTATCATAACCGTACATTCTCGCGACTTCTTCGGCTATATCTTCGCCAACAGAAATATCGCCCCTGAAACCGGGTATCTTGCATACAAGTTCGCTGCCAATGACCTTAGTATCGATAAATACCCGTTCTAAAAGGCCTGCCATCTGCCCGGCTCCAAGCGACGTGCCGAGTTTGGAGTTTATCTTCTCCGCGCTTACCCTTATTTCCCGCGGCAATAGATCGGCAGCCAACATATCTGTCTCCCCCGATACTATTTCACCTGCGCCCAGCTGCTGCACAAGATGGAGCGCCCTGTCCATCGCCGCTTTGCAGCCTGAGGTATCCACACCTTTGGAGAATCTCATGCCGGATTCGGTCGAAAGCCCGAGTGACCTCGAAGTTCTCCTTGTATTCCCCTGAGCGAACTTTGCCGCCTCGAATATTACTGTAACGGTATCGTCCTTTATCTCCGAATTTTCTCCGCCCATTATACCCGCTATTCCGACAGGCCCCTCTGCGTCGCATATAAGGAGCATATCGCCGCTGAGTTCGCGTGTTTTCCCGTCCAAGGTGGTTATGATTTCGCCGTCTTTCGCACGCCGGACGATTATCTCTCCCCCGCGTATATCTTTATGGTCGAACGCGTGCATCGGCTGCCCCGTTTCTAGCATAACAAAATTCGTTATATCCACTATATTGTTGATTGAACGTATCCCCGCTGATCTAAGCCTGTCGCTCAGCCATTTCGGCGAAGGCCCGATCTTAACATTTCTTAAAGCTCTCGCCACATATCTTTCGCACAGATCGGGGGCTTCCACATTTACATTTACGTATTCGGAAATATTCCCGCCTTTTTCCGTATAAGAAATGTCAGGCATACTTACATTTCTGCCCAATGTTGCGGCGCATTCCCTCGCTATTCCGATAACGGAAAGGCAGTCAGGCCTGTTTGCTCCGACTTCAATATCTAAAATAGTATCCGTAAGGCCGAGTATTTCCCGCAGTTCGGTGCCGGTCTTATAGTTTTCTTTTAATATCATTATCCCGTCTACGTCGGCGCCAGGGTAATCGGAGGCTGTCAGGCCGAGTTCGCGCCCGGAGCAGAGCATCCCGCAGGAAAAGATGCCCCTTAACTTGCTTTTGTTTATATATATGCCGCCCGGGAGCCGGGCGCCTATTTTCGCTACGGGCACAAGAGCGCCTTCAAAAATATTCCCCGCTCCGCATACTACCTGCAGCGGTTCATCCTCGCCAATATCTACTGAACAGACTGATAGTTTATCGGCGTCGGGGTGTTTGCTTATTGAAAGTATCTTCCCTGCCACTACATCCCTGATATCGGCGCCCAGTTCTTTATATCCTTCCACCTGGCATCCTGTCATTATAAGCTTTTTCGCAAGTTCGTCCGGCATTATATCTATATCGACGTAATCACGAAGCCATCTGTATGGAGCTATCATTTTTGTCCCTCCCTATTTGAACTGTTCTAAAAACCTGATATCGTTCTCGAATAAAAGCCTGATATCGGTTATTCCGTATTTGATATTTGTAAGCCTGTCAAGCCCCAGCCCAAACGCGAATCCCGAATAAATTTCCGGATCGATCCCGCATACTTTCAGGACATTCGGATGTACCATGCCGCATCCGAGGACTTCTATCATACCCGTGCCTTTGCATGCCGTGCAGCCTTTGCCATGGCATTTTGAGCAGGTCGCGTCGACCTCAGCGCTGGGTTCCGTAAACGGGAAATACCCCGGCCTAAACTTTGTTCTTGTTTCCCCGCCGTACAATCCTTTAAGGAAAACGTCTAATGTGCTTTTGAGATGCGCGAGGCTTATGCCCTTGTCGACCACAAGCCCTTCGACCTGATTGAATACAGGCGAGTGCGTTGCGTCGACTTCGTCCTTCCTGTATACCCTGCCGGGGCATATCATCCGGATCGGCGGCTTTTGGCGGAGCATCGTCCTTATTTGAACGGGAGATGTCTGAGTTCTCAAAACTACGTCATCCGAAATGTAGAAAGTATCCTGCATGTCTCTTGACGGATGGTCTTTCGGTACATTGAGCATTTCAAAATTATACTTTTCCAGTTCTACCTCCGGTCCGTCCACTACTTCGAAACCCATGCTGACAAAGATATCCCTTATCTCGTAATAGGTTTTTGTAAGCGGATGAAGCGCGCCTATATCCCGTTTCTTTCCGGGCAGCGTTATATCTATAGCTTCGTCTTCAAACCTTTTATCCTTTCCGGACAGCTTCAACTCAGTTTGTTTGCTCTCCAAAGCCTGCGTAACGGCGTCCCTTATCTCATTCACTCTTTTGCCGAAAGCGGGGCGCTCCTTTTCAGGTATATCCTTCATTCCCCTGAGCGCGGCTGTAAGCTCGCCCTTTTTGCCTAAAATCCTGATTCGGATATCTTCAAGGCCATCAAGGCTTTGGCAGCTTTGTATACTTGTGAGCGCCAGTTTCTTTAGCTCCTCAAGGTCAAGTCCGTTGTCCATTCATTTCTCCTTCCGATATACACAAAATCATGTTTATATTATTGATCGCTGCAAATAAAAAAACCTTCGCCTTGGGGCGAAAGTCCGCGGTACCACCCAAATTTGCTCTGCTTCAGAGCCTTTTGCGTTATAACGGAACGGCCGTCCAAACAGCGCCTTTAGAAAGTCTCGCGGGTTTTTCCCGGCACTATGGCTGCTTGGTCTGCGAATGTTCTCTTTGCATGCGGGCATGGGCTCTCAGCCATAGCGCCATGTCTCTTTTACCCGCAACCTTGCAAAGATACTGCTCAGACCTCATCGCATTTTTAAGAATTATAGCATAACTTTTGCAGATATTTCAAGTGCGTATTTTATATATAAGTATGCCTGCGGCAACCGCGGCGTTCAGGCTTTCCGCTTTACCGTACATAGGTATCTTAACCATCTTTGCAGAAAGCTTTCGTATATCTTCCGAAACACCGCGCGATTCGTTGCCTATGATAAGGCATGTGTTATTCCAGTTTAATTTGAATTCGGTATCCCCGCGGATATCCGCGCATACTATCTCATGGCCATTTGCGGCCAGCATTCTTATATAATCGGGCAGAAATGCTCTTGTAACAGGTATATGGAATATGCTGCCCATAGAAGCCCTGACTGCTTTGGGCGAGAAACAGTCGGCGCATTCCTCCGAGAGGACTACGCACGAGCAGCCGGCGGCGTCAGCTGTCCTGATTATTGTTCCGACATTCTGCGGATCCTGCACATCGTCAAGCATCACTATAAATCCCGTATCAACGCGGCTGTATGCCGGCATCAGGGCAATGGCGGCTATTCCCTGAGGAGTTTTTGCCTCGCTGATGGAATCAAGAACGCTCTCGCTTACAAAAAAAACTTTTGCGCCTGCTTCGCGCAACTTTTTCGTAAGCTTCTGATACTTTCCTTCGATAACAACAACGTTCTGCGCCGTTTCCGGCATGTTCTCTGCAAGCTCGGTCACGCATTTTTCCCCTTCGACCAAAAAAGCACCATTTTGAGATCGCGCTTTTTTGTTCTTTAGGCTTCTCGCGTATTTTACAAATTCATTGCTGAAGCTTGTAATTATTTCGGACATTTTATGCATCCGACTCTTTGATATAAAGGTACCACTGCGCGATATTCGTATATACGTTCGTTTCCCCCATACTGCCCGTTATATTGACAGACGCGTCGTATAGCAGCGCGTTTGTTCTGAAATACAGGCTTATCTGCGGAACAGAATCCATGAATTTACTTTCTAAGGCAAGATAGGCAGTCTTCATTTCATCATCGCTGAGCGCTGACTTGCAGTTCTCAAACATCGTATCCATTTCGCTATCGCTGAATCCGCCGTAATTTCTGTCTCCGTCCGACCCTATCATGAACGATACGTCCGGATTTTGATCAAGGTAGAACGAACAAAGCGCTAGTTCAAAGTTTCCCGCATTCAGGCTTTGCACATATGTGTCGTATTCCTGTGGCTCTATCTCCACCTTTACTCCGCACTGTTTGAGCTGGTAAACGATATTCTCCGCAACATCGCTCCTGTATGGGTCATCATTATTCAACGGCACCAGAAGTTTTATCGTAAGGTCGGTTATTTGCGTGCCGTCTACTCTTTCCAGCGTTCCGTCTCTGTTCCTGTCTTTCCATCCGGCCTGTTCAAAAAGTGCAGCCGCTTTCTGGGTGTTATATTCGTACGTATTTATAGATCCGCCCGAAAGGTATGAATCAGGAGCAACGGGATAGTCCGCCGCAACGGCGTGCCCTAAAAGCGCCTGTGAAACGATATCCCGTTTATCAAGGGCATACGAAAGCGCGCGCCGCATATCGATGTCGCTGAAAAATCCGTTTTTAGTGTTGGGCACAAGGCAGTCATAATAGCGAGTCAAATAATCAGCAAATTCTTTTATGCCTCTTTTTTGATATATGCCGACTGAGATCGTCGACGTTGTCATAAAATCCAAAAGGCCCTGCTCAAACGCGTTTAATTCCATGTTATGGTCTTCATAACATACAGCCGTAAGCTTCTGAATATAGGGCGGCTGCCGCCACCATATTTCGTTCGGCTTAAGATCCATCTGTACGCCGGCTTCAAAACTCTCAACTTTATAGGGGCCGGTACCCATAGGAGCCAGCGTGTCGATATCTCCGTCTTTACAATAAGATTTACAGAGTACGGGAAAAGTCATGAAATATATCGCGGCGTTTCCTCGCTCCGAAAGGGTTATTTCTACCGTGTAATCATCGACCGCCTTACATTTTTTCAATATATCTTTATACCCGGCAAAAACTGATTCATCCTCGGAGTAATCCTTTATTTTATCTATTGTATATATAACGTCTTCAGAAGTGAACTCGCCGCTTTCGTTCTGCCAGTTTACCCCTTCTCTTAAGTGAAACGTCCACACTTTTCCCGTGCTGTCCACCTCCCATGTCCTTGCAAGCTCGGGTTCGGCGGTGCCGTCAGCGTCTATTCTTACCGGCTGCTCGTATATAAGAGAAAACAAATTGAAAAGCTCAACGTTCTTTACTTTGAGAGGGTTGAGCGAATTGCGATCGCTGTCCGTTCCGATCCTGGGTATGGGAAATTTCAGCTCTCCGCCTTCTATAGGCACAGGGCTTTGGGCAACAGGCGGCAGGGTATATTGCGCTATATCAAGGTCTCCCTGCTGTGTTACAGGTACCATTCCGCAAGCCCCTGCAGATAACACCATGATGAAAGCCAGGAGTAATTTCGTTATTTTAAAAATCTTTGTATAAGCCCTTGTATATCTCATAATACCTCAGAACTCTCTCAAGATACTGCTTTGTTTCTTTATACGGTATGTCCCCAAGCGAACCGTCGCTCTTTGTCCAATCCTTTACGTTCGCGGGCCCTGCGTTATAAGCCGCCAATATTTTTCTTGTATCATCCCCGAATATGCCATGAAGGTAGTTAAGATACCAGCATCCTATCTCAATATTGATTTCAGGGTCGGAAAGCATATCTGCAGAATATCCTTCCAATCCCATTTTACCCGCGGCCCACTTCCCCGTTT
Organism: uncultured Christensenellaceae bacterium; assembly: GCA_964510055.1. Taxonomy (GTDB): domain Bacteria; phylum Bacillota; class Clostridia; order Christensenellales; family SZUA-584; genus DTFZ01. Next base: position 18,767 of record CAZDZY010000047.1, read on the forward strand.
CGGGCATTATCTGCATCAATCCAATTGCGCCTTTTCCCGATTTTGCGTTATCGTTAAAATGGCTCTCCGTATATATGACGGCGCATACAATATATTTATCCAGCGAGTATTCCGCGCTCGAAGCGGCTATCTCCTCTTTATATTCAAGAGGGTAGAGTTCATATACGATTATTCCTCTTAAAATAACAGCTGCAGCACATATCAGCACCAAACAGATAATCGTCCATGCTTTTAAGCTAAGGATCGGCTTTCTTTTATCTTTTGAGCTTCCCATATCTCTCCTCTTATTCGATTACATTGTATTATTGCCCCGTCACGTCTCACGTCTTGCCGGGGACCCCGTATTATTGCCCCGTCAAGCCTCACGTCTTGCCGGGGACCCCGTATTCAGGCTTTTTTAGCAGCGCGTCGATCTTTCCATACAGTTCCTGAACGTTTCCGCTGTTTTCTATTATCTCGTCCGCATACGCCGCCATATCTTCATCGCTCATCTGGGCTTTCATCCGCTGCTCGATAAGCGTATCGCCAAGTCCGTCTCTTATCTTTATACGTTTTTTCCTTGTATCCCTGTCTGCAATAACTACCCAGACTAAATCCATTTTTTTATGCATTCCCGATTGTATGAGCAGCGGAACTTCGATAAATACCCTTCCTCTTAAGGATTCCGCTTCTTTATATATCATGTCAAGTATTATCGGGTGCAAAATGGCGTTGAGCTTCTCAAGCCTGTCTTTTTTGTCGAAAACATACGCGGCCAGCTTTTTTCTGTCGAGCAGGCCTTCTGCCTGGAAGAACTCGTCTCCAAACTCTTTTTTAATTCTTTCGTATCCCTTTTTTCCCGGCATTACCGCTGCCCTTGCCGTTTCGTCGGAGTATATAACGTTTTCCCCCAGTCCGGAAAGGTAATCGCTTATAACTGTCTTCCCCGAGCCTATGCCGCCTGTTATACCTATAAGTATATTGCTTTTTACGTTTTTATTCATTTCGCGTCCAGCCAGTTATCGCCTGACGAAACCTCTGCGATAAGAGGTACGTCAAGCTTATAAGTATTCTCCATGCAATCCTTGAGCAGGCTGCCGACCGCAAAAACTTCGCTTTCCGCCGTGTCTATTATCAGTTCGTCATGTACCTGAAGAATGAGTTTCGAATCAAAACCGCCTTCTTCAAGCCGCTTTGATACTTCTATCATCGCAAGCTTGATTATATCGGCCGCTGTCCCCTGTATGGGTGTGTTGAGCGCCGCGCGCTCCCCGAACGAACGGACGCTGTAATTCTTCGATTTCAGTTCGGGGAGGTACCTGCGCCTGCCCAGCAGCGTGGTAACATACCCGTCTGCCTTTGCTTTCTCTTTGATGCTATCCATGTATTCCTTTACACCCGAAAACCGGGCAAGGTACTTCCTTATATATTCAGCCGCAGTTTTTACCGGTATCCCTAAATTGCGCGATAGCCCGAAATCGCTTATTCCGTACACGATCCCGAAATTTACGGCTTTTGCGCTCCTCCTCATCGCTTCGGTCACGCTTCCGAGAGGCACCCCGAATACCTCTGAGGCTGTTCGCGAGTGTATGTCTATTCCGGACATAAAGGCGTTTTTCATAACGCTGTCTTTGGATATCGACGCAAGTATCCGAAGCTCTATCTGCGAGTAATCTGCCGTTACTAGCTTCCTTTTGTTTGAAGAAGGCAGGAACAGCCTGCGTATCTCCTTCCCTTCCTGCGAGCGCACCGGTATATTCTGAAGATTTGGCTCCTTGCTCGATATCCTCCCCGTCACTGTTGATATCTGCATAAACGTGGTATGTACGAATCCGTTTCTGTCCGCAATGCTCCTGAGGCCGTCAAGGTATGTGCTTTTCAGCTTGGTCAGCCTTCGGTATTCAATTATCTTATCTATTACCGGGTGCTTTCCCGAAAGCTTCTCAAGCACTTCTATATCTGTCGAATATCCTGTTTTTTTCTTTTTGCCTGCTGGAAGGGCCAGCCGTTCAAAGAGCACCTGCCCAAGCTGCTTTGTTGAATTTATATTGAAATTGCTGTATTCGCAAAGCTCGTATACTTTAGCCGTCAGCGCATCTATCTCTGCGGAGAGCTTCGAAGAATAGCTGTTAAGTTCCGCAAGGTCTATCCTGAATCCGGTCTCCTCCATATCCAGAAGGACTTTCATTAAAGGCGCTTCGATTTTATCGTATACGAACCCCAGCCCGTCTTCCTTCAGTTTTTTCTTCTGAATTCCGTAGAAATTGGCGATCGCGGCGGCGCTGCCGCCGACACCATACTTCTCGCGCAAAGAACGCAGCTCGAAACTCTGTGAACCCGGGTTTATGGCATATTCCGCAAGCTTCGTATCAAACAGCAGCCCGCGCATATCTATTCCATAAGATTTAAGCATCGGTATCGCCTGCTTTGCGTCGTGCAGTAATTTACTTATATTGCGGTCTTCAAGATACGGCTTTAGCTCCTTTATTATTATCTCGCGCGTGAAGTCTACGTTAAGCAGGGAATACTCCGACTTTATTATATATTCTTTATCGCCTGAAAACGAAAACGTTATATCGTCCCCGAAATCGATCGCTATATATTCTTTGTCGGGGATTTGGGACAACGCCTTCTTAAGCGAATCAATGTCGTTTATTTCTGTTTGTTCAACATGTTGGGGTTCTTCTTCGTTTTCGGTTATTTCGCTGCCCAGCCGTTTGAGCAAAGATACGAATTCAAGTTTTTTAAATGTTTTTCCCGCTGTGTTTGCCGTAAATTCTCTGAACTCCAGCGAAGAGAGCGATACCTCTAAAGGAGCGTTAACATCGATTAAGGCGAGAGTCCTGCTAAGATATGCAAGCTCCCTGTTTTCCCGGAGTTTTTCATTCATCTTTCCCGCTATTTCAGAAAGCTTATCATATACGCCGTCCATAGTTTTGTATGTTTGCAGCAGTTTCAGCGCAGTCTTTTCCCCTATCCCGGGCACGCCCGGGATGTTATCGGAGCTATCGCCCATAAAACCCTTCAGATCGACTATCTGCGATGGGGTCAGGCCGTATTCGTTCTTAAGCTTTTCGGCGTCAAAAACCTCTAACTCGCTTACCCCTTTTCTCGTAAGCATCACTTTGCATGAATCCGATATAAGCTGGAAAGCGTCTTTATCCCCTGTCAGGAGGACGGACGACATGCCTTTTTTTGCCGCAAGACATGAAAGCACCCCGAGTATGTCGTCAGCCTCGTATCCTTCGAGTTCGAGAGTTGCAATGCCTATTTCTTCAAGTGATTCCTTAAGCAGACTGAACTGGGGTATCAGCTCATCCGGAGTAGGTTTGCGCGTTCCCTTGTATTCTCCGTACATTTTATGGCGGAACGTTTTCCCTTTTTTATCGAACGCTACGGCGATATAATCAGGCTTTACGGTACCAAGAGCGTTTATCAGCATCGAAAAGAACCCGTAAACGGCGTTCGTATAATCTCCGCTGGAATTGCTAAGTATGGGCAGGGCATAAAATGCCCTGTGAAGCAGGCTGTTTCCGTCGACAGCCATCAATGTTTTTGCCATTTAAGCTCCTTTTTCTTTCCCTAAGTATAATTTATTATCGGCATGTATGCAATACCGGCAATCAGGGCAAAAAAAGAGTCGCGATTTTCATCACGACCAATGTAAAGGGGGTCTTAATATATTTTGTGAGGTCATTAAT
>CAZDZY010000048.1:0-4910 GCA_964510055.1 uncultured Christensenellaceae bacterium
ACGTAAGAAGAAGTGGCTCAGATGGTTACTGCGCTTCGGCATGGGAACGCAGCGGAAGATATTCACGCGACAGCCTGATCAGGCGCAGATTGAGACTGCGCTGCGCGGGCTTACAAAGCTTATAGGAATAATGGACAGGGAAACAAAGCCGTTATAAAATACCCGACAGCAGTTTTAAATTTGTCTTGTTCTCCTAAAGGTAACTGTGATCCCAAAATATATTTTATACAATAAGACTAAAGCCTTCACCTTGAGGGGAAGGTGGCACGGAGTGCCGGATGAGGTGTTACTCACTTGTAAGGAATATAAAACTAATGATTTCAGACCATACGTTATCAAACTGTGTATTTATAACTACATTGGAATATTACTTACCTTTGGGACTAAATCCGTAAAAACATTCACCCCGAATTGTACAACTCGTTCATTTGCTTAGCTTGCTAATCTTGCTGTACCATTCAAAGACACCTCATCAGTCTCGCTGCGCTCGCCAGCTTCCCCTCAAGGTGAAGCCTTTATTCCTATCCATGTCTGTGATGTCCACCGCGAATGAGGTGTCACTTGCCTCTATCAAATATAAAATTATAAATATCAGAACATACGCTTTCAAACTGTTTATTTACGTCTGCATTTGAATACCGTTTAACACTAAGTCCAAGTCCATGAAGGTAATCATCCCGGACTTTGTCTGCTTCAATACCTGAAGCTTCAAAATGCTGCGAACCGTCAAGTTCTATGACCAGTTTCGCAGAGGCGCAATAGAAGTCAACGATGTACTTGCCGAATACCTTTTGTCGCTTAACAGGAACAGACAAATCCTTTAAAAAATCATACCACAGATGCCGCTCCTCTTTGGTCATTTCCCTTCGAAGTCTTCGGGCATTTCCGGTCAGTTTAGGATTGTGCGGTTCGTTCATCTACTGCACCTCATAAGTTTTGCTGTGCTACGCAAAGACACTTCATCAGTCTCGCTGCGCTCGTCTCCGGCTCCCCTTGAGGTGAAGCCTTTGAATGCTTATTTATTATCATCAACATATAGGGTTTTATTATTTGAAAATCCGGCAAGGTAATCAAGGCTCACATCATTATACTTCTCAAACGATGTATATCAAAGTTTATTTTTTGGTTATAAAGTTATATTTTCCTGTTGACATATATAGATAATCGATATATCATATATATAGATCATCTATATATCGGAGGTTCTATATGGCTGCAGATAAAGGTCTATTGGCGGGAAATACGACTATGCTGATACTGAAACTTATCGAGGATAAAGATATGTACGGGTATCAGATGATCGACGAGCTCTCCAAAAAGTCCGACAACACGTTCAATCTGAAAGCCGGAACGCTGTATCCTATACTGCACAACCTCGAGCGCGACGGCGTAGTGAGCTCGTACGACGATAACGCGGACAGCGAAAGAATAAGGAAATATTATCACCTCACCAATAAAGGGAAAAAGCTGCTGAAAGAAAAGCAAACGGAATGGGCGTCTTATTCGAAAGCGGTCGAAAAAGTGCTGTGCGGAGGTGTAAGCTATGCAGCCGTTTGAAAAGATAAAGGAATACTCGAAATCTGTCTGCGATCAGATAAGATGGAAAAAAGCCCACTTCGTTATTACTGAAGAGATCGAAAACCACCTTACGGACCAAAGGGATGCTTATATCGCCGATGGCGCTGATGAAGCCGCTGCCACCGATAACGCCATAGCCCAGATGGGCGACCCCGTTATTGTAGGAGCACAGCTTGACCGCACGCACCGCCCGAAACCGCAATGGGGCATGTTGATTTTAACGGCAGTGCTTTTATTCATCGGCTTTTTTATAAGGATATTTATTATCAATAATAACACCGGGCAGTGGCTCGCGCCGTCGCTTATCTCTGCCGCTGCCGGTTTTGCGGCCATGCTGGCGGTTTACTTTGCGGACTTCTCCATTATCGGGAAATATCCGAAAACGATATACTTCGCCATGCTTGCTTTATCCGTTGCCTCGCTTTTTGTCTCGCCGGTAATCAACGGCGTCTCGTTTTATACAGCTTTTCTGCCGCTTCTGTTTCCGCTCGGCTTTGCCGCGATCGTCTACGCCGCAAGAAACAAAGGCTACTGGGGAATAATCCTCTGCGGCTTTGCCTTTTTTGTTCCGTTATGCGGTATCCTTTTCATACCGTCGTCTTCGTGCTTTTTACTATTCGCTGTCTCGGGTTTCGTCATTTTATGCACAGCCATTTCAAAGGGATGGTTCGGCGTAAAAAAACTGGGCGGATACCTGCTTGTTTTAGTTCCGGTAGTTATTACCCTCTTGTTGGCAGCGGCATATATATTTCAAGCTGACTATAGATTGGAGAGGATCAAGGCCGCCTTTGATCCGTCGGCAGACCCAACGGGGGCTGGCTTTATCGGTTCTCAGACTAGGTTGCTGCTTGGCGCGTCAAAATTCTTCGGGCATGGTGATATATCCGCCGCAATGCATTGGCATGGCAACGATACCGATTATCTCTTAACATATTTGATTTATAATTTTGACTGGATAGCTTTTATTATCGTTATGGGCCTGCTGCTGTTCTTCATTGTTAAAAGCTTTATGCTCTGCTTCAAACAGAAAAGCAACCTTGCCCTTTTCGTGTCGCTTTCGGTAATGATCACATTCTCCCTGCAGGCAGCCGGTTATGTTATAACGAATCTTGGCTTGCAATTGACAGCCCCGATATCTTTACCGCTCGTTTCACAAGGTAATACCGCGACCTTTATAAACCTGATACTGATAGGCGTCATGCTGTCTGTTTTCAGGACGGGGGATATCGTAAGGGACAGGAGCTTGGGTAAAGCCCGAAACAGAAGTATTATTTCATTCAGCGGCAGGAAGCTGATCATTTCTTTAGGCAATAAAAAATAGACATTAATGTACTAAATGCCCGTGCCTGCGATGGATACCACGTTCATGCAGGCGCAAGAGCCGGATATTGCCCGCCATATAAATGCGCGGGCTGTTTTTATTGTACTTTCCGATAAAAACATTGTCATATCGGGCGGGAGCATATAAAATAGCCTTATGCTTAAAAAGATATTTTATATGGTTGTTTTGGTTTTGGGGATCGTCGGGCTCACGGCCACAGGCATAGCGATATGCGTATCCACCGGCATAAGTATCGGCACGCTTATCCCCGGGTGCGCGGGCGTCGTTTTTATTACTTACGCGCTCATAAAACTGCTTCGCCCAGGGCACATAATAAAAATAAAGGTTTTAAGGATAATAGTAACAATAATTATAGTGCTGGGCGTGATTTCGTTCGCGTTTATAGAAACTCTCATCATCGCATCTGCGGGCAGCCATCTGCCGGAAGAGGAAGTCAGTTTCGTGATAGTACCGGGATGCGGCATATTCCCCGACGGGAAGCTGACGCTGACGCTTATGAACAGGCTGGACGCAGCATACGATTATCTGGTGGAGCACGAAAACACCGTCTGCATCGTATCGGGCGGGCAGGGGAAGAACGAGCCGGTTACCGAAGCGTCGGCCATGAAAGATTACCTCGTATCCAAAGGAGTGGACCCTTCGAGGATAGCGGAAGAGCCTGATTCGTACGACACTAAAGAAAACATGGCGAACAGCGCCGCTGTCATGAAAACGATGTACCCGGATAAAGAGATGACCGCAGTAATAGCCACAAGCGGGTTCCACATATTCCGCTCGGTGAAGCTCGCGGAAAACAGCGGCATAAAGGCTTACGGCATACCCGCGCCTACGCCGTGGTATATAGCAATAAACGATTATATGCGCGAGTATATAGGCATCATAAAGCTGTACGTACTGGATCTTAATTAGCCGGCAGCGTTGATTTGGCCGATTGCCTGTGATATATTCTTCATTAACAAACGAGGTAACCGATGGACTATAAAAATGAGATCTCAAAATTAATAGCTGCAGCCGCGGGTATGCCAGCAGAAGAAATTTACCCTCTTATCGAGGCGCCCGAAGCATCGAGGGGAGACTACGCCTTTCCCTGCTTCAAGCTGGCAAAAGAGCTCAAAAAATCTCCCGCTGTAATAGCGCAGGAGCTCTGCGGAAAGCTTTCGCTTCCTTCGTTTGTTTCAAAAACCGAAGTTGCCGGGGCTTATATCAATTTCTTTGTTGACAGGCAGTCGTTCATAAAGGATACGCTCCTCGAAGTGAGCGGAAAGGGCGAAGCTTTCGGAAGCGCCGATATCGGCCTCGGGCGGACCGTGTGCATAGATTATTCTTCTATAAACATAGCCAAGCCTTTTCATATAGGCCACCTGTCTACCACCGTAATAGGCAACTCGCTCGGCAAGATATATAAGTTTTTAGGGTACAAGCCCGTGGGAATAAACCATTTGGGCGACTGGGGCACCCAGTTTGGCAAGCTCATAGCGGCATATAAAAAATGGGGCAGCGACGAAGCTATAAACAAAGACTCTATAAACGAGATGCTCGAACTGTACGTAAAGTTCCACACCGAAGCGGAGAAGGACGAGAGCCTCAACGACGAGGGGCGCGCGTGGTTCAAGAAAATAGAAGACGGGGACGAAGAAGCGCTCCGCATATTCAATTGGTTCAAGGAGTTAACACTCAAAGAAGTAAAAGTTATATATGACATGCTGGGCGTCGAATTCGACAGCTACGCGGGCGAAAGCTTCTACAACGACAAGATGCAGCCGGTGGTGGACGAACTCAAAGCGAAAGACCTGCTTGAGTTTTCAGACGGCGCGTATGTAGTACGGCTCGACAAGTTCGACCTCCCCCCCTGCATTATACTCAAATCGGACGGGGCGACGCTGTACGCCACGCGCGACCTTGCGGCGGCGTTTTACCGCAAAAAAACGTACGATTTTGATAAATGCCTATATGTGGTCCCGGGCAGCAGAATGGATTGGAATGCTCGCTT
>CAZDZY010000048.1:4920-22315 GCA_964510055.1 uncultured Christensenellaceae bacterium
CGTACCAGCAGAATCTTCACTTCAAGCAGCTTTTTAAAGTAATAGAGCTGATGGGGCACGAGTGGGCGAAAGACTTAGAGCACGTCGCGTTCGGAATGGTCTCGCTCGAAGACGGCACGCTCTCTACAAGAAAAGGCAAAGTCGTGTTTTTAAAGGACGTGCTCGATAAAGCGGTTGAAAAGACACTCTCCATTATAGAAGAGAAATCGCCCGGGCTCGAGAACAAAGAGGAAGCGGCGAAGATAGTAGGCGTGGGAGCCGTGGTTTTCGACACTCTCTCGGCGGCGCGCATAAAGGATATAACGTTCTCGTTCGACCGCGTGCTGAATTTCGACGGGGAGACCGGCCCGTATGTGCAGTATACCCATGCCCGGTGCTGCAGCCTGCTGCGCCGCGCCGGGTTCGACTACACGGCGGAAAGTAAAGATTTCTCCGCGCTCGATAACGAAGAGGCGTTTGCCGCGGCAAAGCTGCTCTATTCGTTCCCCGAGACCGTATTGCGCGCGTGCGGGAAAAACGAGCCGTATATAATAACAAAGCATATAACCGAGCTTGCCAAAGCTATGAACAAATATTACTATGAACACAGGATAATAACCGAAGACCTGCCGGGGAGCGCGGCAAGGCTGATGCTCGCGGAATGCGTAAAGACTGTCATTAAGACGGGGCTCTCGCTTATAGGAGTGGGCGCACCCGAGAGGATGTAGGAAGGCAAAAACATGCTGGATATCAAAAGGATAAGGACAAGCCCCGATGAAGTAAGGGAAGGGCTTAATAAACGGGGAGTTACAGGCGCAGTAGAAGAGATACTCGGGCTCGACGAGAAGCGCAGGAAGCTCATAGCCGAAAACGAGGCGATGAAGGCACGCCGCAACGAGGTTTCAAAATCTATCCCGCAGCGCAAAAAAGCGGGAGAAGACGTTGAGCCGCTGTTTGCGGAAATGAAGCTCGTTGCCGAGCAGATAAAAGCCGCCGATACTGAGCTTGCCGAAATAGAAGCGCGTATTGACAACATACTTCTGACTACCCCCAACGTTCCGCTGCCCGAAGTGCCCTTGGGCGAGAGCGACGCCGACAACGCAGAGGTCAAAAGATGGGGCGAGCCGCGCAAGTTCGATTTTGCCCCTAAGGCGCACTGGGATATCGGCACCGCGCTCGGCATACTCGATTTCGAGACCGCAGCGAAAGTAACGGGCGCGAGGTTCACGTTCTACAAAGGCCTTGGAAGCAGGCTGGAGCGTTCGCTCATAAGCTTCATGATAGACACGCATACCCTCGAAGGCCCGTACACCGAAGTGTTCCCGCCTTTCATGGTGCACCGCAGTTCCATGATGGGGACCGGGCAGCTCCCCAAGTTTGAGGAAGACTCGTTTAAAGTAAAAGATACGGAGTATTTTCTTGTGCCCACGGCAGAAGTGCCCGTTACGAATATGTACAGGGACAGCGTGATGGACAAGCTGCCCGTATACCATACGGCCTACAGCGCCTGCTTCCGCTCGGAGGCGGGCAGCGCGGGCAGGGACACGCGCGGCCTCATCCGCCAGCACCAGTTCAACAAAGTCGAGCTCGTTAAGTTCACAAGGCCGGAAGATTCCGAGGCCGAGCACCAGAGCCTCGTAAAAGACGCCGAGAAAGTGCTGCAGAAATTAGGCCTCCCGTACCGTATAGTGATACTGTGCACGAAAGATCTGGGGTTTACGTCAGCTAAAACATACGACCTCGAGGTATGGATGCCGAGCTACGGCAGGTATGTGGAAATATCGTCATGCTCTAATTTCCTCGACTTCCAGGCGAGGCGCGCGAATATCAAATACCGCGGCGGCGAGGGCAGGCTGGAATTCGTCCACACGCTCAACGGCAGCGGATTGGCCGTCGGGCGCACTGTGGCGGCCATACTCGAAAATTACCAGCTTGGGGACGGAAGCGTCGAAGTGCCTCCCGCGCTTCGGGACTTTATGAAAACGGACATTATAAAGTAAAAAATCAGTCAAAGAGTTTAAGCCAAATATCCGGAGGGTCAAAATGGTCTGTAAAAACTGCGGATATATGAACCGCGACGGCGTTGAGTTCTGCAGGCATTGCGGTATCTCGCTGAAAGAAAAATCGCGGAGGACTATAAAGGTGCGGGCCTCCGCCCCAAAGCCCAGGCCGTCCGCCAAAGAAGCGAATATATTTGCCGAAGACGAAGATTTTTCTTTTACTCCGCGAAACAAAAAACCGCATAAAGCCCGGTATGGGGAGGAAGAGAGGATACAACGAGGCGGCGCAAACTATAAGGCGGCTACTGTTGCGATAGGCATATTCGTTATCGTCTGCGTTATCGCGTTTGGTATATTTGTGTTCGATATACCGATATTCCCCGGGGACGGCGGGAAAATAAAGATAGAGTCGATAACCGTTCCCACCGATATCCCTTCGCAGGAAACCGCCCCGGAATTTACGCCCGTACCGACAGTGGCCTCTTCACCCGCGTAAGATCATAGTTCCTTTTTATAAAAAACCGCCCCTTTGAACAACTGTCAATAGGGGCGGCCTTTGCCAGGTCATTTAGAAAAATACTTTTCCGGGTCTTTCCACCCGCCTATCATTTCTCCGTTTTTATACACAGGTTCTACGATATATTCAAAATGCAGGTGGAACGAGAGATCGAGCTCTTTGGGCATCTCGCCTATCTCGCCTATCTTCTGCCCGGTGTTCACCTTGTCATCTTTCTTTACCGCTATATTTTTGAGGCCGCAATACACCGTTTTCGTATTGCCCGAATGCTCGATAACTACGGTGCCTCCGCACGATTCATCCGTCCACACATCGGCTACTGTCCCCGAAAGCGCAGCCGTTACAGGCGTCCCTTCGTCCGCTCTTATGTCTACTCCGTTATGCGTCATCCATATCCCTAATGCCGAGAACGGCACGGCGCTGTCGACTGAATATTTATTTATTATTTGCCCGTTCACCGGTTTTTTAAGCGTCATCTTTCCGCTGCCGTTCTGCACTGCCGGCTGCGAAACCGACGGCGAGGCGCTCGGGCTTGGCGATATCGTTATTTTCGGAATAGGAGTCATCTTCGCGATCTCGTCAGAAAGCGAAGGGGCTTCTATTACGGCCGCGCCTTCATTTTTATCGCCTATCTGTTCGTTATTACTCTTAGGCCATGCAATTATGGCTGTTATTCCCGCCGCAACTACGCATAAAAAGATGAGGACATAAAGGCCCTGTTTCTGAAAGAAACTTTTTAAGTTCTCTTTACTCACTTTTTTAAAAATATTATCCTTGACACTTTTGAAACTCATGATTTCACACCTCCACGGTATAATAATTCCCCTTTTCAGATAAAAAAATACCAAAAAGGGAAAAAGGAGTGTAAATGTGTGAAATCAAGATCCTTGTTTTTTATTCTTATATTTGTGTTATTTTACTGTTACGCCGGTGTAATAATGCTCAAGTATACCGATATAATCCGCGCCCTGCTTTGCCATGGCGTCCGCGCCGTCCTGGCTCATCCCCACCCCGTGCCCGAAGCCTTTGGTCTCGAATACGACTTTATCCGATACTTCAACGGTAAATTCCGCCGAGTTGAGGGAAAAGATCGTGCGTACCTCCCTTCCGGTAAAATATTCGTTTCCTATCTTTATGCTCTCCACCCTGCCGCTGCCGAACCGTTTTATTTCCCCTATGCTTCCGGCAAGGCTGCTTTTATCGATCTTTATGCTCGGCGAATATTCTTTCATTGCGCTTATAAACTTTGCCGGGGCCACCGCGACTTCCCCGTAAAAATGGGAATAGCCTTCTTCCCCGCCGCTTTTCACGCTCTTAAGATACGGCAGGTCTTCCGAATACACGTTAGCGCAGTCTTCCGTCCACCCTCCCGAGCACGCGTGATAAAACGCCTGTATCTCTTCTTCGCCGTAATATATCTTTTTGCCCCTTGTGGAGTATACCGCGTTTTCTACTTTCTCCAGGTATTTGCCCATATTGCTTCCCCATCGCTTCTCCATATCCTCCCTGGAAAGATACGCCTGGCAGCAGTTGCTCCTCGTGCATATGTCGGCCCCCGCGCGCGAAGAGCACCCCCCGTGTTTCTTTATATAACTCGTGTAAGTCCTCGCGGCGACAGCCTGCGCTTTTAGGGCCTCAGGCTCGAAAGACGCGGGCATCTCCGCGGCGACCACTCCCACGAGATAATCTTCCATATCCATCTTCTCTGTTTTCTTGTTTGTATATACGTTAACATACTGCGTCTTCTCGACCACTATGGTTATATCCGGGGGCGTTTTTATCTCAGGTCTTTTAGATGAAAAGAGCCCCGAGAATACGAACACGGCCGCTATAAAGCCCGCGATCAATAAAAAAACTTTTCCTTCATTCGCCGATATTCTTCTCATTGCCTCTTCACCTTCCTCATCGAATCATATTTGAGGATAGGCTGTTTTATTACACACTTTTAAGCACCGAAGTTATTTTGTCCGAAAAGCGGCATAAAAAATCGATTCAGCAGATTTATTGCCGATTCGATAATGTATATATTCCTTAAACAAGAGGTTTATATTATAATCATGGGATGGATGATACTTATAACGGCGCTTTCCTCGATTATACGCTCGTAAGAAAGAACATAAGGAACATACGCATCCGCGTCACCGGCGCTTCGGAAGTCATAGTTTCCGCTCCCCGCCGCACGGCGCAGAGCAGGATAGACTGCTTCGTCAGTGAAAACATCGATAAGATCCGCTCGAATCTCGATAAGATAAATAAAAAAAGGCGTTGCTTTTACCCGGCAGGTTATATAAGCGGCGAAACGTTCCGGCACCTCGGAAAAGAGACAAAGCTGCAGATAGCAGTTTCCGGGCGCGCACGCGCGCAGTTTATTGCCGGCACGCTTGTTTTGTACGTTCCGCGGGATTACGGAAAAGATAAGATAAGGGCCCTCTTTATGCGGTGGTCGAAGAGGACTGCCGACGAGCTTTTCAGGCAAAGGCTCGATATACTGCTGCCCGCGTTCACAGCAAACGAATTCCGCATAACGGCAAAGAACATGCTGACGAGGTGGGGCAGCATAAACCCGGCTAAGCGGACTATAAGCCTGTCTGTCCACCTGCTGCGCTGCGAGACAAGGCTCATTGATTATATTATAACGCACGAGCTTTGCCACTTAAAACACATGGACCATTCAAAAGCCTTTTACCGCGAACTCGAGCGCTATTTCCCCGACCGGAAACTTATTGACAAAAGGCTGGAGGAATACGGGCTCGTGGATTTTAACTGACTTATATAATATTTTAAAACATTTAAATGTTTCGTAAATTTTATAAAATATATAAGTCTCAAAACGACCTATTTTCAGGTACTTTGAGGCTTCTCTTGTAATTAAAACTCATGCAGAATAAACCCGAAAAATATAAAGTGCAACATTGTAATTATTTTCTGTGCTCATAATCTATATTTTGCCAAATATCTTTTTGCTTCGTTACGTACCCACGTTCTTTTCTTATAGAACTCATAAGGTGCTATTTCATCAATAAAATTAGGCGCTTGCATTTTATATAAGGTACTAATAACATGCCCGTCAACATGTTCATCTTTAATTTGGGAAGCAATTTTATTAGCATATTTTTGATATTTTTTATAACCCAGAAGTAGAATAAAGCTCTGTCGCCCTCGTTTTGCAATCGGATTAATTGCAATATCAACAATTCTTTCAATTTGATTTTGGCTTGGTTTACAATGTTTATTTACGACCATTAACTGTCTAATTTTTTCGCCTATATCCCAAAGGCTATATTCAAAATCATACCACTCTGGAGCATCCAAGCAGTCCTTCATTGGAGGCAAATCATGTAAAAGTTCTTTAGGTATTAATTCTTCTGCAGTAATTAATAAATTATTAATCTCAATTTCAAATTGTTCTTGTTCCATATAATAAGCCTCGAACTTTATTAAACAATCAATATTAGAAACTTTATATTGAACCGTATTACAAGATTGTAACTTATTTCATATTATATTATACAATAATTTCGTTGCGGTGCAACTTTATGTGCAACATTTAATGCAAAATGACGAGCGAAAAAATGCTCGTTTTGACCGTCCAAAAGGACGGAAAGATCTCGTTTAAATAGGTATAATGTTTAAAGCCTTTTTCTAATATTGCGCCTTTCATTTGATATTTCTCCTGTTTAAATAGTAGAACGATAATAAAAACTCATGGTCCTGATATCAGAATCGTATCCTCAGCCTATTCCTTTCCGCGTCTCTGCTGTCGTTTCCCACGTAAAATATATAGCTCTTGTCCAACTCCCAAATTTTCTTTTCCGGGCCGTAAAACTTAAGGTCGTTTTTATCTACAACTATCTCTACCTGCTTTTCTTCTCCCGGTTCAAGTTCCACTCGTTTGAACCCTTTCAGCAGCTTTACCGGCCGCTCCTTATCCGTTTCCTCCGAGCCCGCGTAGACCTGCACGACTTCGGAGCCTTTTACGCTCCCGGCGTTCTTTACCCGCGCGATTACGATCACCCGCCCCGGTGCTTCCCGCAGCTTTATATCGTTTATCTCAAACGTTGTATAGCTCAGCCCAAAACCGAACGGGTACTCCGGCTCTTTCTTCTCTTTATCAAAAAGCGTATAGCCGTGATAATACCCGTAATCTATCTCATACGGCTTATCGCCGAATTCCATAAACGGCGGATAATCGCCCTGCTTTTTCGCCACGGTGAAAGGGAGCTTTCCTCCGGGGCATATATCCCCGCACAGTATTCCGGCAAGCGCGCTGCCTCCCTCGAGCCCGCTGTAATACATCATGATTATGGCGTCGGCACTGTCTTCCCACTCACCGGTCAGCACAGCCCCGCCCGCTATAAGGCAGACTATCACTTTTTTGCCCGCTTCTTTCAAACCTTTTATGAGCTTTATCTCTTCGACGCTCAAGTCTAAAGTCACGCGGTCGCCGCTTTTGCCAATCGGTTTCTTTTTTGCCCCGTATCTTGCTTTGGTGAGATATTCGCCTTCCGTCTTATAATCGAACCCCGCGCATACCACAACGGCTTCGGCGTCCCTTGCCGCATCCAGCGCTTTTTCGAGGCTTGCGCCGTTATACAGCGCAGCATGGCCAAAGACCCGTTTTATCCCTTCATACGGCGTTATGTGATACCTGCTTTTTACCCGGCTGCTACCTTTGTCTCCGGTATTCACTTTATCCGCGTACGGCCCCGTTACCGCTACCTTGATATCCTTCTTCAGCGGCAATATGCCGCTGTTCTTCAGCAGCGCCATGCCTTTGGCGGCGGCTTGCGCCGCGAGCCTGCAATGCTCTTCGCAGCCGATAACGGCTTTATCCGCGTGCTTTAAGTCGGGCGTCAATTGCAGCAGCGGCCTCAATATATTTTTCACCGCGGCATCAAGGTGCCCCTCGGAAAGCCTGCCTTGCCGGAGCAGTCTCCTGATATTCCGGCAGTTATAGCGCACAGGCACCGGCATCTCTATATCGAGCATTGCTTTCAGCGCTTTTTCCGCGTCGCGGAACCCCCACATGAAGTCCGACATCACGAAGCCGCGAAACCCCCATTCCCCGCGGAGAATATCCTTAAGCAGCGTTTTGTTCTCGGCGCAGTATTCCCCGTTTACCTTGTTGTACGCGCTCATTATCGAGAACGTCCCCGCGTCGATACACTTTTTGAAATGCGGAAGGTATACTTCCCGCAGCGTCCTCCCGTCCGCGCGGACGTCGGCGTAAAACCGGCGGTCTTCGACGCTGTTGAGTGCGAAATGCTTCGGGCACGCGATGATGCCTTCTTCCTGCACGGCTTTGACCATTGCCGCTCCCATCTTTCCTAAGAGGAACGGGTCTTCCCCGTACGTTTCCTGGCACCTCCCCCAGCGCGGGTTCCGGACGAGGTTTACGCATATACCCGCGAAGAAGTTCGCCCCGGCCGCGGCGGCCTCTTTCGCTATCATCTTCCCCACCCTGTATTCGAGCTCAGGGTCGAACGCCCCGGCCCGCAGCATAGCCGAAGGCAAACACGTCGCCCTGCCGCAGACTACGCCCCTCGGGCCGTCGGTAAACCTTATCTCCGGTATGCCGAGGCGCCTGCACCCTCCACCGCGGAAAGGAGTATAAAACAGGCTCCCGTGAAACAGCTTGTTTTTCAGTATCTGGGGGAAAAACATTTTTCCGTGGATCATCTTTATCTTTTCTTTAAGCGTCATAGCCCCAAGCAGCGCATCTGCCTGCTTTTCGAAGTTCTCTTCTGTCCTGTCCGCTCTGTAATTGGATACCGCTTCGTTATAATTCACAATAAGCGCCCCCCGTCCGTATAGAGATCTGTTGACCGTATTATACCTTTTTTGATTTCAGTCCGCCAGATAAGGCCGGATAATGCAATAATAATCCACACTTTTAATGTTAAAAGGTTATACTTTTAAACGTTTTATTTGTATTTATATTCTGGCGTGATTGCCTGGCTTCCCCTTGAGGGGAAGCTGTCAGACACCAGATTGCCAAGCCCAGAAGTCAGACCCGCAATCTGGTGTCTGACTGATGAGGTGTGAGCCCTTACGATTTCTGAGGTATAACACCTCATCCGCCCGGGCACTAAATTATCAGTCCAAAATGCAAGCCGTATAATTTAGCGCCCGGGCACCTACCTCTGTTCACAATGGTCGTCTGCCTTCACTGCCGCTTGGCATACTCCCTTGTTCACAGAGCCTCCAATTCGCTTCATCGCTCACTGAGCGCGCTCATTTCCGGCTCCCCTCAAGGTGAAGGCTTGCCTTCTTAATGCTTTCTAATATAAAAGCCCCGGGCCATGCGGGGTTATTTCTTATGCGGATTGAGCTTTACTTACCCGTATTACTGTCACCCTGAGCTTGCGAAGGGTCTGTTTTCTCATAAGACAGATTTCTGCCTTAGATGCATCAAACTGCTGTAAGTTATAAATAAGATTCTTCATTGCGCTAAAGCTCCGTTCAGAATGACAATAAGGAGGTTATACTATTAAACTTGATTTTATCTAAACCCATTCTGTCATTCCGTCCGCTTCGCGAGAGCAAGCGAGTGAAGCGAGCGAAGCGAAGTTTTTCTCTTGTAAGACAAATTTTCATCTTCGATACAGCAAACTGCTATCAGCAGTGCAAAGATTCTTCAATCGCTGCGCTCATTCAGAATGACACTAGGGGTAATGGCGTGAGGGACTAAAATATTAGTTCAGATTACCTTGCGAATATTTATCCATAAGCAGCATGGGCGCGAGGCTTTGCGCGCCGCCGGCATTGCCGAACTGTATGTAGCTATCCGGTATCTCTCCAACTATAACGGTATCGGAGATCAGCAGCGTCGACGAATAATCCACCTGCTCAACGGTATTGGCAATGACCATCTTCATGCTGATCTTTACTTCGAGATAGATAAGATGCCTTGTCTGGTTTATCCCGGCTTCTTCGAAGCCCGTAAGGAACACCGCGTTAGCCGAGCCCACAGGCTCGACCCTTACGTTTATCGAAGGCCCTCTCCCGGTAAAAAGCGTGCCCCCTATGGCCGTGCCTATCGGGATATCTATCCCCTGCCGCCCTATCTCCGCAATCCCTAACTGGATAACCGTCGTTACTTTTGACACGAGGCTGTTGATATTAACCGCATTTGCGGATATCGACCTTATCTTTCCCGTTTCGTCTTTCTCAATATCCACGAGGTCGCTGTACCCTATGCCGCTGCCGAACGTCTCGCCGACGGCGTCGTTCATCAGCAGGTTGGCCATCGCCGCGAGTTTCGTTTCCGCAAGGCTGAGCACAGCGGGCCTTACAGCGCTGTCGAGAACGATATATAAAACGATGATCAAAGCCAATACCAGGCCCGTTATTATCAATACTTTTTTAAGCTTCCCCTTAGTCTTCATATTGCCCTCCTTATTAGGTATGACGGGAAGCGCCGGGTTAACACAAGTAACGCCGAATCTTTTTGGGCGCTGAAGGAATGGGTGGCGGGGGCCCTACGCACCTTATTCCAAAGGAGTTAATAGATTATATGAGCATTACATGTCGGGGGCACTTTAATGGCTGATATACTTATCTCCGTTCTGGAGACGGCGCTGCTTGCCGCCGCGCTGTCAGTAGACTCGTTTATAGCAAGTTTCGGATACGGCACAGGCAAAATAAAGATACCTTTTGTATCGGTATTGATAATCAGCGTAATAAGCAGCTCTGTGCTGGCATTGTCGCTTTTTATCGCTTCGGCAATAAGCCCGGCATTGCCCCCGCTCGCCACAAAGCTTATCTGCTTTTTTATACTGTTCATATCCGGCGTCATAAAGCTCTTTGACAGCTCGGTAAAATCGATGATAAGAAAACATAAAGGGATAAAGAAACAGCTTAAATTCTCAATGCTAAGCCTTAATTTCATACTCGACATATACGCCGACCCGGAGGACGCGGATATAGATTCTTCGCGCGACCTCTCGCCGCGCGAGGCAGTATCGCTCGCGATAGCGCTGTCGCTCGACGGGCTGGCGGCAGGCTTCGGCGCGGGCCTCGCCGACTTTAATATCATAGGAGCGATAATCTTTTCGCTTGCCTTCGGCGTGCTGGCAATACTGCTTGGCTGCCGCATCGGCAATAAAGTCGCTGAGGATACGCCTGTTGATATATCGTGGCTCGGCGGCGTACTGCTCGTTTTTTTAGGCGTACTCAAACTCGTAAACTGAAACCGGCATTTTATAAAACCAGAATTATATAGTCAATTAACGCATAAGTTCTAAGAGTATGTTTATCGTGGGAGAAAAGAAACGATGTACTCTGATACGCTTATGCACAGGCAGCTGAAAAATATCAAAGGGCTCACAAGCCATGAGGCCCATAGGTCGAGGATCAAGCACGGCGCTAACGAGCTGACTGAAAAGAAAAAGCAGGGGCTTTTTTTAAAATTCCTTTCCAACTTCGGCGATCCTATAATAAAGATACTCCTCGCGGCGCTGGTCATAAACATAATAATCTCCATCAAGGGGGAATCGTGGTTCGAAACGATAGGGATAGGCATAGCTATAGCGCTCGCCACCCTTGTTTCCACGATATCGGAGTACGGCAGCGAGCAGACGTTCAAAAAGCTCCAGAAAGAAGCCGCCCGCATAAAGTGCAAAGTGTACAGGGGCGGCGACCTTACCGAGCTGTTTATAAACGAGATAGTGGTAGGCGACCATTGCCTGCTGCAGCCGGGAGACCGCGTCCCGGCGGACGGCTATATATTGCACGGCGCCGTTGACGTCGACCAATCGCCGCTGAACGGGGAATCGGCAGAGGTACGAAAACACGGGAACGGCTCCGTAAAGAAGGAGATGCCCGTACCCGATATAAACGACCCGGGGCATATATTCCGCGGCTCGATAGTGTGCAACGGCGAGGCGGTGATGATAGTCACGGTAGTGGGCGACAAGACGTTTTACGGAAGCATAGCCGGCCAGGTGCAGGAAGAGACGCGCTCGAGCCCGCTTAAAGTGCGGCTTACGCATCTCGCCAAAACCATAAGCACGTTCGGGTACCTAAGCGCGGCGGCAGTCGCCATAGCTTACATGTTCAACGCTATTTTCATAAAGCACGGCTTTACGCTGCAGACGATAGCGGCTTACTTCGCCCAGCCGAAAGTACTTTTCGCAGACCTCTTCGCCGCGATACTCTTAGCCGTGGTCGTGATAGTTATGGCTGTGCCCGAGGGGCTGCCCATGATGATAACCGTAGTGCTGTCGGCGAATATGAAGCGAATGCTCAAAGACAACATACTAGTGCGCAAGCTGGTGAGCATAGAGACTTCGGGGAGCCTCAACATACTTTTTACCGACAAAACGGGAACGCTCACGCAGGGCGCGCTGAAAGTAAAAACGTTCATCGGCGGCGACGGCAAGAGGTACGATTCGCAGGCACGGCTGGCGGAAAAACGCCTGCTCTGGGACCTGCTGGCGCACGCGATATTCTATAACAACGACGCTATGGCGATACAGAAAGACGGCGCAGTGCAGCCGGTGGGCGGCAACGCGACAGACCGCGCGCTGCTCTCGTATATGCTCAATTACCCGGTACCTTTCAACGACCTCGAAGTCGCGGCTAAAATACCGTTTACGAGCGATAAAAAATACTCAAGCGCGCAGGTAAGGGGCAGATACAACATGACTTTCGTAAAAGGCGCCCCGGAGATGATACTGCCGCGCTGCACCGGGTATATAGACGAGGGGCTGCATATAAAAGAATTCAACCGGCAGGCATTGCAGCCTGCCTTAAACAAGCTGGCGCAGAGCGCCATGCGCCTTATAGCTGTAGCGGTATCAGACGCGCCAATAACCGCTGGCGGCGGTTTCAAAGACTTGAAGCTCGTAGGCGTGCTGGGGATACAGGACGCTGTGCGGCAGGGAGCGGCGGAAGGCGTATCCCTCGCGCAGTCTGCGGGCATACAGGTGGTAATGATAACGGGCGACAGCGCGGACACCGCCGCCGCCATAGCCCGAGAAACCGGGCTGGTAAAAAGCAAAGACGATATCATACTCACGTCCGCCCAGCTCGCGAAGATGCCGGACACCGACATAATAGCCATACTGCCCGGCCTGCGCGTTATTGCTCGGGCAATGCCGTCCGACAAGTTCCGGCTGATAAAGATAGCGCAGGCAAAAGGCCTGGTAGCCGGCATGACCGGAGACGGCATCAACGATGCCCCGGCGCTGAAATCAGCCGACGTGGGCTTCGCCATGGGCAGCGGCACCGAGATAGCCAAGGAAGCCGGGGACATAGTGATACTCGACAACAATTTAAGGTCGATAGCGAAAGCGATACTCTACGGGAGGACGATATTCAAAAGCATACGCAAGTTCATAATATTCCAGCTCACGGTAAACCTGTGCGCAGTCAGCATATCTATAATAGGGCCTTTTATAGGCGTGCACATGCCGGTGACAGTGATGCAGATGCTGTGGATAAACCTCGTGATAGACACGCTCGCGGGGCTCGCTTTCGGCGGCGAGCCGCCGCTCGAATATTACATGAAAGAGAAGCCGAAAAAGCGCAAAGAGCCCATAATCAACAAATACATGTGGAGCCAGATCTGCTTTACCGGCGTTTACACCGCGCTTGTGGGATTGCTGTTTTTAAAGCTGCCGTTCTTTCACTCATTGTTCAGGCCGTCGCCCACAAACGAATACTTCCTTACCGCGTTTTTTACGCTGTTCCTCTTCGCGGGGCTTTTCAACAGCCTGAGCGCGCGCACCCACAGGATAAACCTGCTGGCGAACATAGGCGGCAACAGGGCGTTCATATGGATAATGAGCCTTGTAGCTGTGATGCAGATAGTATTCATTTACCTCGGCGGGAGCCTTTTCCGCACGGCCGGGCTCGCATTTAAAGAGCTGCTCATATGCATAAGCCTCGCATTCACCGTGGTGCCCGTGGATATGATACGCAAGATAGTGATGTCGAAGACGAGGAGGGAGAGGAGCACGTAGGAAAAAAGCGGCGCATACTGCACCGCTTCTCATGGATATTGTAATACGTTTTTTATACTGACTACGCTCCGGCCTGCAGATCGCCCAGGTCTGCCTCCCTCGATTCATAGTAAACATTACTGAATGCGTAGTTATCGCTCCACCTCGCTGTTTTCTTCTCTATTGGTACCAGCCAGTACTTTGAAATCATAACAGTCTTACCGAAATCGATATGGATCGTCCCTTCCGATCCATTACTTACGTCTATTGTTCCGAAGTTTTCCCACTTGCCGTTGACCAGCGCCCTTAACGCAAACTTTTTTAACTTGCCTTTTGTTATTTTTATCTGGTAGTCTAAATCTACTCCGATCACATTTTCGAGCGCCGGGTCGATAGTTGTAGGGTAGCCGGTA
Organism: uncultured Christensenellaceae bacterium; assembly: GCA_964510055.1. GTDB lineage: Bacteria > Bacillota > Clostridia > Christensenellales > SZUA-584 > DTFZ01. The sequence continues at coordinate 18,776 of CAZDZY010000048.1, forward strand.
GTTATCCAGCCGCCGTATTTGTACTTTGTCTTCTTTTCATCCCATTCACATTTGTATCGATCATGCTTTACCGAAATCGTGCATCTGAACCCGGTATTCGTATTTTCGATTTTTCCCTCGAGAATGACAGCTTTCATCATAGAATTATACCCGGCGTCAGGCTGCTTGTTTGTTGCCTGTATCTTCCCGTCCCTTTCCACAGTAACAATGCTCGTGTCCAATGATGACCATTTTATCTTTGCGCCGCCTGTCTCGATGGGCAGTTTTAAGTTTTCTATCATAAAATACTCGCCGGGCATAAGGCTTATACTAATAGTTTTCGGCTCATCCATATCGATCGCTGCTTTCCCGACAACACCTGAAATATCTTTGACCTTAGTGCCTTTTATGCCGATACTCTCAAGCGCCTTCATCTTAGACGCAGGGCTTATATCTTCTATAGGATCGTTCTGTAAAGTAAGTTTTGTTAAGCACCCGCAGCCGGCCAGAGCAGAAATATCGCTTATCTTGTTATCAGCAAGGCTGATGTCTTTTAACTCTGTCAGCCCTGAAAGCGGCCCGATATCGCTTATCTGATTATTATTAAGGTTCACGGCCTCAAGTCCGCTTAAGCCGGATAACACATCGACCTTTATTATTTTGTTATTTGACAGATCAAGTTCTTTCAGCCCCTGAAGCTTTACCAACGCGCCTATGCTGATGATTTGATTGTTACCGAGACACAGCTTATTAAGGGCGGCCATACCTGATAAAGCGCTGATATCGCTTATTTTATTGCCTGAAAGCTGCAAGTCAGTAAGGCCGCTCATCTCCGACAATGATGTTATATCTGTAATAAGGTTTTCCTGAAGATCAAGCTGCGTTAGGCCTGTAAGTTCTGCCAGCGGGCTTATATCGCTTACCTGATTGCTCTTTAAACTAAGGCATGTCAGGTCTTTAAACTGTGCCAGCGCTTCTATTCCCGTTATGCCGCACCCCTCGAGGTTTAGTTCCGTTAAGTCCCTGATATCTTTGTTGGTAACATCCCTGTCCCAAATATCGAGCTGCGAACGGACGGCATCTTCCAGTTCAGGGCTGTCAAAAGATATCGGCACCGTAGGGCCTTCAAGCACAAAAGTGACGATTTCCGCGCCGATCCCCGTTATAACAAGAACAATAACGGCAATAACGGCAGCCGCGGCAATGTAAGGCCACGGCCTTGTGTACCATTTCTTCGATTTGGCGCCCTCCGCGGAGCTTTCGCCGTTTACGGTTTCAATTTTCTTATCAGGATCTCCAGCCGTGTCTTTTGTCTTCGGTCCTTTTGTTTTGGGAGTCTTTACTTTAGCACCGCATGAAATACAAAGCTCGGATCCGTCAGGGATCTCCTGGCCGCATTTTTTACAACGCAAAATGTCTTCCTCCTTATTTCATTTTAAAAATATATTTACTCAGAGACTATTCTTTGCCATAGAAATCATCTCCTTTTTCGTGGTAATTATATCAAATACGACAATAATAGGCAATTATAAAATCCTCCGTCACCCGCACTCATGAGTGTGGGCGCCACCTCCTTTAGGGAAAGGAGGCTTTCATCGTCGCTCAGCCGGTTATAATCTTCGCTTCTCATGCTTAACAATAAGTGACATTATTATATAAAATGTGCTATAATGGGCGTATATATTATTTCTTTTTACGCTCAAATATTCTTACGCGGAGGGCAGTTCATGAAAAGGATAACAGGGTTTATTTTAATAACAGCGCTCATTATGAGTATAGCCGCCTGCGGGCAGCCCCCGGCGCAGGTTACGGCAACCCCCACAGCAACGCCGGCGGCAGCGCCGGCATTAACTAAGGCCGCGGCAGCGCCTACGGCAACCGTTACGCCTGCGCCTACGGTAACCGCAACGCCTGCGCCTACGCCATCCCCTACGCCTGCGCCGACGCCGTCCCCTAAGCCCGCGCCCAAGCCGAAGAAAACCAAAGCGCCTCCTTCCGGTCTTATTATAATAGCCGATTCTTACGGCGAAATATGCGGAGGGTATTCTAACGGAAAATGGCTCTCACAAAGCGAGGCCGCGGCATTCTGCGAAGGCAAAATAATCACTTTTAGCAGGTATGGTCTTACGGAGTTTATAGAGACAGTAGAGTCTTCCGGAGTAACGCATGATGATTATGAGTATGAAGTTCCCGGTATATATCCTTGCTGCTATCTTATACTGCCCGAGGACGGTTATAATCCGGACGACCCTTATTCAACATATCTGTATTCCGGAGGGAAACTGCCTGATATCGAGAACGTCGAAGATACATATGACTTAAGCCTCACTCTCCAAAACTTGCTCGGCAATGAACCGGACGAAGGAGAAGCCGAAGCATACATAGGGAACGCGGTCATTACGGATATCGACAACGACGGGGAAAAAGAAACCCTTGTCGACGCGCGTTTTAGTGGTGAAGATTATATCGATGTCTCCTTTTGGTGCATTATAGAGAGCGACGGCACCATAAAGACAATAAGTGATGATTACTCTAGTTCCCCCTATTATTACGGGGACGTTTATCTGCAGAACATAATAGACATCGATGGGGACAATATCAGCGAATTGGTCATCGACTATGGCTGTGGAGACTCTGAAGGAATGTGGGTATTTAAATATGACGGCAATAATTTGACATTAGTATTTGAATATTACGTGGAAGGTTATTGTCCCTGACCGGAGCCGGATGTGACAATAAGTAACATTATTATATAAAATGTGCTGTAATGGGCGCATATATTATTTCTTTTTACGCTCAAATACTCTTACTCGGAGGGCAGTTCATGAAAAGAATAACTTTGCTAATAATAATCATAACGCTCATTATGAGTATAGCCTCCTGCGGGCAGCCCGTAACTCAGGATCCGGCAACTCCCACAGCAACGCAGGCGGCAACGCCGGCATTAACGCAGGCCGCGGCTGCGCCTACGGCAACCGTTACCCCTGCGCCGACGGCAACCGCAACACCCGCTCCGACGCCATCCCCTACGCCCGCGCCGACGCCGTCCCCTACGCCAGCGCCCAAGCCGAAGAAAACCAAAGCGCCCGCGCCTCCTTCCGGTCTTGTCATAATAGCGGCTGCAAATAACTCTACGTCTGAATACGGCGAAATACGCGGAGGGTATTATAACGGAAAATGGCTTACCCACAGGGAGGCCGCGGCATACTGCGAAGGCAAAATGACTTTTTACGAGTATGATCTTACAAGGCTTAAGAGGACAGTAGTGTCTTCCGGAGTAACACACGAAGAAGAGGATGATTCTGCCTGCGAAACAAACGATGGCTTTGGCTGCTACTGGCTTGATATACCCGAGGACGTCGCAGAGGGAGACAGCGCAGATGATGGCTCCTTCGGCTATACATATCTGTATTCCGGGGGAAAACTGCCTGATATCGAGGCCGTCGAAGATACAGAAGAAGCCTGCCTCGCTGTCCAAACCCTGCTCGACAATGCGCTGGGCGAAGGCGAAGCCGAAGTGGAGTTATATAACGCAGTCAGTGCCGATATCGACAACGACGG
>CAZDZY010000049.1:0-20513 GCA_964510055.1 uncultured Christensenellaceae bacterium
TACCCATTTTTTATATTTGGTGGAGGCGAGCCGCGACTGATTTATACCACAACTTGTTAATAGTAAATATGGTTGTCAGTATTGTGTTGACTTTCTGAATCCAGCTCTATCAGCCCAAAGGCCCAGAGCCGGGTTGCTTATATAGAATACCCTCTCGCCGCTTACATTGTTGAACCCCTCTTTAAGGTTCTTCGGGTCATACTTCTTAACCGCCTCTTCAAAATGCATATATTCAAACCCTATACTTTTAATTTCCTTCTTGCTTAAATACCCCGGGCAGTACGTTATCTTAAACCTGCCGTCCGACGAACCATGTATCAAATGCGCTGCGGCAGAAAGATTCTTCTTTAAGTCGTCATTTTCTTCAACCAGGCGTATTATATTCTCGCGGCCGGTATATCCGTATTTTCGAATCAATTTGTCTATCTCAGGGTCTTCGCCAAAACGCTCAACTCCCGGCGCTATAACGATAAGCTCTCCCCCGTCAGCTATCGCCATCCTTGTCCTGTATATTGACTTGTTTCCCACCCAGGTGCTTTTAAACTCTTTGGGATCAAGATAAACTATTACTTTTTTAAGCGGTTCATCGGTGAAAGTTATATTCTTTCTTTGGCTTAAGGCAACCGCCCTTTCAAATAGCTTCCTGTCTCTCCCTATGAAGAGCCCGTGCATCTTGACCTCGCTTTTTTCAGCCGTTGTTACTGTAAGTACGTAAAGTATTGGCAGATCCGCAAATAAACGCTCTTCAGCATAATCGAACAGTTTTCTCACAGGGCTGAAGTCTTTTCCCATCATTCGCTCCATGCCGTAAACTGCCCCGATAATATGCGAAGCATTAATTATGCCGCTGCCCCCGCAGCCGACAAGAAGGTTCTTGGTGTAATTTGCCATACCCACCACTTCATGCGGGATAACCTGGCCTATCGACAGTATAAGGTCATATGAAGGATCGATCAGTCTTTTGTTTACCTCAAAAACTACAGATTTTTTATAGAATCCTTCAGATATTTCTTCGGCAAATTCCTTCGGCGCTTCGCCTATGCTAACGATATCCGTCCTCCAGTTATGGGAAATAAACCTTGAATACGGTATATCTCCGAACATTCTGGCGCATTCATCCTTTGTCATCGCCATATGTGTTCCCGAAGCTATCAGTATATCGACTTCGCATGTGTCATTGAGCATATTATAATAAAGGTTAGTTATCTTTCCCGTGCCTGAGTGCGCCCGAGTCAGGTCAGGCGGAACGAGAAGCACTTTTTTCAACGCCTTTTTGTTGGGAAGCGAGGCGTAGAGAGCCTGCGCAAGCCCCTCTTCCTTAATGCCGCTCTCACTTGTAAGCTCAATCTCCTTTATCAGCTGCATCTGACTTCCTCCCGTTTCATACGGTATACGTAGACGCCGAAGTCATCCCGCCTTCCCCAGTCCAGTTAGTATGAAAGAATTGCCCTCTTGAGGCATCCAACCGCTCATATGTATGAGCCCCAAAGTAATCCCTCTGAGCCTGAAGCAAGTTCGCAGGGAGGAATTCGCTCGTATATCCGTCAAAATAGTTTATAGCGCTGCACAATGCCGGAACCGATACCCTGTAGGTTATCGCGGAAGCGGCAACTTTCCTCCAGGCAGGCACAAGGTTCCTTATCGTTTTCTCAAAATAAGGATCCAAAAGCAGGTTCGTGAGCCCCGGATTTCTGTCGAACGCTTCCCTTATCTTCCCCAGGAATACGCTGCGGATTATGCATCCTCCGCGCCACATGAGCGCTATCCCGCCGTAGTTCAAGTTCCAGCCGTAAGTTTTCGCCGCTGCGCGCATAAGGATATACCCTTGTGCGTAAGATACTATCTTCGATGCAAATAACGCTTTACGTATATCTTCTATAAAAGCTGACTTATCTCCCGTGAACTTCTCCTTCTTCTTCGTAAAAGCCTTTGAAGCCGTTACTCTCTCTTCCTTCATTGCGGACAGGCAGCGCGCGAAAACCGCTTCTCCTATAAGAGTAAGCGGTACTCCTTCATCAAGAGCGGTAATCCCTGTCCATTTGCCTGTACCTTTTTGTCCCGCAGTATCAAGTATCTTGTCAATAATGGGCTTGCCATCCGTATCCTTATATGCAAGTATATCGCCAGTTATCTTTATAAGGTAGCTGTCGAGTTCCGTTCTGTTCCATTCTTTGAAAATAATGCCCATTTCATCCGCGTTCATTCCGAGCACTTCCCGCATCAGCAGATAAGCTTCACATATGAGCTGCATATCTCCGTACTCAATCCCGTTATGTACCATCTTTACGAAATGTCCGGCGCCGTTTTCTCCCACCCAGTCACAGCACGGGGATCCGTCGGCCTTTGCACATATTGCCTGGAATATGGGCTTAACAGCCGGCCATGCTGCTGGTGATCCGCCCGGCATCATCGAAGGGCCTTTAAGCGCTCCTTCCTCTCCGCCTGATACTCCCGTGCCGATGTAGAGCATACCTTTACTTTCAACGCAGGCAGTACGCCGTATGGTGTCCGGAAAATGAGAGTTGCCTCCGTCTATGATTATGTCGCCTTTTTCAAGCAGGGGCAGCAGTTTTTCTATAAGCTCGTCAACAGGTTTCCCGGCCTTAACCATAAGCATAACTTTGCGCGGCCTTTCGAGCTGTGAAACAAGCTCTTCGAGTGTATACGCCCCCGTTATATTCTTTCCCTTTGCGCGGCCTTCTACAAACGCTTTTACGCTGAATTCATCGCCCTGCCTGTTATATACGCTGACGCTAAAGCCCTTGCTCTCCATATTCAGCGCAAGATTCGAACCCATTACCGCGAGCCCTATCATGCCGATATCGCTTTTCCTCATAGTTATTAAACCTTTCAAGTTTACCTTTTAACTCTGGCGTTACCCAAATAGATACTCCATATCTGGTCTTCGCTCACAGGCTGGGCATAGTCCGTCTCAAGTGTCACCGCCAAAGCCCCCGTTGCCCATCCGAACTGAGGCCATTTTTCTGGCTCCCACCCTTTAAGTATTGCATAAAGCAGCCCGCCTGTGAAGCCGTCTCCCCCGCCTATCCTGTCATATACAGGTATTTCCCTCGGCTCAATTATCTGCCAGCTTTCTTTATGCAGCATTATGGCCCCCCATAAATGAGAATTCGCATTTATTACTTCACGCAATGTTGTCGCGAATACCGATACGTTTGGATACGCTTCCCTGACGCTCCCTATCATCTTTTTAAATCCGTCTATCTTTCTTTCAAGTCCTTTCCCTCCGGATTCAGGGCCTTCTATCCCGAGAGCGAGCTGGAAGTCCTCTTCATTGCCTGCAAGTATGTCCGCGAGGCTTGCGATCTCAGAGAATACACCGCGCAGCTCTTTTTCCCTACCCGCCCAGAAGGATGCTCTGTAGTTAAGGTCAAAGCTTACAAGCGTTCCCGCCTTTTTCGCAGCTTTCGCAAGCTCGAGGCATAAAATGCTTGTCTCCTGCGACAGCGCTGCAACCAGCCCTGACATATGAAGTATTGCCGCGCCTTCCTTACTAAATATACGGTCTGTATCAAAATCCTTTATATTAAGAGTCCTGCCGACTTCACCCGCGCGGTCGTTGAGCACGCGCGGCCCCCGCATCCCGAATCCTGCGTCCGCTATGTTAAACTGGTGTCTGAATCCCCACGGCCCACCCTGCGGCACGTCCTTGCCTTCGAACTCTATATTTCTCTTTTTAAGCTCGCCTTTAATAAACTGAGCGATCTCGCTGTCCTTTACGAACGTTGTAAGAAGCTTTACCCGCATCCCCAGCGACGCTGATACATTCCCTACGTTGGATTCCGCGCTGGTCGCCTGCATAGTATACATGCTGCTCATATATACCGGCTGATGATTTACAGGCGTTATCCTTATTCCCATGCTGGTGGGCATCACAAGCGCGTATGTATAGTTATCTTTAATTTTCATTGTCTTTAACCTCTCCAAACGATTTAATTATACTCTGAACTCTTCCGGAAGCACCACCACTTTAGAATTCATAATCGAATACTGTTTTATCATATTTAATCGAATCCATAAACTTCCGCACTTTGATATGATCGGGATGTACAGAATATGTGTTTAGATCCTCCCAGGAATTGAACAGAGATTCGATACAAATATGGTATTCTCCATCTATTTTGTTATAGCCCGTCCTTGCCTCGACGATTTCCGGTATAACTGTTTTTAAGTTCTCTACCATTTCAGTAAATTTTATGAATGACTTAAAACGCAGGTCCTCAGTGCCGTCTTTATGTATTTTCCAGAAGACAATATGCCTGACCATTATCAGAGCCCTCCCTTATCAGTCATGGTGTTATAACAACTTTAACAGCCCCGTCTTTCCTGTTTTCAAAAATGTCCAGAGCCTTTTCATATTCATCCAATGGGAATCTATGAGTGATCATTTTTTCACCGTTAATTATTCCTTTTGATAAAAACTGCAGTACTTTTTTTGAAACCCCGGGGTTTGCCTTCGCTCCTTTTATCGTGATCTCATTAAACACAATCTTGTTAAGAGGCAGTCCCTTTACCCCCAGTTCTTCACGGTAGTTTGCGATCAATGATATCGAGCCTGTTTTTTTTACGCATTGCACCGCTTTATACGGTGAATCGCCGGCTCCGGAACATTCAAGCACTTCATCGCACCCAATGCCGCCCGTTAGATCCAATATTCTCTCGACGGAATCTTCTTTTTCAAAATCGATTATGACGTCGGCCCCCAGTTCTTTCGCAAGTTCTAATTTTTCACCTCTGCCGACCATTATCACCGTGCCTGCCCCCAAGCCTTTCGCTTCCTGCATAGCGCAAAGGCCGATGGGGCCCGGCCCGAAAACAACAGTCGTTCCTCCCGGCGTTATTCCAACCTGCTCTATGCCGTGCAGTGCGACCCCTGCTGTATCGCATAAAGAGGCTGCCTCAAAACTAACGTTGTCAGGAATCTTTGAAAGCGATTGTACGGCGTACGCGTTATACTCTGCATTTGCGCCCTGCCAGTAGAACCCATAATGCCTATGCCCTGTATCAACATGTCCGCTGCGGCCGTCTTTGCCGTAATTGAGGCAAACCGTATAATGCCCCGATAAACAGTTCCGGCAGGTACCGCAGCCTTTATGGGCTTCTCCGGCAACGCGGTCTCCTACTTTAAATTCCGTTACGCCTTCGCCCAGCTTTACCACTTCTCCCGACCACTCATGCCCCATCACAAATGGAAAATACGGGGGCCAGTTTACATCCGCGTAACAGCCGCGGACCATCTTAGGATCGGATCCGCAGATCGCAACTGCTTTTATCCTGCAGAGAACCTCCCCTTTTCCCGGTTCCGGTACAAGAAGCTCCGTTATTGAAATCCTATTATACGCTGTTAATACACATGCTTTCATAGTATCAGGTATGTTTATCATAAATTCTCCTATATCAAAATGTTATATCATAGGTATGCTAAGTTTAAGACAATTCAGTACGCTGTGTCATCTTCTGCTGCCGGAAGCGTCGAGCCTCCGTACGGCATAACTATTATTCCTTTGCTTTCCCCCGTTTTATGAAACACGGCCTCCAGTGCCTCCTTAACAGTACAAAAAGGCGTAAAAAACATAGACTCTGCCAGCGGCGTTTCTATATCCGAAACAATATAGATATCCGCCTTTTGCTGAACCATACGCGAATGATTCGCTTGAATCGCTTCTGCAGTCGAAACTCCCGGCATTATAGCCTTTGCTCCTCCGGAATATAAATAGTGATATTCAATGTTGCCAAGGCATATTACTCTGTCGGCATTGACAACGTCTTCAAAGATATCAACAGGAGTTCCCAAAGACGTCCTCCCAAGATTTATGGTGCGTTTCTGGTCAGAGTCAATACACCTTATCTTTGAATATATGCCATTGCCTACGATATATCTTTTCTCTTCTTCAGTATGAGACCTGTGGTTGCCGAGCGCAAATACGACGGTTATATTTTCGTTATTCGCTTGTTATTATGCTTTTTCCGGTGCCGTTTGCTCCGAGTATCGCAAATATTTCATGACCTGCCTTAAAGGTCGGCTGATTCTATCATACGCGATTATCGATTATCTTTTATTCATTTAAGTATATCATAATAAATAAACATGTCAAGCATATATTATCACCACTAAATGCCTTGTTTTAACGCCAGTGTTAAGCTTTTTATCCTTATTTCGTGTCATTTAGTATTTCAAATAACAACAGGGTTGATTATCGATTATCTATTATATATAATAACATTATTACATAAAGGAGGCTCCTAATGAAACTGGATAATGTAAACCATATAGGAATCATAGGTTCCGGCATGATCGGCGCTAGTATGGCGGCGTTGTTCACAGGCAACGGTTACAGAACGACCATTCTTGCAATAAACGACAAAGAAGCGGCTTCCGGCAAGACGCGCTATGATACTTACTACGCTGACCTTGTGACTGAAGGCCTCGTCACTCTCCCGCAGGCGAAAGCCTGTGAAAAGCTGCTTAAAATAACACAAAGTTATGAAGACATTGCCGATACAGATTTTATATTTGAGTGCGTTTTTGAGCGTATCGATGTCAAGTTCGAGGTATTTCAGCAGGTTGAGCGCCACTGTAAAAACTTTAAAGTGCTCGCTTCTTCAACATCTGCTCTATCAGCAGACGATCTCGCTCAGGGTTTTAAACAAAAGGAAAAACTTCTGGTCGCTCATCCATGGAACCCCCCTCATCTCGTACCATGCGTAGAGATCGTAAGAAGCGCCTTCAGCAGCGACGAATCTGTCAGCTTCCTCGTCGCTCTTTTTGAATCCGTTCACAGAAAACCGGCGGTAATGAAAAAAGGCGCCCCCGGGTTTATAGCGAACCGCCTGCAGCATGCGCTTTTACGCGAGGCGGTTTACATGGTAGAACAGGGCATAGCCGATCCGGAGGATATAGACCGTGCGCTAACATACAGCTTTATACCGCGCTATACCTCTATCGGGCTGTTCCAGCATCAGGATTATGCGGGCCTCGATATGGTCCTCAGCATCGACGACTACCTGTTTCCTTCGCTTTGCACCGCGCAGAAAGGTCAGGATTTTATTCGGAATCTCCACGACAAGGGCGAACTCGGCGTAAAGACGGGCAAAGGTATCTATGATTGGTCGGGTGTAGATATGAACGCTTTCCGCAAGCGTGCCGGCGCCCCTTACCTTAAGTTTTTCGATTGGGACCTCCCTGACGCCGATTGACACAAATAACGTTTTCCTGGCGCCCCAAAAAGTCTCACGGCTTTTTGGGGACCCCGTATTGGCCTCCCGGCCGGCTTAATGACCGGGAAATTTTATTTTCTATGTCCCTGGCTTTTGCTATGCGCTGCAGAGCGGCCTTCGCTGCATCATCATCGTTTGCGAATTTCTCCCTCAGCTTTTTTTCGCGCTCATCAAGCGGCACATAACTATCGCTGGTTCGTCGAGCTTTTCAGTATCAATAATATCCATATGTAAGCTTACTGCATGGGCCGTTTTTTCAAATCCCATTTGCCGAAGCGCCTGCGCTCCCCGCTTTGCATGGTTGCTTTCGCGACGGCAGATATCGTGCAACAGAGCCGCGGAATAAATCAGTTTACAGTCAAGAGCATATCCCGCTGTGACAAGTTTCCCAGCTATTTTTACCGCCCTTTCAGCGACTGCGCGTCCGTGAGCCCTTATATTTTGAGGAACTCGCATAAAGTCGAGTATAGCTTCACACTCCCCGGGCGTCGGTATTTCCCTGTTTTGATGATACTGCAATAATTTTTCGTAGTCCTGCGGGGTATCGGTGTCGAGCAATATGCCGTAATCGGGAACCGCAACGGTCCTTGCCCCACCCGCAGCCTCAATAGCCCCCGCAAGGCCGTTTTCGCCGTTATAGTCCAATATCAAATGGCACAGCGATATATCTATAAGTACAGGATGCCCCGATATCCCGTTAAAGGCAGGTTTTACGGCTTTAGCCGCCGTAACGTTCATATACTTGATCATAACCTTGAGCGTGTGCTCCCGAAAGGCAGGCGTATCGCAAGGCATTAAAAAAAGACGCTCGCTCCTGTCCGCCAAGTACTCCATCCCCAGGAGTACTGACGAGAACATTGGCGCCGTCTCAAAGTCTTCATTATATATAGTCTTAACATTGCGGTACGGGATAAGTGCCTCCCCGACCTCTTCGGCGTTTCGCCCCATCACGACGGCTATCTCGCTGCAGCAGCAGGACAGCTTTTCGACCCCGGCCTGTATTATTTTGCTTTTGCCCAAAGGCAGAAGCGGCTTGACCCCGCCCAGGCGCGATGAGCGCCCGGCAGCGAGTATCAAGCCTGCCGTCCGAATACACCCCATATTATTTCCTTGTTACATAATTATAACATTTTGATATGTTTGTGCGCTGTATATAGTCCATCATCTCTTCCTGCCCTATATCGACGGGATAACGGTCCGCAAAGCTGATCCTCTTGTGACATTCGTCGAGGCTCCAACCCTTGTCAACGCCGTCCTTTACGGCGGCTATCCATTCGAGAATAAACGCGCGCTGCACGGAGATGTATGATTTGCCGACTACCGGGCCGTGTCCGGGAACAAGATATTCAAAGTCCAGAGTCTCGATAAACGAGAGCGTGTCCAGCAGTTCCGTTATATTAGCCGAGTGCAGCCATGTCTGGCAGTCCGAAAACACGGTATCGCCGGTAAACACTACGCTTTCTTCGGGTACGTGCACACAGATCTGCGAGTCGGAATGGCCAGGAGTATGATACATTTTTATTGTATGATCTCCGAGTTTTATACTCATCCTGTTCCCGAATGTGATCTGCGGCTTGTTTATTATATAGTCTTCCTTTGAGGGCATGTATTTAAGCCCCTCTTTGTCCTGGCGTTCGAGAACGTCTACACTGTATTCGTAGCAAGGAACGTCCCCCGCTACAGTCCAGAATATTTCGTTAAGCCTCTCATGGCCTATCACGGGGCACACACCCGCAAACCAGTGGTTTCCAAAGATGTGGTCGATATGTGCCTCGGTATTGATTAGATACCTGATGGGTCCTCTTTCCTTTGCAAATTCTATCATCTTCAGCAAATGCGTAAGCAGCTGAGCGGTATCTATGAATACGGCCCCTTCTTTTGTAAACAGTATGCTTGGGTTACAACCCCGGATCTCAGTTTCTGTATAAACGTGTTCTGTCAGCCTTTCCATTATGCTCTTCTCCTTTAGCAGTCGACGGGAATGTTTTATTGTTCCGGAGTTCATTTCGGAATGTGCTATTTTACGGCGGCTGCCGCTTCAATAAGCGCGTTTTTGACCCATACTTTGACCATGTCCAGCCTGTATCCAGCGGAAGCGCGCGGGTCGCTTATCGGCTTTGCCTCGCCTGCGGCAATCTCTCCGGCCTGCCTTGCGGTCTCTTCCGTAACTGTCTTGCCGGTAATGTATTTTTCGGCGGCTTTTGCGCGCAGCGGCGTGGGCGCCACCGACGCAAGCGATATCCTGACATCGGTAACGATGCCTTTAGCATCGAGCCTCAGGTAAGCTCCCGCACCTACGATCGATATGTCCGTATCGCCGCGAATCGCAAACTTCTTGTACGCGGCGCCTGAATTATCCGCCGGTACAGGCACAAAGAAACTTGCAACCATCTCTCCCGCTTCAAGTACGGTCATACCGGGGCCGATAAAGAAATCAGCGATAGGGACCTGCCGCTCCCCGCCCGCACCGACAATGTTTACCATAGCATCATAGATCATAAGCCCTTCAACGGCGTCGGCGCTTGGCGAAGCGTTGCAGGCGTTGCCGCCCAGCGTTGCTACGTTTCTTATCTGCATCGATGATACATGCCCGGCCGCTTCCTTAAGCGCGGGCCAGCGGTTAAGTTCCGGACTCATCGACAGTTTCCTTAAAGGCATGCACGCGCCTATCGTTACACCGTCTTTTTTTACTTCCAGCCCGTCGAGTCCGGGTATGCGGTGCAGCGCAATCACGGTCTTGGGTGAAATCATCTTTGCCTTCATGCGCGGCACGAGGTCTGTACCTCCCGCAAGAAGCTTTGCGTCTCTTCCGTATTCACTTAAAAGCGCGCAGCACTCGGAGACGCTCTTAGGTTCAAAATACTTTTCGAATCTCATTGTCACACCTCCCCGCAGCTTTCGCGGTATTCGCCGTCTCGAACGGCCTCGATAGCCTCGACGATCTTCTTGTACCCTACGCACCGGCACAGGTTGCCATGCAGCCCTTCTCTAATATCGTCCTCGGTGGCGTTTGGATTCTCATCCAAAATCGCCTTTGCCGTAAGTATCATGCCTGGCGTACAAAAACCGCATTGCACGGCGAAATGATCTATGAACGCCTGCTGAAGGGGATGAAGGCTGTCTTTCTTTTCGAGCCCTTCAATAGTAGTTATGCTTTTGCCGTCCGCCAGCGGTGCCAGCATCGTGCAGCTTTTCACCGCCATGCCGTCGACGAGCACCGTACATACTCCACAGTTCGAATCGTCGCAGCCGGATTTCGTGCCAAGCAGATTAAGGTCGCGCAATACATCCAGAAGCGTCCTGCAGGGCGAGACGTAAAGCGTATGCCCGCGTCCGTTAACTGTAAGACTTATCTTTATCTTCTCAATTTCGCTCATTTTGCAGCCTCCTTTTTTTCTTTGATGAGTTGCAGCACTCGCTCCGCCGTCATCGGATAGTGGTGCAGCCGCACGCCCACAGCCTGATATATGGCTTCTTCTATAGCCGGGCCGACGGGTATCGTGATTGACTCCGCCATACCCTTAGCGCCGTGCGGCCCGTCGGGCAGCGGATCGGGGTTGATAAACGGCATCACGTCTTCGCTCCTTGGCATTTCCATTATCGTGGGAAGGCGGTAATCGCTGAAATTCGCGTTGGACATGGCGCCGTGCTCGTCATAGAGGTGCTCTTCGTTTATAGAGAACCCTATTGCCATGTGTACGCCTCCTTCTATCTGCGTCTCTACCAGTTTGGGGTTTATCGGGTTTCCGGTGTCAGCAGCCGAAGCGAACCTTGTGACCTTGACCTGCCCCGTCTCCTCGTTGACCGCTACTTCCACGGCGCACGCGGAATACTGGAACCAATTCCATACCCTGTCCGAAAGCCCGTTCTTGTCCCATTGGTGTATCGGCGCCGGGCAGAAGACCGCGTGCCCTTTTACCGGGCTGAACTTTTGCAGCCCCCAATTGCCCTGCGTAAACATCGACCAGTGATTGAACAGCGAAGGTATATCTACCTCCTGCACATGCGAGCCTTTTAGGTACGCCTTCTTGCCTTTGATCTCTACCTTGGACTTATGAAGCCCGTATACCCTTGCGACCTCTTCTTTCAGTTTATCTATGCACTCGGCGCAGGCAGCCATAACTGCGTTTCCTGTGTTATACGTCGCTCTTGACGACGCAGAATAGTTATCATAAGGCGTTACCAGCGTATCGCCCTTTACTACTTTTACGTCTTTTAATTCTACTCCGAACTCGTTCGCGCAAATCTGGCCCATCGTAGTAGTCGCGCCCATGCCGTTCTCGTCGCAGCTGATAAACAGCTGTATCGTTCCGTCGCTGTTATACCAGACCTCAGCTTCCGAGCGCCCGAGCGGGGTGTTTTGCTTGCCGGCGCAGGCGACCCCTCTCCCCTTTTTCCATACTCCGCCGTCCTGTACCGGCTTTTCATCAACCTTGACAGCATCGGCAACGCTCTTTAGACATTTTTTCAGGCCGCTGCTCGTGATGAGTTCGCCGTAAGCGTCGCGCTCGCCGCTGTCGATCAAGTTCTTCATGCGTATCTCTACCGGGCTAATACCCAGTTTTTCCGCGAGCTTGTTGACCATTATCTCAATGCCCCACTCAGCCTCGGGGCATCCGAGCCCACGGTATTCGGCAGCAGGTACAGTATTCGTAGTAATAGCATACGTATCCATCCTAAGGTTCGGGAAACGGTATACCGGCGCCGCACCTGAAGATGAAAGCCTTCCCGAGAAAAACGTGTTATTGACGCACGCGCCTATCTCCTCGCAGAGATAGTAGTCGTTCGCTATTATAGTGCCATCTTTTTTGGCCCCGAGTCTTACCTTCGTTACGCATGCCCAGTTTGAAGGGGCGGCGGTAAACACTTCTTTTCTTGTATACTTGTAGGACACGCTTCTTTTGATACGCAGCGCCATCAAAGCTGTCTGAAGCTCCACATAAGGGCTCAGTCGGCTGCCAAAGCTTCCGCCCATGTACGGCTGTATGATGCGCACCATGCTTTCCTTCATTTGCAATACTCTGCAGATGTTCGCTTTTATGACCCCATGCACTCCCGCGCCGTTGGACCACATCGTTATGCCCCCGTCCGAATCGTAACGACATATTGCCGTAGCGCATTCGAGAGGGCTCGCAGTCTTTTTACCGGTAGAAAACTCGCCTTCCATCACAACGTCGGCTTCCTTCATTGCTTCGTCAACATTACCTGCATGCATAAAGAACGCACCAACAATGTTTGGCGAAACGCGGTTTGTCGCACGGTCAGCCGGCCTGTCCATGAACCCTTGTTCACGTGTCTCGTATTCAGGGTCTATAACCGATACGGGGTTGGGCTTTATAGCATCATAGTAATCGGAAACAAAAGGCAGTTCCTCGAAGTCGCATTCTATCAGGTCTGCCGCCTGTTCTGCGATCTCCTCCGTCTCGGCTGCAACAAGCGCTATTGCCTGCCCTCCCCAAAGTACCTCGTCCTTCGCGATTATCGCCATCTTCGGGAACTGCTCCCAGTCGACGCCCGGCTCATAACCGGTCATCACGTAGAGAACGCCAGGAAGCGCTTTTGCCTTTTCGAGATCAAGCCGTTTAATTTTGGCATGGGCATACGGGCTGCGAAACGCTTTAATGTAAGCCATGGTGGGAAACTGGTTGTAGTAGTCACTGGCATAAAGGCCTTTGCCGGTAACTTTATCATAGCCGTCAATTCGTTTCTCGCTTTTGCCTATCAAACTTGCCATTGAACATAGACCTCCTTAATCTATATTTTTGAATAATATTTCTGATGTCTAAAAATATTAGATTGTTATAATTATATATAGTATTATTTATAATTTTATACTATTATTATATATAATCGATTATCTTTTAATTATTATATCATATGTATAACAGGTGTCAACCGTCATCCGGTCTATAATCGTTTATAGTTTAAACATTATTGACATAGCTGTTATATGTTGTATAATAGAAATTTAGAATAGTAATAACTGAGGATTGAAGGAATATTCCAGATGAAAAATAATCCGCCGATTAAACCATTAAGAAGGTCCCTTATCCGCGATGATATCTGTGATGCTATGAAAGAAGTGATCCTCTCCGGAGCTTTAAAACCGGGAGACCGCCTTGTCGAGACCCAATGGGCCAAAGAACTGGGGGTATCTCAATCGCCCGTACGCGAGGCAATACGGTCGCTGGAGTCGATAGGCCTTGTTTATACTGTCCCCTTTCAGGGTACGTATGTAAGCAAAATAACTCTGCACGACCTGATCGACGCGCATACGATAAGGTCAAGCCTTGAGACTATAGGTATCAAGTATGCAGTTCAGATGGTAACCGATGAACAGCTCAAGGAACTCTATACACTGTTGCTCGAAATGGAACAGGCAGGCGAGGCAAACGACTTTAACATGTATGTCCAGAAGGACTCCATGTTTCATCGCATGATAATAAGCATATCGAATAAAAAATTGCTTATAAGATTATGGGATCAATGTAACGTACGGGAATGGACATATTACGGTACAAAGTTTTCAGCTCTGGACCTTCCCCATCTCGCGAAAAGGCACGAGAGTATCTATAATGCTATAGCCGCGCGCAATGAAGAACTCGCTGTAAAGCAGGCCGTGCTGCATCTGCAGGAACTGATTAACGACATTCAAACAAGGGTCGATCACGGAGGGCAGCTTTAAGCCTACGGCCTCGTTCTTTTAAAACAAATACGATTTAACGCATACAGGAGTGGGAACGGATATCTCGCTCCTTTTTTCAAGGCCTCCGGTCTTGCGGTCTATTTTGAATACCACTATGTTATCGCTGTCCTGATTGGCGCATATAAGGAACTCGCCCGTTGCGTCTACGGTGAAGTTTCTGGGAATCGCTCCACAGCTCGAATAGCATCCGGCAAAGGACAGCAATCCGGTATCATGGGATTTCCTGTATACAACAATACTGTTATGTCCTCTGTTCGAGCCATAAATAAAGTCTCCGGCTATATGTATATCCGCGCAGGAATTGCCCGATCGCTCCGCGCCCCCGGGCAGTGAAGAAACGCACTGTACCTCTGCAAAGCTTCCGTTCCTGTCGTATTCAAGTACGCTTATTGTACTGTCAAGCTCGTTTATCATAAAACAGAACCCGCCTGCAAATTCACAGTACCGGGGCCCCGAGCCAGGTCTTACGGAAAAGCACGAAGGGTCTGAGGGTTTCAGTCTGCCGCGTTCCGCCACGTCGTATATCATTATCTTATCAATACCCAGGTCGGGAACAACCGCACTCTTTCCGTCAGGAGTGAAAACGAGCGAATGCGCGTGAGGCCCCGCCTGTCTTACCGGGTCAATACTGCTTCCTGAATGCTGAATCAGCTGTATGGGAAGTGATATCCCGCCGTCCTCCAGAATATCAAAAACACATACGCTCCCGCTCATGAAATTGGAAACGTAAACATGCCTCTCGTCCGGGCTAAGTTCGATATGGCATGGATCCGTCCCTACGGTTCCCCGTTTGTTTAAAAACGCAATCCTGCCGGTTTCACAGGAAATCGAGAATGAGCTTGCCGATCCCTGGGGTTTCCCTTCGTACTCCTTCAGTTCGTTGACCGCATAAAGGTTTGTCCGGCTGCTGTTCATAACAAGATACGAAGGGTTGATTGCTTCACATGTCTGTAAATGATTCAATTCACCCGTGTCGGGGTTCATTTCAAACACGTAAACCCCCTCTCCTTTACCGTTGAGGATTTGGCCTGTCCCGAACCTTATTGGCGCCGTATATGTCCCGACATATACGTACATTTTCTTTTTCATAATTATCCCCCATCATTTCGGATATCAGTGCTGCTGGCTGTTCCATTCTGCGATAACCGTTAGAATCTCCGAATAAAGCGTATCCCTGCTCTCCCGGGTTATATTATATAGCTTTTCGATAAGCATACTAATACCGATACCCTGTTCCCCGCAAATCAGAATGTGCAGCGGCTGTCTAATGGCTTTGGTTAGCTAAACTTGCGCGTTGTAATATCAACTCCGCCGCGATGCTTATGGCTATCTCGGCCGGTGTTTCCCCCTTTATCGGCAGCCCGATGGGGCTATGTATGCGCCCCAGTTCCGTTTCGGGAATTCCCGCGGCAACAAGGCGGCCAAATGTAGCCGCCATTTTCTGCCTGCTGCCTATTACTCCTATATATGCGGCCGTTGTGCGCATTGCCTGTTCGAGTACAACATAGTCCCATTGATGTCCCCGGGTCATTATTACTATATAATCTTTATCCGTTATGTTGATATGGTTTGCAATCTCGCCGAACGGTGCAGTTACCGTTTCCGCAGCCTTTGGAAAGAGCCGCGGATCCGCGAACGCCTCCCTATCCTCATAAACAACGGGACGAAATCCTACGTGTTCTATAACAGGCACGAGTTCCTGCGAAACATGCCCGCCCCCGAATACATACACTTTTCCCGCCTGAACCAGCGGTTCCGCATAATACGCAGGCTCGCCTTCTTTAAGTATGCCCCGGCTATTAAGCAGCGGCTTGATGTTATCTTCAGGCAGGTCGCCGAACAGCATCCCTTCGCCTTCCGCATAAACGCCCATACGCATCGCGCAGCCTGCGGATATAGGCGTAATGAGCCAGGCGTTTATATTCCGGGTGTAAAGCGATATGATATATTCGAACATGCCGGCAGCCGCTTTATCATCCCCGACGAAGTATTGGAAATATACTACGACCTTGCCGCCGCATATCATACCGATATCGGCGGTCTGGTTGGGGGAAAGATCGAATCCCTTTATAATATCAGACTTTTCAGCAAGCGCCTGTTTCGCGCAGCGTATGCTCTCAAATTCGACCGCGCCGCCGCCTATTGTCCCAAAAGTCGCGCCGTCCGCAAATACGGCCATCTTCGCTCCGACCCCGCGGGGGGTCGAGCCTGAGCATGCAATAATGCTGCACAACACCACGTCTTCATTTTTTCGCAGTGAATCAAGTATGCTCTGAAACAGCTTTTTCAATTTGCTTCTCCTTTTTTGATCTCTACAGTACGATTATATACTTCTTCACAGCAACTTGCCAGTCCATCCGTTTCTTCTCACCACAATAATCAAATCCGAACTGAGGAGGTATATAAAAAAACATGTTTACAAATAAAAATGTATTATGCTATATTTATTAAATAAGATATATTACACAATACACAGATTTTTTATTAATGATGATATGTGGTTCATTTTTTTTAGAACGGCGAGTTGTAATAAATAATAAGTCGCATTATTAAGGAGTTTAAGTGAAGACTGGCGCGGTAATTGTAGCAGCAGGGATGTCGTCAAGGATGGGCGGCTTTAAGCCGCTTATTAAAGTTGGCGCTATATCTATGATTAAGCGGATCATTGCTAATTTTCAGCAAGCGGGCATTTTTCCCATTGTGCTTGTAACAGGTTATCGGAGCGATGAATTGGAAAAGCACGTATCAAAAACCGGAGTGATCTGCGTAAGAAATAATAATTACATGGATACACAGATGTTTGATTCTGCAAAAATTGGTTTCGCATATATCATGGACAAATGCGACAGGACTTTTTTCTCACCTGTTGACGTACCGCTTTTTACTGTTAAAACAATAACGCAGCTTATGGAGTCCTCCGCAACCGTCGTTAAGCCCGTATGTAAAGGAACTGAGGGGCATCCGGTACTTCTTTCATGCGATATCCTGCCCTCACTTATGAGTATTAATTGCATCAAAGGTTTAAGAGAAGCGATAACAGAATGCTGCCATGATATAAGCGTTATTGAAGTCAATGATGAAGGAGTGCTGCTGGACGCTGATACTGATGATGATTACAGGAAGCTTATTGAGAACCATAATGAACAGTTGCTGCGTCCTTCAATTGAGATATCTCTTATTCGCGAAAACAAGTTGTTTGACAGAAATGGAGCCTTTCTGCTCCATATGATCGAATATACAGGAACTGTTAAAGACGCATGTGAAAAGATGCAGATATCCTACAGCAAGGCATGGGGGATGCTTTCAATGCTGGAGGATAATCTTGGCTTCGCCCTTATTGACAGGAGACCTGGCGGAGAGTTTGGCGGCGGAAGCCAGCTCACGCCGGAAGGACGTAAACTTCTTATTAGTTATGAGAAATTTACGGATATGGTCAGGCAGTTTGCAGACAAATATTTTGATGAATGTTTTAAAGGCGATAAATAAAAAGGTTTTGGGGTAACGATCAATCTAAAAACAGCAGCGGGAAAATGCAGAACATTCAGAGTTTATAAGAGGATACTGTATATGAAGTTGATAAAAACAGAAGATGCTATCGGGCAGGTTTTATGCCATGACATTACTCAAATCATAAAAGGCGTTACTAAAGATGCGGTGTTTCGCAAGGGACATGTTATTGTGGAGGCCGACATCCCCGTTATGTTGAGCGTAGGCAAGGATCACGTATATATATGGGAGAACGACGAAACTACGCTCCATGAAAATGACGCTGCGGAAATATTACGCGGCATATGCATGGGGGAAAATATATACGCCACTGAGCCGAAAGAGGGTAAAATCGAGCTGATCGCAAATACGGACGGCATACTTACGATCAATACGGATCGCTTACGCGCTGTTAACGCTCTGGGTGAAATAATGATTGCCACTCGCCACAGCGGATTCGCCGTAAATAAGGGCGACAAACTGGCGGGCATGCGGGTTATTCCGCTCGTGATAAAAAAGGAGAAGATGGCGCAAGCAAAAGAAACTGCAGGCAATACCCCTCTCATAAATGTTCTGCCTTTTAAAAACAAAAAGGCAGGAGTTATCACAACCGGCAGCGAGGTGTTTCACGGGCGTATTAAAGATACTTTTACGCCTGTTATCGCAGACAAGCTTGCCGAATTTGGTTCCAGGATAGAGAAACATGTGATACTTGGTGACGATAACGAAAAAATTACCGCTGCCATAAAGGATATGCTTAGCTCAGGAATGGACTTAGTCATCTGTACTGGCGGCATGAGCGTTGACCCGGACGACAGGACGCCGCTGGCTATAAAAAGCAGTGGAGCAAATGTAGTAAGTTATGGCGCGCCGGTGCTTCCCGGGGCTATGTTCCTGCTGGCGTATACGGACGATGGGCGCCCCGTTATAGGGCTCCCCGGCTGCGTGATGTATTCAAAGCGCACCATATTCGATCTTGTATTGCCATATGTCATGGCCGACATTTCTTTAACTGCAGAAAAGCTTGCAGAATACGGAGAAGGCGGGCTTTGCCTTAACTGCGCTGAATGCCGGTTTCCAAACTGCCCGTTCGGAAAGTAGGATGATCTGCTTGAGAAATCAAGACCCCGCCATAGAGCACGAAGATAAAAAGGAGACAGCCTTTACTCATATTGACGCAGGCGGCAACGCCGTCATGGTGGATGTCGGCGGCAAGGAGATAACAGAGCGCCGGGCTGTAGCCGCAGGCCGCATACG
Source organism: uncultured Christensenellaceae bacterium (assembly GCA_964510055.1). Taxonomy (GTDB): domain Bacteria; phylum Bacillota; class Clostridia; order Christensenellales; family SZUA-584; genus DTFZ01. Next base: position 18,689 of record CAZDZY010000049.1, read on the forward strand.
CCTGAGCGCGGAGTGTTTTTCCGCAGTTGAAAAGGGCGCGGTGAAGAAGGGCGACGTTTTAAGCGTCGCGCAGGTCGCGGGTATAACAGGCGCAAAAAGAACGAGTGATCTGATACCTCTTTGCCATATTCTAAGTCTCGATAATTGCAGTGTGGAGTTTACAATGCTGCCTGAGACCCGGGAGATAGAAGCCCGTTGCACCGTTAAATGTGAAGGCAGGACAGGCGTTGAGATGGAGGCATTGACCGGCGTCTCCGTCGCCTTGCTTACGATATACGATATGTGTAAGGCTATCGATAAACACATGGAGATCAGCGGAATCCGGCTGCTCGAGAAATCGGGCGGAAGAAGCGGCGAGTTTCGTTATGAGGATATTGATAAATGAAAGACAGGCTCGGGCGTGAAATCGACTATATGCGTATCTCAATCACAGACAGGTGCGACCTGCGCTGCAAATACTGCATGCCTGATCCCCTGCCTGACATACCTCATTGCAATATAATGCGCTATGAGGAGTTTTTACGGATATGCCGCGCTGCTTTAGCCTTAGGTATGAACAGATTCAAGGTAACCGGAGGCGAGCCGTTTGCACGAAAGAACGCGGCGGATTTCATAGCCAGACTCAAGCTTGAACCCGGCGTTAAATGCGTTACTGTAACGACTAACGGCACAATGCTTTCAGAAGCGCTTCCAACACTCAAGGAGGCGGGTATCGACGGCATCAACATAAGCCTCGACGCGATAGATCCTGAGATATATAAAACAATAACCGGGGTAAACCGGGTAAAGGACGTTTTATCTGCAATAAAAGAATCCGTAAAAAGCGGTATAAGGACAAAGGTTAACAGCGTAATGCTTGACTGCAACAAAGACCAGTTCATCCCTATAGCAAAGCTGGCGCAGGATCATGTTCTGGATGTCCGCTTCATAGAACTAATGCCTATAGGACAGGGCCGGGAATTCAGCGGGCCGAGGCGCGATACCGTGCTGTCCCTTCTGACAGAATTGTATCCTGACTTGCATTATGTGGACGAAAAAAGAGGCAACGGTCCGGCAGTCTATTACCGAAGCAGACAGCTTAAAGGGCGTATCGGTTTCATAAGCGCCAACAGCCATAATTTCTGCGCGACCTGTAACAGGATCCGTATCACAAGCACGGGGATGCTTAAGCCCTGCCTGTGCTACGATGCTGTAACTGATCTGCGTGCGCTTCTCAGAGGCGGTGCGACCGATCGGGAATTGACCGAGGCTCTGGCTAAGGCGTTATATGAGAAACCGTCCGTTCATTGTTTCTCCAAGGCGGAAGATATAACGGAACATAAAAATATGAACCAGATCGGAGGATGAGCGTGGGAACGGTAATAGCGATCGCGGTAAGTGAAAAGCGCGGCATTCAAAAAACGTGTGTTCAAAGCGCCCGGTTTATTGAGAATTGGGGCATTGAAAACGATGCGCATGCCGACCGATGGCACCGGCAGGTTAGCTTACTTTCAGCCGACAAAATTGAGGATTTTCGCAAAAAAGGAGCTGAAGTCGATTTCGGAGCGTTCGGCGAGAATCTCGTAGTGGAAGGCTTCGATTTCCGTGCGCTTCCCGTAGGTACGCTGCTGCGCTGCGGGGATACCCTGCTCGAAATTACACAGATCGGTAAGGAATGCCACAATCACTGTGCGATATATAAGGCAATGGGCGATTGCATTATGCCGCGTGAAGGCGTATTTGCCCGTGTATTAAGAAGCGGCGTAGTGAATGTGGGTGATGAAATGACCATCGAAGCGCGCGAAGGCAAACGGCCGTATCAGGCCGCGGTGATCACCTTGTCAGA
>CAZDZY010000049.1:20523-22232 GCA_964510055.1 uncultured Christensenellaceae bacterium
TCGGGCTACGAGATCGCTGAGACACTGCTGATTCCGGATAATAAAGATACGCTCAAGCATCATCTCATGCGCCTTGCCGACCAAATACAGCTTGATCTGATACTAACGACGGGCGGTACAGGCTTTGCGCCAAGGGATAATACGCCTGAAGCGACGCTTGAGGTTGCAACGAGAAACGCGCCCGGAATAGCTGAGGCAATGCGTGCGTACTCAATGACCATAACGTCCCGTGCAATGCTGTCCAGAGGTGCAAGCGTCATACGTAACAAGACGCTCATCATAAACCTCCCGGGCAGTCCGAAAGCATGCGAGGAATGCCTTGACTGCATCATGGGCAGCCTGCCGCACGGATTTGATCTGCTGCGCAGCGAGGCTGGTGATTGCGCAAGGACCTGACAATCAATCAAAGTGTATTATTTTAATGGCGAGTTATATTTTTTAACAAGTTGTAATAATATATAAATCGCTCGGAAAGTCGTATTAAACGCTTTAAGCGTTAAGATATGAAGAAGAGGTAATAAAAATGGAAAGCATCAAAAAAACCGCATTCTTTGTTCTGGCCTTAATTATGGTGATGGCCATGTCAGGCTGCGGGCAGGAAGGACCGACTCAGGCTCCGGCTGCCACGACAGCTCCGGCTTCTCCCATCGCTTCGGCCACAGAAGCGGCAACTGCGCCGCCAACTGCTGCTCCTGTCAGCCTTACGATTTTCGCCGCTGCCAGTATGACAGAAACTCTTAACCAGATTGCTGAGATGTATAAAACGGCAGCTCCGAATGTAACGATAACATTCAACTTTGATTCGTCGGGTACTCTGCAAACTCAGATAAAGGAAGGCGCCCAATGTGACCTGTTTATTTCTGCGGCTCAGAAACAGATGAACATGCTTGATTCCACAAAAAGCGGCACGGATAATCCCGATAACCTGGACTTTGTCGAACAGGGAACGAGAGTAAATATACTCGAAAACAAAGTAACACTTGTCGTTCCTACCGGCAACCCTAAAAATGTAAAGAACTTCACCGACATGACGGAGCAGCTTAAAGCCGGAAAGATACTTTTGGCAATGGGCAACAGCGACGTTCCCGTCGGACAATACACTCAGAAGATACTCACATATTTTGGACTTGATGAAAAAGCGCTTGCCGCCGCTGGTTCAATAACCTATGGATCAAACGTCAAGGAAGTCACGACTCAAGTCAACGAGGGGAGCGTTGACTGTGGCGTAGTTTATTGCACTGATGCATACAGCGCCAGGCTTACGGTTGTGGATACCGCTGCAAAAGAAATGTGCGGACAGGTCATCTACCCCGCCGCGGTATTGAATATAAGCACAAACAAGGATGCCGCGAAAGCGTTCCTCGATTACCTGAAAACCGACGACGCGATGAAGGTCTTCGAAGCAGTCGGCTTTACCCCCGCGCCGTAAACCAACTTGATTAATCCGCTGCGGCATATGGTAAAATCCACATGCCGCAGTATTTTCGGAGAGAGATATGGATTGGTACCCGTTTTGGAACAGTTTAAGGATAGCCGCTGTTTCCAGCGTAGTAGTATTCTTCACAGGCATACTTTTTGCCTATTACGTAGTACGGCTTCCTCGTATATTGAAGGGGATCCTTGACGTCATACTGACGCTCCCGCTTGTTCTGCCGCCAACCGTTTGCGGATGGTTTCTGCTGCTTATATTCGGAGTCAGACATCCGGTC
>CAZDZY010000050.1:0-21961 GCA_964510055.1 uncultured Christensenellaceae bacterium
GCTCCGCGCCGCCGTTTTCAAGTATATAAAGGTTATAACCCTGCTGCGTGCTTGCAATAAGCTTAATATCCCTGTCTATCCCGAACAGGCAGGTCTTTAAGCCCGTAGTACCGACGTCGTATGCGATAACATAAGTCACCTAATCATCACCCTTTATGCTTTATTTCGGATCTTTTGAAGGTAAATGCTGATTCCATGAATTTTAAGAGTTCCGATACGACCTTTTCGTCGTCATCAAAAATATCCTCTCCGCAGAATATTTTGAACCTCTCCCTGTAGTAGTCGCAGCTGTAAGAGAACTGGAGAGTGAGCAGAAGGTTGTCAAAGAAAAAGGCAAACATCCGGGAATCCATATCGTCCCTTATCTCGCCGGAGTCTTTCGCTTCGGTAATGAATTGTGTATACACCTGCGACGAGATGCCTTCTATCTCTTTTGCGAGAAGCTGGGCATATTTTTGGCTTGCCCCCGCAGTTATCTCGTTATACATTATGTTGTAAATGCTGTGTTCCCTGGCTGTGCGCTGGACTGCGCGTATAAGCTTTTCCGCTCTTTTAAGCAGTTTGAAATCGCCGGTAACGGCGTCGTTTATTTCCTTTCTGAGCGTTTCAAGACTGTACCCCAGGCACGCCAGAAAGAAATCTTCTTTATCCTTATAATACTTATAAAGCACGCCTACGCTTACGCCGGACTTTTTTGCAATAACGTTGATGTTAGCCCTGTCGAGGCCGTTTGCCGCAAACTCCGCGATCCCGGTTTCAAGTATCTGCGTGATTTTCTCGTCGCTCAGTTTTTTTAACATATCGCCTCCGAGAACCTGACGTGAGCCATCGCTCACGTGCTTAATGTATTTATAACACATTTCTCTTTTTTTAGCAACATCTATTTATAAAATAGAAATTTCAATATAACAGGCTCTGCTGTAACGAAATATCTGTTTAAAGGCGGGATCTTCTGCAAAAAAGTCTATTTAAAATTAGTAACATAATTGGGGACACCATTGCACGAGCTTTGGCGTTCTATTATAATCTCTGTATCATAGGAGCAGGAGCGATGAATATGGATATTCGTGAGGATATAGACCGCATAATAGAAGCGGCGTTAGCAGCCGCGCAGCCGGATTCCGCTGTTAAAGCCGCGCTGGAAGGCGCTGTTTTCCGCAGCGGCCAGATCATACTTGTCGCTATCGGAAAAGCCGCGTGGCAGATGAGCCGTGCCGCTAGCAACGCGTTGGGAGAGCGTATAGATACCGGAATCGTGATCACAAAATACGGCCACAGCATGGGTTCTATACCACACCTGCGCATATTCGAAGCCGGCCATCCCGTACCGGACAGTAACACGTTTGAAGCAACTAAAGCGGCGCAAAGTCTTGTAAGCGGCCTTTGTGAAAACGACATGGTGCTTTTCCTTATATCCGGAGGAGGTTCAGCGCTGTTTGAGAATCCCCTTATATCTCCTGAAGAGCTTAAAGATATCACATCACAGTTGCTTGCATGCGGCGCCGACATTGTGGAGATGAACACTATCCGCAAGCGCCTGTCGGCGGTAAAGGGAGGCCGTTTTGCCCAAAGCTGCGCGCCCGCGCATGTATTTGCGGTTGCGCTTTCAGACGTACTTGGCAACCGCCCGGATATGATCGCGTCAGGCCCCGCCGCGCCGGACGCTTCAACGTCAGTGCAAGCCCTTGCCATTGTAAAAAAATACGGGCTTCGTCTGTCGGAAACCGCGTACGAGTTAATCGGCCGTGAAACGCCAAAACAGCTTGATAATGTTGAAATGCATGTGACGGGCAGCGCTCGCGTGCTCTGCCATGCAGCGGAAGCGGCTTGCCGCTCACTAGGCTATGAACCCATAATATTGACCGACACGCTTTGCTGCACCGCGCGCGACGCGGGCAGCTTTCTTGCCTCTATAGCGCGATACCATGCCGGAAGCGGCCGATCGCGCGCGTTCATACTCGGCGGAGAAACGGTAGTAAAGCTTACAGGAACCGGCCTTGGGGGGCGTAATCAGGAACTCGCGCTCTCTGCGGCGGAAGGTATTGCAGGCCTTGCAGACATAGTGGTTTTTTCTATCGGCTCGGATGGCACCGACGGCCCGACGGACGCGGCGGGCGGCTGGTGCGACGGTACGACGCGCGAAAAACTTCTTGCTCAGGGCATAGATATTGCAGATATTCTTGATAATAACGATTCGTACCGCGCTCTTTTATCCTGCGGCGGGCTTATCATAACCGGCCCGACCGGCACGAACGTCAACGACCTTACCGTGCTGCTCATAAAGCGTTGAACGGGCAGGATAAATATAACTCCTGTTTCCAGAATACAGTCCTAAACAATTATTACACAAGTTATAGCATTAAGAAATGGAATTATGATGCTGTAATATTTCATTGTTCATTATCTGCGAGATCTTATGTACTATTTACCAGCCGCCTTCAAGTTTCATTAAATTAAAATAATCGGTAAATCCGTATTTTTGATTAAATATCCTTATCTTTGCCGAAGCGATCTGCGGTCGACGTCGATATAAACAACTTGCGTTTTCCAATTCAATGATGGATCCCGTTTGGCCGGATCGTATGACGCTATATAAGCTTCCGTCTCAATAAAATTATCTATTGCCAATCAATCAACAATAAACAGTTTTACCCCTATTTGCGTATATGAGCGATGAGGATTCGCGTCTTCCGCCACCTGATAGCTCATGCCGGGTCTCAGCGTAAATTTCCTTCCGTCGTCGAGTTCGGTAACCAGCTCGCCTTCGAGTACCAGCAGCACATGCCCGCGGCTGCACCAGTGGTCGGCAAGATACCCCGGGCTGTATTCAACCATACGCACGCGTATATTCCCCATCTCGAACGTACGCCACAGGGCTTCCCATGTCACTCCCGGGTGTATCGTCGGCTCTATGGTTTTCCAATCGACAGTACAAAACGGTACGTTTTTAATTATCATCTTTCTTCTCCGTATCCGCATTTGATCCGATTTAAAGCGGCAATTCCATAAAACAAACGGTGAACGGCAGAGGATCTATTTTTTTAAGCCGGACTTCCGCAAAGCCGTAATCAACATACCAGCGCTTCAATACGACGTTTTCATTGACTATCGCTATCGATATCTTATCGCCGGAGTGCTGCCTCACATACTCTTTAGAATAATCCAGTATCATTTTACCTATGCCGTTATGCCTTTTTGCGGGGATAACGGAGAGCTTTTCAAGGTAGTATACTCCCCCGCCCGCGTCCTCCAGCGCAAAAAAGCCGACGCGCACTCCATCCTGAAAAACGTCGAACAGTTTCAAGCCTTTATCGGCCAGCTCAACGAGCTTACTCGCTTCGATAAACGCGCCGTTTGTTGGAGCGTTCTCTTCTGTTATATTGAACTCTTCCGCCACGGTCGAAAACGCTTCGCGTATCACCCGCGCGCTCGGTCCATAATCCTCAGAGCATTCCTTAATAGAAATATTACCGGTTTCCATATCGTCACATCCATCAGTTTTATATTCTGTATATATTAACACATGGCGGTTATAAAATTCCATAAGTTTTTAAAACACGCTGATGGATATCCTTCCTTTTAACAACAGGCCTTTTATGATAATATACCTATATTCCTTTCAGGTAAAAAGGGGCGCCGTAACATGTTCATAGCGGATTTTCATATACATTCGAAATACTCGAGGGCTACAAGCAGGGAATGCGTTCCCGAGATGCTGGATCTTTGGGCGCGGCGAAAAGGGCTTCAGGTCATCGGCACGGGAGACTTCACTCATCCCAAGTGGCGCGAGGAGCTTAAGGAGAAGCTTGTCCCTTCGGAGGATGGGCTTTATACACTTAAAAAAGAGTTTCTTACAGAAGATGAAATCGCGCACGAAGGCAGTTCTCCCCGGTTCATAGTTTCCGGCGAGATAAGCTCGATATATAAAAAGAACGGAAAGGTGCGCAAGGTGCATAACCTCCTGCTCCTCCCCAGCCTCGAGGACGCGCAGGCGCTCTCATCAAGGCTCGAGTCGATAGGTAACCTTCATTCCGACGGCAGGCCGATACTCGGCCTCGACAGCAGGGACCTGCTGGAAATAGCGCTCGATGTCGTACCGGATGTAATATTCATACCCGCCCACATATGGACGCCGCATTTCTCGCTGTTCGGGGCGTATTCGGGGTTCGACGATATAAACGAGTGCTATGAAGACCTGACGCAGCATATACACGCGCTGGAAACGGGGCTCTCATCCGACCCGCCTATGAACTGGCGGCTCTCCGCGCTCGACGGGTTCACGCTTGTCTCGAATTCCGACGCCCACTCCCCTGCCAAACTCGCACGGGAGGCTAATATATTCGATACCGGCCTCTCATACGGGGAAATATCGAAGGCGCTGGAGAGCGGAAATGGGTTTTACGGGACTATAGAGTTCTTCCCGGAAGAGGGGAAATACCATTACGACGGCCACAGGAACTGCAATGTATGCTTTAAGCCCGCTGATACTATAGCCGCTTCGGGAGTATGCCCGGTATGCGGGGGGAGGATAACCGTAGGCGTGCTGCATCGCGTGGAGGCGCTCGCCGACCGCGCCGAAGGTTTTGTCCCGCCTGATGCAAAACATTTCGAGAGCCTCATACCCCTGCAGGAGGTCGTTGCATCCTCGATGGGGGTGACGACCGTAAGCGTAAAAGTCAAAGAAAAGTATGCAGGCCTTATCCGCTGTATCGGGCCTGAGCTCTATATACTGCGCGAAGCTTCGCTTGACGATATCGAAGCTAAAGCGGGGCGGCTCATTGCCGAAGGCGTCCGCCGTTTGCGCAGCCGCAATGTGGACATACGGCCCGGCTACGACGGCGAATACGGCAGGATTAAGATAATGGACAAGGAGGAGATAGGCCTGCTTTCCGGCCAACTCAGCCTGCTCGATGAAAAGGCGGGCGGAAACGCCGGGAATAAGCGGGACAAGAAGCCTTCCGGACATATAACAGAGCGTACTGCGGTTTCTGCGAACAGTCCGGAAATTGCCTCGCGGTTGCATGAAGACATATTTGGCAGCCTGAATAAGGAGCAAAGTGAAGCGGTTTATTCGCCCGACCGCGCCATTGCTGTCATAGCCGGCCCCGGCACAGGCAAGACGAAAACGCTCGTAAGCCGCATAGCTTATCTCGTTGAAAAATGCGGCGTTCCCCCTTCACAGATAACGGCCGTCACGTTTACGAATAAAGCCGCAGGCGAAATGCGTTCTCGGCTCGAACGGCATTTCGGCAATAAACAGGCTTTAAAGGGCATGGCTATAGGAACTTTTCACTCCATAGCTCTGAAGATATTATCAAGCAAGGCAAAGAGCGGCATTACCGTTATCGACGAGCAAAGCGCGCTTACTATCATCGAAGACATCTTGGGCAGCCTCGGCCTGAGCAGCTCGCCGCGCGAAGTCCTGCGCGGCATATCGCTCATTAAAAACGGCGCTCTGCAAGCGGAAGGCTCCAACGTTCCAGCCGGCGTATACGAATCGTATTACGCGCAGCTCAAAGAGTCCGATGCGCTTGATTACGACGACATACTTGCCGAAGCGCTCCAATTGTATGAGGATGAAAACGCTGAAACAAACCTGGATGCTTTTACCCACCTTCTCGTTGACGAGTTCCAGGATATCAACGCCATACAATACCGCCTTATCAAGGCATGGAGCAAAAACAGCAAAAGCGTATTCATAATAGGCGACCCCGACCAGTCCATCTACGGGTTCCGCGGGTCTGACCCGCGCTGCTTCGATCGGTTCTTTGATGATTTCACCCATGCGAAGAGCATATCCCTGACCCGCAATTACCGTTCCGCGCCCGAGGTGATACTCTGCGCGCAGTCGTTAATGAAAGATAAAGCGGCGGGCCGCTTTCAGAAGGCAGCCAGGGAAAGCGGCGCGAAGGTGCGCCTTTTGGAAGCGGACGATGCGTTTTCCGAAGCTCTCTTCATTGCCAAAGAGATAAACCGGATGGTGGGCGGCATTGAGATGATCGATTCCCACTCCGGCGGAAAAAGGCCCGCTTCAGGCGGCCTTAAAGGCTTCCCCGATATTGCCGTATTATACCGCACAAACAGGCAGGCATACGCGATAGAACAATGCCTGCTTAAAGAAGGGATCCCATACATTGTCGCAGGCCGGGACGAGTTCCTTTCCGATCCGCAGGTCTTGAGGGCGGCCGCATTCTTCCGGCTCCTTTTCGATCCGAAAGACCTTATTTCATTAAGGATAGTGCTGAGAGAAACGGGTATACGCGCGCAGTCCTTGAAGAGCATATTTGAAAGCTTTACCGGATCCGGCGGGAACATGGATTCCCTAAGCGGCATACTTGAACGGCACGATGCCAGACATCTGGCGAAGCTGCTGCAAAAATACGAGCCGCTCGTCCGCGTAAAAAAGCCGTCGGAGCTGATAGAAGCATGGATACGCGATAACTCCCCCGCCGAAACCAAATGCATGGAAATGCTGCTTAATACGTCAGTCATGCACGAAGATATGCCCGCTTTTCTTTCGAACCTCGCACTCGGCCGCGAAAGCGACATAGTTCGGAGCGGGCGCAAGCATTACAGCCTCGACGCTGTCACGCTTTCTACGCTTCATGGGGCCAAAGGCCTTGAATTCCCCGTCGTGTTCCTCTGCGGCATAATTGACGGGCTGATACCGTTTAAAGACCGCTTCGGCAATTGTAATGTTGAAGAAGAGCAGCGGCTGCTATATGTCGGCACCACAAGGGCAAAAGACGAGCTTTTACTCCTAACCTCGCACGACCCTTCCCCGTTTCTTGCGGGGCTTCCTGAAGAGCTTATTTTAAGGGAAACTGCGCAGCATCAGCCAAATGCGCAGCAGCTGAGTTTTTCAGATATCAGGTAAACTTACAACAGCGTACCGGGCAGTGCCTTCTTATCCGCACCCGGATTTCCGGGCAGCGCAATGTTCTTTCCCTGTTCGTTTCGCGCGAACTCAGTCATGCAGTTCCAGTACCTCTTTGGCATAAGGTTCATCCTGCACCGCGGGTTGTGCCGCTCCTTTATCTCCATAGTATCGTAGAACAGCCGCCATAACTTACGGAATTTAAGCTCTTCTGCGCCCGGTTCGGGCTGCTCAAACGCTTCTATGCTGCATACCGTAAGCCTGCCGCCGTTGTGCAGCAGCGCCATTCCGTGCGTTTTATCGTAGATCAAAAACTGCTCGGCCGGGTACCGCTCGCAGAAGTGCCGCCCGATTAGCGGCAGCACGATGTTCTTAGGCTCTATCTGCGCGGTAAGCGCCCCGTTCGCCTCGGAAAACCGGATAAAACCCATATAGAGGCCCGCTTCTCTATCAAGATGATTTACAGCGGTAAAAAGTTCGTTGACCGTTTCGTCCGTCAGGCAATTCATTACAGACGGTCCGCAGCTGTAACCTAAGCGCATGAACTTTAATATCAGCAGCTCTTTTTGCGGGTGGCATGTCAGAAAAGCGTGACGGATGACCTTAAGCGCCCGCGGCCCCATTTTCTTCGGTACCGACGATACCACCCGTTTCGCTCGCTCTTCGTTTGTTTCTATGAGTTTTACAGGCAGCAGGTACGGAACATCCGAGCCCTCAGGCTTTACATCCGCCGGAACTTCGTTTTTCTCGTAGCTCTCAAAAACGCAGCACATAAGCCCGTCAAAACTTCCGTCGTAGATATATACGACGACTCCCGGATCTTTTTTGTTTTCAATCGTATTTTTTATAGTTCCCCGGTCAGGCATTTCTGCAGTTCCTCCCTCGCTATTGCCGGGTGTTCAAAAAACGATATCTGCCGCGGCATGTTCAAAATTGTTTGTTCCATCCTGCCGCGCGCCTGCTCGGAGAGCAGGGCAGTAAGAAACGTATCCTGTGCGGTGTCGAGTCCGTCCGGGCGTTTGCCCGAACAGGTAATAAAGTATTGCGCGCGCTTGAGCACGACGCCGAGCTTTTTTAGCCCCGCAAAATCGAGGCTCCCCGCCCGGCGGGCGGCGGATATGCGCTGCGCGCTGCGTACGCCTATGCCGGGCACGCGCAGCAGCGTTTTATACGGCGCTTTATTCACATCAACGGGAAATTGCTCGGGATGGTGAAGCGCCCAGCTGCACTTGGGGTCTAGAAAAGGGTTGAAATTCGGGTGCTGCTCGTCGAGCAGCTCGGAAGCCGTAAAATCGTAAAACCGTAGCAGCCAGTCCGCCTGATACAGGCGGTGCTCCCTTAATAGCGGAGGCTTCGTATCGACGGCAGGCAGCAGCGAGCTTTCAACGGTCGGTATGTAAGCGGAGAAGAATACGCGTTTGAGCTTGTAATTGTTATACAGCCCCTCGGTAAGGTTCAGTATTTTCAGGTCGTCTTCACCTGAAGCCCCCACTATCATCTGCGTGCTCTGCCCGGCGGGCGCGAATTTGCGCGCGCTTTTGTAAACGGTAAGTTCCTTAGAGTTCTGCTCGATGCGCCCGCGTATGTATCCCATGGGTTTGAGTATAGCCTGCTTGGTCTTTTCGGGTGCGAGAAGGCGCAGGCTGTCCTGCGAGGGCAGCTCTATATTAACGCTCATTCTGTCGGCAAGCAGCCCAAGGCGCTCAACGAGCGCTTTGTCGGCGCCGGGTATCGCTTTAGCGTGTATGTAGCCGCCGAACCGGTATTCATCGCGCAGCAGGCGCAGCGTTTCTATCATGCGCTCCACCGTAAAATCAGGGCTTTTCAGTACCGCGGAGCTCAAGAATAATCCTTCTATATAGTTGCGGCGGTAGAACGCTATGGTAAGCTCGGCAAGCTCTTTAGGCTCGAATACTGCGCGCGGGGTATCGTTTGAACGGCGGTTGACGCAGTAAGCGCAATCATATGCGCAGACGTTCGTCATGAGGACTTTTAATAGCGAGATGCAGCGCCCGTCGCCCGCGAAACTGTGACATATACCGTATGAAGCCGCGTTTCCTATGCCGCCCTTCGGCGTCTTCCTGTCTACTCCGCTCGACGTGCAGGCGACGTCGTATTTTGCAGCGTCGGTCAGTATCTTAAGCTTTTCAAACAAGTCCATGCACCGCTCCTCCTCCCAATAATAATACTATAGAACATATGTTCTTTCAAGCAAAATCATACGAACATACGATCTTATTATATCCGGAAGGTGCGCCGAAAAGCGGACAGAAGCGTGTATATAAAAAACCTCCGTTGATCTGTTACCAACGGAGGCTTTGTGGTTCTTCGATTATTTATACGTCCGCGCCCTCGACCGCCAGGTCTTCCGCCGTTATTCGCGATTTCTCGAGCTGGGTATACTCCACTTTGCCTACGAGCGTAGTCGGGAGCTTTTCGCGGAACTCTATGGCGCGGGGCACGCTCCATTTTATAAGGTGTTTGCCGCAGTGCTTTAGCAATATCTTCTTCGTTTCATCCGTTGCCATCGAGGGGTCTTCGAGGACAACGTAAGCTTTCACGCTCGTCATCTGGTAGTCGTCCGGTACGCCTACGACGCATGCCCTGAATACGAGTTCGTGCTGCTCCAGTACCTGCTCCACCTGCATGGGATATACGCTTACGCCGGAAACTTTAAGCATGCGCTTTTCCCTGCTCTTGAAGAAGATGTAACCGTCTTCGTCCATATAGCCCAGGTCTCCCGTATAGAGCCACCTGACGCCGTTCTCATCTTTTCGGATGGTCTTATTTGTCTCCTCGGGGTTGTTTATGTATTCCAGCATCAGCGTGGGGCCGGCGAGCGCTATCTCGCCCACTTCGCCGTAAGGAAGGTCTTTCTTCGTTTCCATGTCCACTATTTTAGCGAGCATGCCCGGCATCGGTATGCCTATCGCGTTCCTGCGGTAAAGCCCCGGGGGCGTCAGCACGCAGCCCGTCACCGTCTCGGTAAGGCCGTATCCTTCGGCGACTTCTACCTTGCTGCCCTGCATCTTTAGGCGTTCGTCGAACCGCACTTTCAGTTCGGGCGACAAACTGTCGCCGCCGCTGTATATGGCTTTCAGACGGTCAAACCTGACCTTTGAAAAGCTCTTGTCGCGCAGCATCGCCTCGAACATCGTGGGCACTCCCGCTATGAATGTAGGCCGGTGCTTCCGTAAGCTGTCGATGTATATCTTCACACCGAACTTAGGCTCCAGGAAGAGCGTCCCGCCGTTGCATACTATGGAATGTATGCAGATGCCGAGGCCGAAACCGTGGAATACAGGCAGTATCGCTATGACGCTGTCGTCTTTGGTAAAATTGGCGAAGGGGCCGATGCAGGCGGAAAGAGCGTTAAAATTATAAGATGATAACAAAATGCCCTTCGGCATGTTCGTCGTTCCGCCCGAGAAGAGCACGACGGCGCCCTCTTTCGGGTCGATACGGCGTTTATATGCTGATCCGCTCCCTTCGGATTTTTTCAGGAAGTCTTTCCAGAATATCACCCTGCCGTCTTCGGGTACTTTGTTTGCCCCGCCTTTTATGACATTGAACATAACTTTTTTGGTGCCGGGCAGAAAGTCGGAGATCTTTGTGATTAGAAGTTTCTGATCCGGGCGGAGGATGTCCTTGAACCGGTCGTAGAACATGTCCACCGTGATGCACCAGACGCTGTTCGTCTCTTTGACGAATTGCGCGAGCTCGGTCGAGGTGTACAGCGGATGCGTCATCGCGACGCGCACGCCTATTTTGTTGAGAGCGTAGAAGATCATCAATGCATTTGGGATATTAGGCATCGACTGAAGCACGCAGTCTCCGGGTTTAATACCGTAAGCCTCAAAAGAGGCGGCGCATCTGTCGATCATAGACAGGAACTTTCCGAACGCTATCTTTGCCCCCATGTAGTTGATGGCGGTCTTGTCGGGGTATTTAAGCGCCGTATCCCGCAGCAGTTCGTACATCGTAAGGTCGGGTATATCCAAAAATTCCGGGATATCGCCGTAGAACTTGAGCCACGGCTTTTTTACTTTTTTACCTTTGTAGATTCCGCTTTCCATATTGCCTGCCCCCTTTATAGATTTTCAAGAGATTCAGGGTTCTTAAGGTAGCTTTCCATAAGTTCAAGCGACCTTGCGAAATAGAATCCATCCGCGATCCTCTCGTCGAGCGAGACCTTCACTTCAACCATCTTTCTTGTTGTAAGCGTACCATCCTCCAGCGCCACGGGCTTGTACCCTATTTTGCCGATAGCGATAAACGCGGAACAGTTTCCCCATTCAAACAGGTGGTGGAACGGCGCCTCAATGCCTATGCTGCCGAGGTTTGCGATATAAACGCTGCAGCGCAGCGGATCAACGTCGGCGAACACCCTTGGCATATTGAAATAGAAATCCATCCAGCGCAGGAACGCAAACACCATGCGAAGCAGGAAACGGGGCATCTTCATAAACGATTCTATTACCTTGTCGTCGTCTTTTTTAACTTTATCCGACTTGGCGACTTTGATGTCCCTTTTCATCTTGTCTATTACGTCCTTAAATGTTGTCTTTTCGTTGAACGTAAGAGCTACGTTGGTCTCCTCCCCTTCGTCGGAGGCTACCTTCTTTGCAATAAATGATATTTTGATATCGTTGCGCTGATACAGTTTCCTGCCCGATATGAAACGGTTGAGGTTCGGGCGTTCCTTAAATAGTTTTACAATAGCGGCTATAAAAAGCTGAAAAAACTTGAGTTCGGCGCCTTCAGACTTCTTTTTTTCGATGTATGCAAGCAGGTTTTCCACATCAAGCGCCGTGTTGAAATAAACGAGAGATTCCGTCCTGCTGCGCATCATGTATGGAAACATCGCATTAAGCGGATGCACCTTAACGACGCGCCCGTCCCTTTTGACCATATAGATACCCCTCAAATAAAAATGAAATAATTACAGATTTAAATATATCTTAACTTACAGCAATATGCAAGAAAACTTAACGCATATTGCTGTAAAATTGTTATGTGTATTTATGGGAGTTATTGATTTATTATCTGGCTTTTCCCCGCTTGAAAATGTTAACTATCCACAACAGTATCACAGAACCTAATACCGCAACCAGAAAACTCCATATGTTGAATCCTGTTATACCCTTTCCAACTATAAGGCTCGTGATAAGCCCTCCGACAAACGCTCCTATAATGCCTGTTATTATATTCGCGACGGCGCCCATAGAATCGTTTCTCTTCATTATTATACTTGCCACCCAGCCGGCAAGCGCTCCGAATATTATCCATGCTATTATCCACATATTTTCTTCCTCCGATAAAGTATATATATTAGAGTGCGTCAATCGAGAGTTTTTATTCCTTAAATGCCTTCGCCTTAATATTGACGATTTATTCAAAAATATAAACGCACATTTCTATTTTAGTCGAATAATTTATATCAAATAATCAAACAGCATACTATAGGAGGCTTTTATGAGTTATACGCATCCTTTCGGCCAGCCGCAGGGCGAATCGAGGTTGGCGGAAAATAAGCTTCGCGAAGCGCTGATAGCCGAAATAATCGCGATCAACGGCTATACGGAGCATATAGCCAATTCCGCAATGAGGGATATAAATTCCGCGTGGTATTCCATTATGGGCGACGAAAAAAAGCATTACGGTATGTTCCTTATGCTTCTACGCAAATATGACCCCGAGCAGTATAAAGCGTATCAGGAGCACCTTGGCGACGCGCAAAATACCAGGTCGTCAATGCAGGCATTCAAGCCTGGCTACGATAAGCAGATAATACTTAACAATCTCCGGGAGGATATAAAAGGCGAGTTTGAAGCAAGCATACTCTATGAAGACCTTGCGGAACATATATCTCAAAGCGATGTTAAAGAAACGCTTCTTCATATAAGCGCCGAAGAAAAGGGGCATGCGGAGCATCTTACACGGCTTCTGCTCAAATACGATCCCGATAAGTACGACGGCCTGAAATAAAAAACCGCCTGCTTACTTAAGGCGCAGCAGGCGGCCTGATACGTGCGGCTTTTTACAGCGCTTTTTTTCTGGCCATGCTGACCATTGCAAGGCTGTAGAACAGTATCGCGCTGCCGGCTAAAAACAGTACGCTCATGAGCGGCGTGACGTTAAGATCGCCCAGCCTGAACGACACACCCATGTTTTCATTGAAAGCGCTCACATACTTTGCGGGAACCCCGGCGAATACCGCTGCGGTCGGAGGCTGCATTATGATCTGGCGCAGCAGAGCGGCCGCGTGCGAAACGGGAAACAGCTTGACAACCGTCTGCACCGCCATTGGCAGTGAACCTATCGGCAGGTAGATCCCCGCGACGAAGCCGACAAGCGTACCAACAATGGTACTCACCGCCGCAAATGCGTTTTGGCTTTTAAAAAAGGATACTATCAATCCCATCATCGCCGTGCTTGAAAGCGTGGACAACAGTATCACACCCAGTACTTCTGCCATAGGGAGCAAGCCGAGCATCTCCCCTCCTTTTAACATTACATACGCCTCGCACAGCACGAGCGCCAGCACGCTCATGATAACTCCGATGATAAACACGCTAATAAGGTAACCAAAAGTGATCTCACCCCGCCTTATGGGCGCGGCGTAAAAGTCTTTGGCGATTCTTCTGGTACGGTCTTCAACCATGATACCGAAAGCGCCCAAGGTCGTAGTAACTGACGTTACAGCGAGCAGTCCCGAGATAAGCCAGCTGTCAATAAGAAGCCTTCCGCCCTTTTCAGGCAAATCGCCCATCCAAGCGTTTCCGAGAAAAAGCGCGTACATGCCGATAATTATGAATACTGCCAGCAGCGAGAAAAACAGAGCCGCTCTGTCCCGGAAAAACACCCTCAAATTTCTTTTTATCAAAACGTTCATTCGCGTATCTCCTTTCCTGTGATCTGCAGGAATGCATCGTCCATTGTCCCCTGAATGACTTCAAATCCGCTGATGAATTCCCTGCATTTATCCAGTATGGGCAGTGCGGCCATCGTGGAAGGCAGCTTTACCGTTATCTGCCCGCAGTCCGTTTGGCAATCGCACCCGGTACCGTCAAGTGAAGCGCGCAGAGCTTCTTCGTTCCGGCCTGATAAACGCAATATATCCTGCGCATACTGCGATTTCAATTCGGCCGGCGTGCCTTTGGCAGTTACCAGCCCGTCGTCTATCACGACGACGTAATCGCTGCCCGCCGCTTCCTCCATATAGTGCGTTGTCAAAAAAACAGTCATGCCGTTCTCCTCCTTCAAACGTTGTATCAGGTTCCAGACGCTTTTTCTCATCTGAGGATCGAGCCCGGTCGTAGGTTCGTCGAGGAAGAGTATTTTAGGCGTACTCGCCAGCGCGCGCGCTATATCCGCGCGTCTTCGCTGCCCACCCGAAAGCTTGCCGTACGGGCGGTCGACGAACTCCATTAAATCGGTGGCAATCGCGGCGTTTCTCACGGCCTGTGATATCGATTTTTTATCTGCTAAATAAAATCCGGAGCGGTATACAAGATTTTCGCGCACCGTCAGCAGCGCATCGAGCACGCTGTGCTGGAACACGACGCCTATGTTTTTCCGGATCGCCGCATCTTCGCTTCCGAGGACATGACCGCAAATCTTTACTTCTCCTTCGTCGGAGGGTAAAAGCGAACACAGTATGTCGATAGTCGTAGATTTTCCGGCCCCGTTAGGCCCGAGAAACGCAAACAGCTTCCCCGTTTCAACGTAAAAATCGATTCCCTTGATCGCCTTCACTTCCCCGTAGCTCTTTTTTAAGTTGTTCACTTCTATGATCTTCTCCATGCTTCTTCTCCTTTCCGGCATACCTTACCATAAGAAATAAAACGAACACAATATTACGTAGGCATGATGCAAAAAAGGGGATGTGAAGCGTAAAAAAACAACGGCAAGCTGTAAACCTGCCGCCGTGTTAATCAAGGATTCCTTAATCCTCTTTTCTCTCCTTAAACTTCTGAAGCTTCTCGTTAAGCAGCTTTGCCAGCTTCTTTTCCCTGCTGTATAAAAACAGCCAGATGCCTGTGTACACGAGCAGCACCAGTACTATGAACATAAGCGGTTCAATAATGCTGCCAAATCCGATCCATCCCCACATATACGCGAGAAAAATGATCAGGGCTACAACCAGAATGAGATGGATCGCATGCCGTACCCGCAGCTGCCTTTTGGACAATTCGCCTTTTGAATAGAAAATAAACTGCGGCAGCGACGTTAAAAAAGAAAGCGCAACAAGCTGCCAAAGAAAACTTACGCTCAGCATGACATTGGGATTAAATACCGTACAAAATATAGCAGCGCATATGGTCGTGCCCGAAAGGATTATGAAGAACTCGGTCACTATCAGCCTTAATGTCTCTTTCATCATCCGTCCTCCTTTTATAACATCAGCTTGTCTTTAAGGTTTGGTACGTATTGCCTTGAGATTATTACCTTTTCCTGATTATCTAGAGTGGCTTCGAGCCTCCCGCTGAAGCCGGGGCTTAAAAACGATATCCTGCGTAGATTCAATATCACTGACTTGGATACACGCAGAAAGTCGCTGTTCGTGAAAATACCTTCGACTTCGTAGAGCTTATACTTCGATTCAAACACCTTTTCGCGGCAATAGATGAACACCTTGTTATCGACCGCCTCAAAATAGTAGACCTGCGAAGGGTCGATCCGGTGGATGTCGCTGCCGTCAAGCCCGATTATAGTATGCCGGTGCGCTTTGAAATTGTCGATAAGGCCAAGGAGTTCCCTGCTCATCTGGCGGCAGCGAATGATGATCTGCTCCTCTTCCCCCTCCGCAGGCTCCTCGATCAGTATTTTCATAAAACGAGCTCCCAAAATATTTTTTATTATTATACCATACTTTAGGCGGCTCGCGAATATCGGCGCTTTATCATTTTAAATATGCCGCGGATTATATATGCTGCATGCGCCATAATGAAAAAATATATGCGCTTGTTTGCAAATCAGAAGATTTTGATGTATATATATTATATATATTGTCATCTAATACCAATTAATGGGAAGGAGGATTTATTAATAAAGGTACTCCGCACTCATATATAATTATTATCCGCCTTTATTGATCATAAAAATGAAAATCGCATTCGTTCTCGATCAGTACGACAGCCTTGACAATGGTACGACTATTGCGGCTGCCCGTTTTATTGACCGGCTCCGCGAAAGGGGGCACGAGGTTCGCGTCGTCGCAACCGGCAAGCCCGGCCCCTATAAATTTGTGGTGCCTCCCGCAAACTTCGGAATACTAGACAGGATATTCATATCGCAAGGTATGGTATTTGGGCATCCCGACAGGAAGGTTATCCGCGAGGCGCTCGAGGGGGTCGATATCGTTCATTTGCACCTGCCGTTCCGCCTTTGCAGGGCGGCAAGGGAGATAGCGAAAGAAAAGGGTATCCCGTATATGGCGGCGTTCCACTGCCAGCCCGAG
Source organism: uncultured Christensenellaceae bacterium (assembly GCA_964510055.1). GTDB lineage: Bacteria > Bacillota > Clostridia > Christensenellales > SZUA-584 > DTFZ01. The sequence continues at coordinate 16,341 of CAZDZY010000050.1, forward strand.
AACATCACCTATACCGCGCATATGAAATACCTGCGGATCCTCCCTGTAGCCCTTTATCACTGGTTCCACCACAGGATATATAAATATGTGGGCGACATCCACTGCCCTTCTTCGTTCATAGCAAGCCAGCTTAAGAAACACGGATATAAAGCGAATCTCCATGTTATCTCAAACGGCGTCAGCGACGTATTCAAATCCATGGACATCGAAAAGCCCGCGGAATGGAAGGATAAATTCGTCATCATGAACGCAGGGCGTTTTGCTGGCGAAAAGCGGCAGGACCTTATAATAAAAGCGGCGCTCCGCTCAAAGCACAGCGACAAGATACAGATCATACTTTTAGGCAAGGGGCCGCGCAAAAAAATGTACGAACGCCTCGGCAGTAAGCTCGCAAACAAGCCGATAATAAAGTACGTCCCCCAAAATGAGATCGTCCGGCTGTATAATCAGGCAGACCTTTATGTGCACCCGGCGGAGGCAGAGATAGAAGGGCTCGTCTGCACCGAAGCAATTTCGTGCGGAATAGTTCCGGTAATAGGGCGCGCTAATATGAGCGCCGCAAGCCAGTTCGCCATCGACGAGCGCAGCGTATTCCAAAGCAAGAATTTAAAAGAGCTCACGCAAAGAATCGATTACTGGATAGAGCACCCCGAAGAAAGAATAAAGATGAAGCAGCGTTATTGCGAAAAAGCCGCCGAGTATTCTCTTGACAGTTCAATAGACAAACTCGAAAAAGTATACGCGGATGTCATCAAAGCGCAGCGCAGGGCGAAGGCCGATCCCCTTAATATGCATGTGTTCCATATGCCAACGCCTTTGAATTATAGAGTGGATGAGCATTTCCGTTTCATAAACCGCAACGTATTCTTTCGTGCCGGATCGGCAATGCTTTTCTATCTGGTCGGTATACCTGCTCTTACGATAGCGTCAAGGCTTTTCCTCGGGCTGGATATAAAGGGGCAGCAAAACCTACGGTATCTAAAAGGCGGAGCCGTAACCGTGACAAACCACGTTCACGTACTCGATTCGACCATGGTGGCGTGCAGCCTGTTTCCGCGCAAGCCGCTTTTCGCTTCTCTGAAATCAAACTTCGAGATACCGTTCATACGCTGGCTGGTGCGTTTGCTGGGGGGTATTCCTATACCGGAATCCCCCAAAGCGTTGCACGCTTTTCTGGAAGCAATGCGTTCCCAGCTGCAAAAAGGGCGCATAGTGCATTTCTACCCCGAGGCCTCCCTATGGCCGAGGTACAGCGACCTTAGGCCGTTCAAGAACGGCGCGTTCCACCTCGCGGTAAAATCTGATGTCCCCATAGTTCCTATGGTGTTCACGTTCAGGGAGCCGCGGGGCCTTTTTAAAAAGCTGCATAAAAAGCAGCTCGTTACATTAACGATAGGGAAACCCGAATACCCGGCGCGGCAGGGCACCGACAAAGCGCGTATACTCCAGATTCGTGAGGCAGTGGAATACTCGATGGAAAACATGCTTTCCGGAAACAAGAAAACAGCGTCGTAGAAAAACTATGAGCTGAGATAGTCTCGATTGTAATCGTAATTAGTCGGATTGTGCTCGAAAATAAAAACACCCCCAAAGCTGTTAAATATGCTTTGGGGTGTCTTTGTTAAAATTCAAGCTTCTTTATTGTATCTGAAATACTATCGTAACGTTGGCGGTTATTTCGAGCAAGCCTGCCGTAACGGGCGTAGGAGCGCCGGCTGCCGATTCCGCCGCCATATCATAATACTTGTACGGCGGATTATAATAGCCCTGGCTCTCCGATAATTCCAGCGTTCCTATTATCTTATACCCTCCGGCCGCTGCTATCGTGTCGGCCTTGGCTCTTGCCTTTGTCACAGCTTCGGCAAGCGCTTCGTTATAATATTCGCTGTTGTCCAGCAGTCCGAAGTTTATCGAGTAGTTTGCGTTGGCCCCGTTTTCAGCCGCTATATCGATATAATCGCCTACCGTATCGATATCCTTTATCGTAAGCTCGACCGAATTCGTTACCTGGTAGCCGGTTATCACTCCGCTGCCGTTCGAGTAATCGTATAACGGATAAACGGAGTAATTGACTGTACGTATATCCTGTTCCGTAAGGCCAGCTGTTTTAAGAGCCGCGTAAAGCGCGTTCATAGTTTCCCTGTTGGCGGATTGCGCCTTCTTCATCACCTTGTTTTGCGTGGTAACGGCCACCGTAACATAAGCGACGTCCGGCATAACCTTTTTAGTGCCTGCCGCGCTCACGGTAAGCTTGTTCACGAGTATCTCTTTGCCGCTTAAGTCGATGAGCTTATCGCCCGCGCTTAATACCGGAGCCTGCGCGCTTTGAACGTTCGTGTTTGATGCGGGTTCCGCCGTACATCCCGCAAGCGCAAAAGCCAAGATAAGTATTACGGCGGCTATCATTAATTTAGCCCTTCTTTTCATCGCTTTGCCCTCCCTGTACCTGCGGCGGTATTGGCGGTAATTTGCTTGCGCCTCTTTTTTTGTTCGAGCGCTTTACGAAGATGATTATCAGGATTATTACCACGATTAAAATTATCAGTACCGGCCAGGATGAGGCGAAGAACACGAGCACTCCTTCTCCGAAATCAGCAAGGCCGTTGAGCGCGGAATAGAATCCGTTCGATATACGCGAGCCAAGGCTTTCTTCCGCTGGGGCAACAGCTGTTATTTCCAGTACCTCATAAAGCGTGATGCTTATAGTTGAAAAATCTATCAGGCTGTCGTAAGTGCGAAGATCGGTCTCGAGCCTCTGTATTTCGGCTGTAACATTCGTGTATTCATTAAAAAAGTTTATCTGCGCCGTACTGTCGGTAGCTTTATCGAAGAATTCCAGCGCTTTTTGCTGGCGCACCTTCAGAACTGCAAGCTGGGCTTCTCTGTCGTAATACGAAAGCGATATGTCCTGTCCGCTTACCTGGCTTGATTTATTCTGCCCTACGCCTTTGAGCATCGATATAAACGTATCGAATTTCTTGTTTGGTACCCTTATTACCATTTGCGCCGTTCTTCCGCGGTCGTTGCGGTCCTCAGGTTTCGTTCCGCTGATGCTTGAACTCTCTACATATCCCCCGAATTCCAGCAGCGTTGAAAGTATCATATCGCAGTCTTTATCGAATTCCTTGGTATTCGCTGCGATACTTCCGTTGTAGACTATCTTCCTGTCAACATTCGGCTGAAGTATCGAATCCTGCGGGTCGGTCTGAATGCCGATAACGTTCGGATCGGTCATTCCCCTACCATAATTATCCTCAGCCGACATCGGAGCCGAAGCTTCCTCAACGCCTGCATATGCAGGCGTTTCCGCAAAGCTTTCGCCTTCGCTGTACTTTTTGCTGTATCCCAATTCATAGTCATATAATACGCCGCTTCCGTCAGCCGCCATGGTCGCAGCCGGAGACGGGGCAGCTTGCCCGCAGCTTGCGAATATAACTATCGACAACAGCACCGCCACAACAATAAATATCTTTTTCATGGTTCTACCTCCAATAATGATTGATTTTATGTATTTGAAATTAAGACGGAAATATATTGATGTTTGTTCCAGTATTTCTTTTGCTGAGTTTCTATCTTACTGCCCGAGAAGCATTCCCCTGAGTTTTTCCCTGCCCCGGTTTATCCTCGATTTTACCGTTCCTACGCTCACCTTAAGCAGCTCCGCTATCTCTTCATATGAAAAACCGTCGATATCGCGCATGATGATGACGGCTTTATATACTTCCGACAGGCAATTAATAGCTTTCTGAACGTCTTCTGACTTTTCAAGCGAAAGCACGGTTTCTTCCGGAGTTTCGGAAAACGTGTCTTCAAATGGAACGCCCATCTCCATAGAATACTCCAGCGAAACGGGAGTGTTTTTTCTTTTGCGCAGCCCGTCCATACATGTGTTTACAGTGAGCCTGTAGACCCATGACGACAGCGAAGCCTCGCCTTTGAATGCTGATATACCTCTGTATATCTTTATAAGCGATTCCTGCGCCATATCGTACGCGTCGGCCTCGTTGCCCATAAACCTGTATGAAATATTATATACTCTTTTTTCGCAGGCGAAAATAAGCTCCTCCAGCGCTTCGCTTTCCCCTCGCTGGGCACGCTTTATTAAGAGCTCATCGCCAATGGGCATACCCAAAAACCTCCGCAGAGTCCATATGAACAAATTATACATTATTATCTAATACGATGCAAAGAATTTTTGTTGACACATGCCGTCGTTAATTGTAAACTTATTTCCGTTCTCTAGTTTACAAGTGAGGTTTTTATGAAATTAAACCAGCTCATACTTTCAGCTATATTCGCGGCGCTTACGGCGGCGGGAATATTAGTCAATATCCCCGGCCCCGGTTCGCTGCCCATCACTCTCCAAACTTTCTTCGTTTTTATGGCGGGTTTGATGCTTGAGCCAAGGTATGCTCTTTTTTCCCAGCTTATATATATGGCAGTGGGGCTTTTAGGCCTGCCCGTATTCTCCGGAGGCGGAGGCATCGGTTACGTATTGCAGCCTTCTTTCGGTTTTATATTGGGTTTTTGCGTAAGCTCGGCAGCCATAAGCGTATTCTTCAGAAAGGCCATAGTCAAATATAACGGCATAAAAGAAAAAAAGCTCCGTTTTTGGATGAGAGCCGTTTTTGGAATGCTGCTGTCGATATTCTCTTTATATCTGTTCGGAGTGGCTTATATGTATTTTATACTTAACGTATATCTTGATAAAGCCGCAACCCTTGGCTCACTGATCTTCGGGACGACATGGATATTCATGCTTATCGATATAGCTAAATTTTCTATAGCTTTGCCTCTTTGCGTCGCGATACAGCGCCGCCTTCCGCCGGCTTGAAAATGAGCTTAAGGGGTCAGGCGGGATGTTTGCTTGTAATGCTGACAAGCGCGTCTACGACGCTCGGGCAGTATCTCGTACCTTTATGTTTCTCCATCAGGTCGATTATATTTTTCGTTTTTGCCGGGCTGCTGCAGAGCGAAACATCATCAAACCCGACGGCTCCCGCTACTATCCTCGCCGACAGCGCAATACCATCTTTCCATTCGTCGTACCGCTTATATATATCGAGATAAAGGCCCTCAAGCTCCGATATCTCGCTTATCCCGGCTATGAGCGAGCGGCCTATCTCCACGTGCCTCATGTGTTCGCCGCTTTCGCCTCCATGAAGGTCTGTGCGGTTTTTAAGCAGGCTGTCTTCGATTCCTATATATCCTATATCCGCTATTTTGGCAAGGGCTTTTATCTCGTTTATCTGTTCTTCGCTGCATCCGAGTTCGTTGCCTATCTGTGCGGCCAGCCCCTGCAGCCGCTTGTTTCTTTCACCCCACCCGGCTTTCTCGCTTATTATATCGTTAAGCCGGTCGAGGGCAGACCCTTTTGACAATATCCTTTTAAGTTCCCTGTTTCTCTGCATTTTTGCTGCGGCATGCTTGTATAAGCTGTACGGTTCTTCGTGCTCGCCGGTAATAACATATCCGAAGGATACTTCTGTTTTTATGAGGTTGAGGTACGTTTTATGGATCATCATATTAGCTTCTTTTATAGTCATGTCAATTTCAAGCTCATTTTTACCTGAAAAGACAGCGCAGAACTCTCCTCCGCCTATCCTTATAAGATAATCGGC
>CAZDZY010000051.1:0-21589 GCA_964510055.1 uncultured Christensenellaceae bacterium
GAAGAGACCCCTCCGCCCATGCCGGGAGGCGGCGGCGGAATGCCCGGGATGTATTAAGCCGAAATCTCTGAAAAGCGAAAAGCTTTTCGGGGCTTAATATAAATTTTACGAAAAGCGCAGGCCGAAAGGCTTGCGCTTTTTATGTTAGATAGTTTCAACTCTGATAAGGCTTATTATAATAACACGATCCATTGATGCAAATTTTAATCCAATTCCTCGGCCGGTTATGATATAGTATCATAAAGATGAAATATATACATTTATTCACGAGAGGGTAATATCGATGAAAAAACCGACCGCATTATTAAAAGGTTCCCGAAAAGCCTTCCGGATTTTCGGCATAGGGATGTCAGTTGTTTTTGCTTGTGTACTTGCTTCCTGCGCGGCGGCTGAGCCCGTAAGCAAACCGGAGCTTAGTTTAACTCCGATAGTCTTTGAGACGCCGCGCCCGTCTGCGACTGCCGCTCCGCCGACGCCGGCGCCGAAAACGTCCGCCCAGATAATCGAAGAGACGGAGGAGGAACTGAAACAAACCATAAAGCAGAATATAAATCTCGATGTGGAATCGATGCTGCCGTTTGAGAGAGGCGAAGAATGGTATTCCATCAATCTTTCCAACCGGTCGGAAAGCCAATGGATGCTCGACATACAGGAACACGTGAGCAGAGCGATATCGGAAGCCGTCCAAAAGACCGTCCGCCTGTCCGCCGGGCGGGGAATAACATTCATTATCCACGAGACCGCTCCAAGCTGGCAGTATCTTTACGCGCTGATACTATATGCGCCGGACACCTTAAAGAGCAGCGATCATATCAAGTCAAGCCTGTCGGTGGAAGTCAGTATAGGAAGCGGGGAAGAGGGGATGGTTGCGATAATAAATATCGAGCCTCTTTATTACAGGGACGCTATACTTTCCGAAGTTGGAGGCAACACGAAAAATTTTGTTGCAGCGGAAACGATATATGCTTATGTTAACACCGTATTCGATGAGAATATAAAAGAAAAAAAGTATGTGCTTCCACCGGCGGAAGGCAATCTGGCCTCAGGGCTTACGTGGCCTTTGCAAAGATATACGACGGTGAGAAAGACGTGGTATGCCCCGAGGGACCGCGGGGACCGCAAACACACAGGCACCGACATAAAAGCGCCGGAGGGAACAGAGATATATTCCTGCACCGACGGCACGGTATTCAATATCAATAATTCGAAAAAAGGAGGGAATACCGTGGTCATAGTCGACGGATACGGCTATATATTCTGTTATAACCACATGGTGCGCCTGACGGATTTCCTTACAGAGGGGGAGAGCGTGAAGGCGGGGCAGCTTATAGGGCACGTGGGCAATACGGGAAACAGCGCCGCGAATCACCTGCATCTAAGCATCGTAGGCCCTGACGGCGTGCTGATAAACCCGTATACATACCTGTTAAAAGTAAGGCCGAAATGATTTCGGATAAATCACTTTATAAGCATGCAATGACGCTTCGCTTATGATAAGTCACAGTGGTTTCAGTACCGTCATAAACAGGAGCCGGCAAGTGCGCGGCGAAGCAACCCGGAAGGATAGTAACTGTACGTTCTGGATTGCCACGCAGGCTCGCAATGACGCTTCGCGTGTAATAAGCTGCCGGCGGTTTCACCGCCGTCATTGAGAGGAAGCCGCGAATGCGGCGACGTAGCAATCCAGAACAAAAAGCAGTTTATGGAAGCAGTCCTAATCGTTTCACTGTCCAAAGGCAACGGACGAACTGCTCTTTTTTATTGCCTCGCCGGTCTTGCAGATATATAATTAAACAAACATTCCATGCATCCAAAGCTGAAACATTATAATTGAAAAATGACTTTAAGGGGTGATGTTATGATTATTCTTTATATAGTTATCGCGATAATTCTGCTTCTTGCCGCAGTAATGGCAGTAAATACGCTTTATAAAAAGCTAAAGAAGCTTCAATCTGCCGGCCTCGAGCGCATGCCGCTCGATAAAGACAGGATAGCGCGGCATCTTTCTGAGATGATCAGGATAAAGACCATCACCTCATATCATATGGAGGAACTCGACAGGGAAGCCTTCCTCGGGTTTCACGAATATCTCGGAAAAACGTACCCGCATATCCATAAAACTCTTGAAAAAGAGGTTATCAACGAATATGGGCTTTTATATAGATGGAAGGGCACGGGCTCCGAAAAGAAGCCCTTCCTGCTGATGGCGCATATGGACGTCGTGCCTGTCGACGAAAGGACTGCGGACAAATGGGAGTACCCGGCGTTTTCGGGAGAGATCGCCGACGGGTATGTATGGGGCCGCGGCGCTATAGACATGAAAGGCCATCTCGCGGCCATAATGGAGAGCGTTGAATACCTGCTTAAAGAGGGCTTTAAGCCAAACAGGGATATATATATATCGTTCGGTTTTGACGAAGAGAGCATGGGCTCGCTCGGAGCGCAGAAAATTGCCGAAAGGCTCGAAGAAAAAGGCGTGCATTTCGATTTCGTTCTCGACGAAGGCGGGATGATATTTAACGGGAAGGAGATGGGCATAAAGGCAATGATCGCCGCGATAGGCATATGCGAGAAGGGTTATACGGATATAAGGCTTACGGCCGAGTCAACGGGCGGCCACGCCTCCCGGCCGCCGAAACATACTGCCGTAGGCGATCTCTCAAAGGCCGTAGCCGCTCTTGAGAGGCATCAGATGAAACCGAAAATAAACGGCGCGCTTAGAAGTATGCTGAGTACGGTAGGGGGGTGTATGAGGTTCCCGCTCAACGTCATAGCCGCTAACCTGCCGCTTACAAAGCCGCTGCTTTTAAAAGCCTTAACCCTTAAACCCACAGGCGCGGCCATGGTGCGTACGACGACAGCCCCGACAATGCTCAAAGGCTCCGCCGCTCCCAATATATTGGCGGAAAAAGCGGAGGCTAACGTAAATTTCCGCCTGTCGCCCGGAGACGACCTCGGCAAGCTCTTAAAGCACGTTAAAAAAACCGTAGGAAGCGGTATCAAAGCGGAAGTAGTAACGTATCCTCACCCTTCGAGAATGTCGGGAACTAACAGCGAAGCGTACGGCATGATAAAGCAGTTGGCAACGGAGATGTTCGGCGGCCATATCGTAACGCCGTATTTGATGGTCGCGACTACGGATTCCAGATGGTTCGGCAGCATGGCGGACGGGATATACCTGTTCCAGCCGTTCCGGTCGATCTCCGAAGATTTTATGAAGATACATGCCGCGGGCGAAAGGCTCGCAATAGATTCACTGTGCGAAGGGGTCGAATACTTTATACGTCTTGTAAAAAGGGCTGCCGGATGATAGTATAGATGTACAGTATATATACAGAGCAATTGCTTTGTGGAATTATATATAATTAATAGCAGGAGGTATACCATGCGCGATTTTGTTATTGCAACAGATTCGGACACAGAAATACCCTATACGTTTGCCGACAAATATGAAATGCCGGTATTTTTGATGCCTTATACTGTTAACGGCGACGAGAAGCTTTTCGATCTTGGGAAAAACACCGATTTTGTTGGATTTTACGAGGGGCTGAAGAACGGCGACGAAGCCATAACTTCGACCCGTCCGCCAGCTGATATCGCTGATTTTTTCCGTGATATCGTTAAAAAGGGAAAGGACGTGCTGTACCTTTCGTTTTCCTCGAAGCTTTCCGGCCATTACGATCTTGCACTGTCCGCAAAAGATATGGTCGCCGAGGAATTCCCCGATGCAAGGATCGAGGTGGTCGATACTCTGCGCATCTCTATGGGCGGCGGGATACTGGTCATGCAGGCGCAGGAGCTTAAAGACGAAGGCAAATCTCTGGATGAGATCAAAGACTGGGTCATTGCCAACAGGAACCGGGCTCACGCGTGGTTTTCGGTAGACGACCTGAACTTCCTGAAAAGAGGCGGCAGGCTTTCAAGCACTGCGGCGGCGCTGGGCACTATACTCGACGTTAAGCCCATATTGATACTCAACAAAGAAGGTAAAATAATCGCCGTTGAAAAGATAAAAGGAACGAAGAAAGTTTTCAAATTCTTTTTGGAAACTATACAGGAAAAAGCGGAAAACACTGAGGAACAGACGCTGTACGTACTCCACGCAAACGCTATTGAAGATGCTCAAAAGCTGGCGGAACTTATTAAAGAAAATGTGCAGTTTAAAGATATAATTATCAAGGATGTAGGCCCGGTAATAGGGTGCCACGCGGGCCCCGGTACACTCGCGGTCATATTTATGGGCAAAGAACAACAATAATATTATATGTTAATAAAGGCCGGGTGACCGGTCTTTATTATTGTATACGAAAACATCGGCTGTGCCTGGTATAATACTTATTCAATAGAGTATTTTTCCAAAAATACAAAACCATTGTTATGCGTTTGTGTTTCACGAAATTTCACATATCCAAGACGCTCATATAGTTTAATGTTTAATGGGCATCGTATACTTGCTGATATTTCATACCTTGGCGCAGGACATAAAGATTCAATTGCTGATAGGAGTTGAGTCCCGATGCCTTGCCCTTGAAAATCGGGGTGAACAATAAGAGTGCCAACATATGAAGTGTGATTATTTACACGCCCGCGAGCAGAGCCAATTATCTTGCATTTATCGTCAATTGCCTTTATAAAAATATAATTATCAAACTCTTTTTTTATTTCATCAATTGTTTGTATCAGCGGTTTTATTTCAAAATCATTATATTGTTCCGCTTCTCTTTGGAAAGCTAAATGCTGAAGCTCAAGTATGTCTTGCAGATCATCAAATTTAGCTGTCTCAATTGTCATTGAACTCACCTCATCACAAAAAATATAAATTTCTATGTGCACAAAGCAATCCATCGATAAGTATATATTTTCATATAATATCATTGTATGTGATTAATCGCAATGCAGTCCGTATTGCATTGTACTTGTCAATGGCAGATGCTCAATTTTTTGAATATTTTTCTCCTTAGGAGTGCTATAATCATTGCGGAGGAATGAAATGAATACGGAAAGCCTTCAAAGTATAGTTGATAAAAGTGATAATATCGTTTTCTTCGGGGGAGCGGGCGTTTCCACGGAAAGCGGCATACCGGATTTTCGCAGCGCAGGCGGGCTATATAACCAAAAGTATAAGTATCCGCCCGAGGCGATGCTGAGCCGGAGTTTTTTCATTAGCCATACCGCCGAGTTTTATGAATTCTATCGCGAGAAGATGCTATATCTTACAGCGAAGCCGGGCAAAGCCCATATAAAGCTTGCCGAAATGGAAAAGGCGGGCAAGCTGAAAGCGGTGATAACCCAGAACATAGACGGGCTCCACCAGAAAGCGGGCAGTAAAAACGTTCTCGAACTGCACGGCTCAGTATACCGGAACTATTGCGTGAAATGCGGAAAGCGATACGGCGTGGATCTTATACTGAATAGTTCAGGGGTACCGAAGTGCGGCTGCGGAGGAACAATAAGGCCTGACGTCGTGCTTTATGAAGAAGGCCTTGACCAACAGGTATTGCTTTCCGCCGCCGAATATATTTCAAATGCCGATGTCCTGATAGTTGGAGGTACGTCCCTCGCCGTGTATCCGGCGGCAGGGCTTATAGAAATATTCAGCGGAAGCAAAATGATACTTATAAATAAATCAACGACCCCGTACGACAGCAAAGCGGACGTCGTAATAAGCGCGGGCATAGGGGAAACACTGGAGAATATAGTTATATGATCCTATTTTCCGTTGTCTATCATAAGGATCGTGTTTATAACGATATCGAACACCGCCTCAACCGCTTCCGGTTCTATACTATCCACTGTGTCGCCCTGCGTATGATAGACATGCCCTTCTTCGAACAGCGACGTTGACATCGCTATTATCGTCGCCGCTTTTACGCCCGTTTTAGCGAACGCCGCGGCGTCGGTGCCCGAACCGAATGGAAGCGTTATTTTACGGGCATCATATCCGAGCTTTGAGGCGATATCGAGGCACATTCCTGCCAGTTCAGGAGAGAGCGGCACCAATCCGTGCCTGTCGCGCGCCATGACCGCAAGCTCTTTTTTTTTATATACGCTGTCTATGTTTATCACAAAAGCGGGCATGCTTTTTAAATCTTCTTTATGGCGCTTCGCGTAAGCTATGGCTCCGCGCCGGCCTGCTTCCTCGCCGTCGGTGCTGAGGGCTATGAGTCTCGTATTCTTAAGAGGATGTCGTTCTGCGAAATATTTTACTGCGTGTATCGCTGTTGAAGAGCCGTTAAGGTTGTCGCCTGCTCCGGGGGAGACCTTTTTCGAGACGAAAAAGAACAAGGGCGCGGCAAAGAGCAGCCCGAAGAGCACGATAAAGAGAAGCGTTCCCGCAAAGCTCGTTTCCCGGCCGGCAGCCTCCAATGACAAAAACACGACGCTTACGATCAGTATGTAAATGAAGAAAAGTATTCCGAGCAGAAGCCGTATCCCCGCAAGCTTTTCGAATCGTGAAAAGTAATTAAAAACGCGGGCGCTGTCGTGGTGGCCTGAGATTATTACCTGTTTTTTAACGATCCCCGAAGGCTCGAGTATACCTATAACGTTGCAGTCGGCCTTTTTTTAAAAAAGCAGTCGAAAGAGTTTCCGTAAAGAAAGTAATGGATCACCGTATAAACGAAGGAGACGACGCAAAATGCCGCCGCGGCATAACAGAAGATATTTCCGAGCATAAGCAGGACGATCGAAAGCACATACGCGGCACCGATTGCCCTTCCGATACCAAACTGCGATCCGGGGTGCATAGTGAACGTTTCTTTGATGACGTTTCCGCAAAACCCGCTTAAAACTTCATATAGTTTATCTGCGGCGCAAAGGCTGCCCTTCGAGCCGGGAGCGCGTTCGCTGCACGACCCAAGGATAGACGCGGTAAGCCCAAGTATCGATCCCGCCGTCTTTACGCCGGTCTTGATAAGTTTCATAGCCACCTTCGCAATATTAGTAATATTTGTTATTATATAATTATTTATGACTTCATGCAACAATGGGGGCAGATGCTCAGTTAAGAAACCCAAGCTTTTTTTTACAGTGAAAGCGTGCTATAATTACATTAAAGATGCAGGAGGGATTATGAAGAGGCTTTTTATTTCCGTACTTATATTTGTAACAGCGCTGGCGCTTTGCGCCTGCGGAGACGTCGCGACGCAGGGTTCTGCAAATACAGCGTCCTCTCCGTCTGTTTCAGTTTCCGGAGCGGAAATACCCAAGATCGATATAGGTTTCAGTCTGGCGGGCGAAGACGCCTTGAGCCGTCAGCTTGCCGCCGGCATCCAGAGCGAATGCGCGTCGCTGAGTTATGCCGCAAAGATCTTAACGGCAGCGACGGCGGAGCAGCAGCAGAAGGATATACGGGAAATGCTGAAAGCCAAAGCTTCCGTGATAGTGATCGATCCTGTAGACGTGGATGAGCTGGAAATGGTGCTTGCCGAATGCGAGACAGGCAGCGTCCGGGTGATAAATCTTATAGACCCAATCAACGGGCGCGTCGACACGCTCATCTCTCCGAATTTCAGTAAAGTGGGAGAAAGCGCCGGCCAATGCGCCGCTGAAGCTTTAGCCGGATCGGGCGGCGGCTGCATGCTGCTCAATACTGAATACGACAGCCTGACAATGCAGCTTATGACGGACGGGTTTAAAGCCGCGATCAATGGGCAAAGCAATATCTCCGTAGTTTCCGAACAGTATTGCGGCAGCGATGAGGAGCTCGCGTACAGCACAGTAAAAGCGGAGCTGGCGGCAAAAGAGATAAGTTTTATATTTGCACAGAGTTCAGCATTGGCAAGAGGCGCGATCCGCGCGATAGGAGAGTCGGGGAAAGACGTAAAACTGGTTGCTTTCGGCGGGGATATGGATATAATAAACGCGGTATCGACAGGCAAAGCATATGCCTGTATATTTTTCGGCCCCGGCGCCCTTGCAAAGCAAGCCGTATCGAATGCGGATAATATGATAAAATCGGGTACGTATGTCCCGCAGCAGTATATAGAACTTTCGATAGTAACGGCAAAACAGGCGGAAGCTTCGGGTTACTATAAAGAAGGCGCGGAATACGCGGAAATTAATCAATAGACAGCTGTTATGAAAAGGTCCGTTTCTTCTTTCATTATAATTCTTGTTTGCTCAGTTCTTATTTGCTCCTGTTCTAACCCTGTTCAGCCAAGCCCAAACCCGGCTGACGTTTCTGTTCCGGTTTCTTTTGCCGCCGGCACCGTTACCGCTGCTCCCGGCCCGTTAAAATCTGCGGGTGTGAAAACGCCTGGGCCGTCCGTGGTATCGCACGCTTATCCGTACGGCGTTTTTATTGGGCTCGACCCGCAAGATATACAGCGCCTTTCGGGCTATGATACAGTTGTTATAGACGCGGCGTGTTTCACTTCGGAAAACATCGATGAGCTTCACGAGGCCGGCCAGACTGTCTATTCATATCTTAATATCGGCTCTATAGAAGATTTCAGGAACTATTATGATAATTATAAGCAGCTGACGCTCGGCGAATACGATAACTGGCCGGAGGAACGCTGGGTCGACGTATCGAAGCCGGAATGGCAGGAATTCGTTACGGGAACGCTTGCGGCTTCGCTTGCTGAAAAACATATCGACGGTTTTTTCCTCGACAACGCCGACGTGTATTACGAATATGAGGATGAAAGCATATTTGGAGGGCTCGTCTCTATCGTTTCAGGCCTCGGGCAATACGGGCTGCCGATCATAATAAACGGGGGCGACAAGTTTGTGACAAAGCTGTTTGAAAAGGGCGGGCCCGCGGCAAAGCTCGTGACAGGAGTGAATCAGGAGACCGTATTCACCTCGATAGATTTTGAAAACGAAACTTTCGGAACGCAGAGCGATGAAGACCGCGATTATTACTGCGAATATCTTGAAATGTGTAAAAAGCACGGACTGAAAGTCTACCTTACCGAATACGCCTCCGTTCCCGGCGATGTTGAGCAGCCGATAGCCGATTACTGCGAAGAAAACGGCTTCACATATTATATATCTCCCAGCCTCGAACTTAATTAGATCCGGAATAAAGATAAGGGCGTGCAGGCACCGGTTTTACAGGCAACCTGTTTATTTTCACTTACCTAAGCGCCAATCATATAATAATTAAAGGCTCTGTTACCAAGGACTTTTTTGCATACGGAAAACATAGTGCTTTAATAGAACAGCAGCGCGAATTAACCGGCAGAGAGGTGAATATACATATATGCGGGCGGTGATATTATGATAAAAAGAAAAAGCAGCATAAAAAAGATACTGGTAACGAACATAGGATTAGCTCTGATAATGGCGTTCGTCTGTTTCTCGGTCTTTATGCCCATCCATCCGGCGCTGTTTTCGCGCGGGCCTTTGATGAAAGGGAACACGGGCGGAAACAACATAGCGCTGCAGGTATCGATAGGCGAAAACAGCGATGTGGGAGCGTACCTCGATACGCTCGACAGGTACGGCATAACAGCTACGTTCTTTTTCCCCGAACAATACGGCAGCGATAAAAACCATTTGCTCCGGATGGTCGCCGACAGGGGAAGCGGGGTAGGGTTTTACCCCTGCAAAGAGAATGACGAACAGCGGTTGGTGTTATATATAGGGGCGGGCTATACCATACCTGTCATGAATTATAAGAGCGGCAACAAGGTATTGCAGGTAAGCCCGTCGATAGACATAGATAAACTTAAAGAAGCGGGCGACTGGCAGCGGGTGTTAAACGAAAACCTCGAAGGGGATATGTTCATATACATAAGCGCGGATAACGATCTTATCGATTTTGAAAAAACAGTACAAATTGTGCTCAATAAAGGTTATACTATCCTAAAGATGGATGAAATGCTTTAAAAGGAGTGTTGCGGATGATAAAAACGCTGGATAACGGCATAAGGCTTATAGCCGAGCAGCTGCCGAGCTATAATTCTGTTGCCGTGGGGATATGGGTGAAGACGGGTTCGACATGCGAAACGCCCGAAGAAAACGGTATATCGCATCTTATCGAACATATGCTTTTTAAAGGTACCGAGAAAAGGACCGCGAAGCAGATCGCCGTGGATATGGACAAGATAGGCGGGCAGCTCAACGCTTTCACCTCAAAGGAATGCACATGCTACCACGCGCGCGTCACGCCGGACAAGCTGGACGTTGCGCTGGACGTATTGTCTGACCTGTTCCAGAATTCAACGCTCGACCCGCAGGAACTCGAGAAGGAAAAGGGCGTTGTGATAGAAGAGATAGCGATGGTCAACGATAACGTCGAGGAGCTTGCGCACGAGAAGATATCGGAGCTCTTCTTTACAGGCAGCACTCTTTCAAAACCTATACTCGGGCCTGCCGAGAATATACAGAGATTCACCAGGGAAGACCTCGAGGACTATATACACAGGCATTACTATCCCTCGAATATCGTTGTCGCAGTGGCGGGGAGCTACAACGAGAGCGAGATGCTCGATACCGTGCAAAGCCACCTCGGCGGGTATATGCGCGGGGAAAGAAAAGAAAAGAGCGAATGCGACGAACCGTTTGTTCCGAAAGTGCGCTCACTTTTCATCGAGAAAGAAGCCGAGCAGACGCACCTGTGCCTCGGGCTCCCGGGGTGCACTTTTGCCGACGACGAAAGGTTTTCCCTCGCGGTGCTCAACAATACATTGGGCGGCGGTATGAGCTCAAGGCTGTTTCAGACGATACGCGAAGAGAAAGGCCTCGCTTATTCCGTGTATTCCTATCCGTCGACTTACAGCTTTGCCGGCATGTTCTCGCTTTACGCGGGCACGACTGCCGTTAACGCGGATAACGTTGTGATGCTTATGAAAGAGGAGATGGACAGGCTCAAAAAGGAGAAGATAGGGGAAGAAGATTTCGCACAGGGCAAGGACCAGCTCCGCGGCAATTACGTGCTTTCGATGGAAGGCACTAACGCAAAGATGAGCGCCTTAGGCAAATCGCTGCTGCTTCTCGATGAGGAATACGACGAAGAAGAGACTATAGCCAAGATAGAAGCGGTGACTATAGACAGCGCCAACGCTTTGATAGATAAGATATTCGATTACTCAAAAATGTCTGCGGTATTTACGGGCAAGATAGAGAAAAGAAACGAGATAGAAAAGTTTTTGGAGGGGTTTAATGGACAAGCTTGAGAACATATTCAGGTATCAGAACATGTTCGATATCGAACTCTCGGAAAAGCGGGGCCTCGGCGGCATACCGATGGAGGAATGGATACAGAAGGAAACGCTGGCTATGCTCTCCGAACTCGCCGAGCTTATAGACGAGGTCAATTTCAAGTGGTGGAAGAACGCAAAGCCGGTGGATAAAGATAAGGTCAAAGAAGAACTCGTGGACATACTCCACTTTTTTGTGAGTATGTGCCTCAAATCAGGCATGGACGCAGACGAGCTTCACGAGAGGTATCTGAACAAGAATAAAGAAAATTTCGCCCGCCAGCACGGGAAGTCGCAGAAGGAAGGGTATGAGGTAAAAGAGGCTTGATGCCTCTTTTTATATAGCTTGACCTATCAGAGGTCTGTTTTAAATTCGATCTTCAGCGTTTCGCCATCCAGATGAACGCCCTTAGAGCGGCTGATAGGTAGTTTTTCATCCGCTGAAGAGCCGATAGTTTCTCCATCATTTAGAACTACGTCGCCATCTAAAACATAGTTAGCAATTTCGACTAAGAAAAAATGCAGTTCGTCCGGCGAAGCCTGTGTATTAACGATTTCAATCTCATCCTTGCCAAAAGCTTCGAGCCCAAAAGTGTATCCATCCATCCGGCCGTTATCAGTCCGCCGCAGTCCGATATAAACCCAGTTGAAAATAGGTAAGAGTCCTTTGCGTATGATTGCCGCCGCATCCCGATAGAAACTGGGCTCGAACACTGTGCCCGCAGTATACACGCCTATTGCGCGCTCGTCATTCAGACTCGTGTCGCAAAGCTTTACGAGCAATTTGCCCGCTTCCCGCATATCTTTACCATACGCAAGCACCGCAATAACCAAATGGGCCGTATGAGTTTTAGTTACGTCCACGGCCTTTGGCCATAAATAATTCATAGCAGCATTTCGTTCCGCCTCGCCACCCGGGACCGGCGCAGGCAGCAGGCTCACAGTTGCCATCATTCCGTCTTTTTCAAAAACGAGTATGTTTTCGTACTTGTCAGCCGCCCCTCCCTCTTTATCCGCATCAATGTTCCATTCCACTTTCAGATCGGAAAGAAACCGGGCTTTATCCCACGAACATTCTTTAAGCAAGACAAAGGATATAAAATCCCCTCCCTGCTTTTCACTTTTCTCTTTTTTATGTTTTATAAGACCCATCGTATCAGACCCCATTTCTATTATTACCGAGCTGGAATGTTACTATATATTACCGTAATAATACTGCTGATTCAATCTGATTTCCGGTTATACAATTTGTAATTGCAATTCACCCATCATATAAAAATCGCATATTATAACGTGAAATGATTTTTGGGGGCAATATATATGTACAGCATATTGATAGCCGGGGGAGATATGCGGCAGGTAATGCTTGCAAGGCTCCTTAAAAATAAGGGCTACGATGTCTACATAACCGGTTTTAACAAGCTGGGGATAGAAAATAACATTATAACAAAACCGGACTATGTTTTTCTTCCCATCCCGTATAAAAACGCGGACGGCTCGATAAAAACGCCGTATTCGGATACCAAGCTTTATCTTTCCGATATCGTGAGCAAATATCCGGAAAGCGCGTATATATTGGGCGACTGCGACGATACCGCAAAGAGTATATTCGATAGTATCCGTTATACCGACCTGCTGCAGAACGAGAGATTCCTGATACGGAACGCTATGCTTACGGCGCAGGGCGCCGTTTGCGCGTACCTTAAAAACACCGACAGCGCATTGTGCGATAAAACGTGCCTTGTCATAGGGTACGGAAGGATAGGCAAATTCCTCTGCAGGGTGCTCCGCTCATGCAACGCGGAGATAACGGCTACGGCGAGGAAGGAAAAAGACTTAGAACTCATATGGTCGGAAGGCTACAGGGCGCTGCATACGAAAGATATAAAACAGGCGCTTCCCGGAGCGGATATAATATTCAACACAGTACCTTTTCATATTTTCGGGGAGGAAGAACTGTCGCTCATAAAACAGGGGGCAAAATATATCGAGCTCGCTTCGCCGCCTTACGGAATGGATCTCGAGCGGGCTAAAAAAATGGGGGTCGATGTGCAGTTGGAAGCGGGGATACCCGGAAGATATTTTCCCGCCTCCGCGGCAAAAGCCGCGCTGCACGCTTTTGAAGGAGAGGGGGAAATAGATGGACCTGACAGGTAAACGGATAGGTTTCGCTATAACCGGTTCGTTCTGTACATATAGTCAGATAATGCCGGTGATAGAGGAACTGGTGAAGATGGGTGCAAACGTTGTGCCCATATTGTCATACAATGCGGCTGTCCATGATACGCGGTTCATTAAAGCCGCGGAACTAAAGAAGTTTTTAGAAGAAACGACGGGCAGCAAGGTACTCGAATGTATAGTGGACGTCGAGCCGATAGGACCGAAGAAACTGCTTGACCTTGTGATAATAGCGCCATGTACGGGCAACACGCTTGCCAAGCTTGCGCTCGGCGTAACGGATACGCCGGTGCTTCTTGCGGCAAAGTCGCACCTTAGGAACGGCAGGCCGGTACTTATAGCGGTGTCGACAAACGACGCGCTTGGTGCGAACGCCAAGAATATGGGGCTTCTGCTGAATACGCGCAACATATATTTTGTGCCTTACAGGCAGGATAACAACGTTGAAAAATGCACATCCATAGTCGCCGATATGGATATGATAATCGAGGCGGCAAAAACGGCTCTCGATTCAAAGCAGATCCAGCCGGTAATGCTCAATCCGCACTGATGAGCAGATCAATATGTAATATGGATCCGCTTTTGCCGGAAGGATAATAAAGGCTTCTTAAACTGATAATAATATTATTGGTCTCCACCGGAGCGTTGGGGAAAAGTATCAGTTAAAGGGGCCTTTATGGATAAGCAGGATAACGAAGCGAGTAAAGTCAAACTTGGCGCGGACATAAAAGAATTCGGGGCGCCTTTGCAGCCTGTTTCCCCGATACAGGTAATAAGTATAATAGGGCAGATAGAAGGGCATATCAACCTGCCTCCCGAGAACAAAGCCACAAAATACGAGCATATACTTCCCCAGGTAGTCATGATAGAGCAGAACCCCGAAGTAAAGGGAATGATATTGCTTATGAACACCGCGGGCGGAGACGTTGAAGCCGGGCTGGCGCTGGCTGAGATGATAGCGGGCATGAACAAGCCGAGCGTTTCACTTGTGCTTGGCGGGGGCCACAGCATAGGAATAACCCTGGCGGTATCCGCAACGTATTCATTTATTTCACCTACTGCCAGCGTTACCGTGCACCCCATCCGCATGAACGGGACGATAATAGGCGTGCCCCAGACGTTCGATTATTTTGACAAGATGCAGCAGAGGATAATCAAATTCGTCTGTTCGCACTCAAAGATAAACGAATCGGAATACAGGCGGCTCATGATGCAGACCGGAGGGCTCGCCAACGATATGGGCACCGTTCTTGTCGGCAAAGAAGTGGTGGAATGCGGCCTCATAGACGAAATAGGGACCTTCGCCGACGCGACCCGCAAGCTTAGAAAACTTGCCGGAATACAGGATGGAACACCCGGCACTGATTTGCCGGACTCAAAAGACAAACCCGCAAACTAGTGCTGATACGGCAATAGTTAATGTTTGTATATTTCGACCGGTATGGTATAATGTTTACCGGGGTGAATTTGAATGCCGAACGGCAGACAGAACAGACAAAAAAGAAACAAAGGATATTTCGGCGAGATCACCGGGGTTATTTTGATTGCCCTCGGGGTATTCCTTGGCATCTGCATCTACATGCAAACGGACACTGGTATACTCGGAGGGGTAGTCAAAAACGTCCTGTTCGGTTTGTTCGGGCTGTTTACGTTTTTTACGCCTTTTTTGCTCATCTTATTCGGCATACTTATTATCGCCGCGCGGAACAAGAGCATAAACAAAGGCAAGGTATGGCTTGTCGTTTTACTGATAGTATCTGTTTTTTCGCTTATTCATACGTTCTCCCTCAAAGACCTTGATCTGGACAACGGTTTTTTTAAATATGTGGCGGATTCATATAACAAGGGCGTCGAGCATGTAGCCGCGGGCGCGGTCGGCTGCCTGCTCGTTTACCCGTGCAACCTGCTTATAGGCGATGTTGGGTGCATAATACTGTTTATTACCACATTGCTCGTTTCCGTACTGATACTACTTAATCTGTCGCTGAAGAGTATCGGCAGGGGCGTCGCTATCGCAGGTAAAAAAACTAAGGAAAAAGTCGTTGAGAGCGTTAACGGGTATAAGAAGCGCCGCCTTTACATAGAAGACCTGCGGCAGGGGCGCGAAGAGGAATATACAGGCGAACCCGAGATACCCAGCAGGGAGAGCTTCGACAAGAAAAAGTACTCAAGTTATTTTGACGACGAGATATACACGCCCGAAAAGGCTGAAAAAGAAGAGGAGCCTTTAGCTCCCAAAGCCGGCGGGAGACCCTCAGGCGGGATAGTTATAGAATCGTACGAAGATTCGGAACCCGTAAAAAGAAAAGAACCTTCGCACGCGCAAAGGAGCGGGAAGAAGAACTACGCAACCCCGCCGGTCACGCTGCTTTCAAAACCGCAGGAGAAGACAAAGACCGGCGGAATGGAAGAACAAAGAAAGAACGCCATGCTGATAGAAGAGACGCTTGAAAACTTCGGCGTGGACGCTAAAGTGGTGCATATTGTGAAAGGCCCGGCGGTCACGAGATATGAGCTTCGCCCCGCGCCCGGGGTGCGCGTGAGGCGCATAAAAGAGCTCGATAACGACCTCGCGATGAATCTCGCCGCAAAATCGGTAAAGATAGAGGCCCCCATACCCGGCAAAGCGGCTGTGGGCATAGAGGTGCCTAATACTGATGTGACGTTCGTGTTTCTGCGCACTATGCTCGAATCGGATGAATTCAGGAACGCGAAATCGCCGCTGACTTTCGCTTTAGGCAAGGATATAACGGGGAAGAACCATTATGTAGATATATCGGGCATGCCGCACATACTCATAGCGGGCGAAACGGGAAGCGGCAAGAGCGTATGCATCAATTCGCTTATAGTGAGTATTCTTTTTAAAGCCTCGCCCGACGACGTTAAGATGATACTTATAGACCCGAAGGTAGTGGAGCTGTCAGGGTTCAAAAATATACCGCATTTGCTTGTGCCGGTAGTCACCGACCCGAAAAAAGCTTCGAGCGCGCTAAACTGGGCGGTAAGCGAAATGACGTCGCGCTATAAGCTTTTCGCGGAAAACGGCGCGAGGGATATCAACCGCTTTAACGATATGCAGGGCGGCGACAAGGAACAGCAGCTGCCACGTATAGTTGTGATAATAGACGAACTCGCCGAGCTTATGATGGCCGCGCCAAGGGAAGTCGAGGATTCTATTTGCCGCATAGCGCAGCTCGGCAGGGCCGCCGGCATACACCTTGTGGTAGCGACGCAGCGCCCTTCTGTCAACGTTATAACCGGCCTTATCAAGGCAAACATATCGTCGCGTATAGCGTTCAAAGTGAACTCGGGCGTAGATTCAAGGACTATACTCGACCAGAACGGGGCAGAAAAACTGCTGCGCAACGGGGACATGCTCTACCACCCTTCCGACGCCGCAAAGCCCATGAGGCTGCAGGGCTGCTACGTTTCCGACGCGGATATCGAGGCAGTGACGGAATATGTTTCCGGAGGAAACGACGCGGAGTTTGACGAGGAGATCGTATCGGATATCGTATCGGGCGGCGGGGGCGAGGAGGAAGTTTCCGGAGAATATGACGAACTTCTCCCGAAGGCCGTGGAGATAGTGCTCGAATACGGACAAGCCTCGATATCGATGCTTCAGCGGCGCCTGCGGATAGGATACGCGCGGGCGGCAAGGCTCGTCGACGAGATGGAAATAAGAAAGATAGTGAGCCCGTTCGAGGGCAGCAAAGCAAGGCAGGTGCTCATAACCTGGGATATGTACGAGGAGATGTTCGGGGCGGCGGATGAAGGACAGTCATAAGGTTTTTATTTATATAATATCGCTCGGATGTGACAAGAACAGGATAGACACGGAGCACATGCTGGGCATACTGTCGGGCAGCAACGCCGTTGTAGTCGATGAACCGGAGGGAGCGGACGTTATAATCGTAAACACCTGCGGGTTCATAAAAGAGGCTAAACAGGAATCGATAGACGCAATATTCGAAATGGCCGAATATAAAAAAACGGGGCTAAAAGCGCTTATAGTGACCGGATGCCTTTCTCAAAGGTATGCAAGCGAGCTCAAAGAGGAGATACCCGAGGTCGACGCTTTTTTAGGGGTATCAAGCTATAGCAGGATACTTGAGGCGGTGCAGTCGGCGCTTGAGGGAAAGAAGTATATCTCCTGCGACAGGGTGGATGAAGACATTACCGGAAGGGTGCTTACCACACTTCCGCATTTGGCTTATGTTCGCATAGCGGACGGCTGCTCGAACCGCTGTAGTTACTGCGCTATCCCGGGTATAAGGGGCCCGCTCAAAAGCCGCGGTATCAGCGGCATACTTGGCGAGATAGAAGACCTGCGCGGCGCGGGAGTATCAGAGGCTATACTTATCGCGCAGGACACGACAAGGTACGGCGAGGATACCGGCAAAAGAGCGCTTGCGGAACTGATGGGTAAAGCGGCGGATATAATGCGTGGCGGATGGCTGAGGGTGCTCTATTGCTACCCCGAAGGCGTTACGGACGAATTGATAGAAACGATGCTGCGGCACGAAAATATATGCAGATATATTGACATACCGCTGCAGCATTTCAGCGACGATATCCTTAGGCGCATGAACAGGCGCAATACGAAGGAATCGTCTATAGCGATCGTGAAGAAACTGCATGAAGCGGGATTTACGTTGAGGACTTCTCTTCTTGTGGGCTTCCCGGGAGAGACTGAATACGATTTTAAAACGCTGCTGGAGTGCGTGGAAGAACTGAAGGTAGAGCATCTGGGCGTATTCAGGTATTCGGCTGAAGAAGGAACGAAGGCAGCCAGTAGCCCTGGGCAGGTGCCCGAGGAAATAAAGCAGCGGCGTTATGACGCCGTTATGGAGCTTCAGCGGAGCATATCGGCAGAACTGTGCCGGCGGCAGATAGGCAGGAAACTCCGGGTGATAGTGGACGGGGTGGGCGAAGATAAAGGCGTTTTTACAGGCAGAACTATGGGGCAGGCTCCCGAAGTGGACGGCATAACATATATTTACACGGCAAAAGGATTGACTGCGGGGACATTTCATGATGTGCGCATAAAGGATGCCGGCGAATACGATTTTACTGGAGACGTTGAATGAATATAGCCAACAAACTTACATTGCTGAGGATAATCCTTATACCCGTTTTTATTGTGCTCTTCTATGTTGATAAGGGTTACTGGAACTACTACGCGGCGGCGATTGTTTTCACAGCAGCGGCGATTACCGACCTTTTTGACGGAGCGCTGGCGAGAAAGCGCAATATAGTAACGAATTTTGGAAAGCTTATGGACCCTATAGCGGACAAGCTGCTGGTCAGCAGCGCGCTCATACTGCTGTCTTCCATAGGCAGGATACACCCGGTATTTGTTATAGTGCTGATAGGCAGGGAGTTCATAATAAGCGGCTTTCGGCTGCTTGCGGCGGCCGAAGGCAAAGTGCTGGCGGCGAGCAGCCTCGCGAAAGCAAAGACAGTGACGCAGATAGTGATGGTCGTGGTATTGCTGCTTTTGAACGGGTGGTTCGGGGAATGGCTTGCGATTTTAGGGACCGCGCTTATATGGGCAAGCGTTGCGCTGTCTATAATATCTTGCGCGGAGTATTTCCTGAAAAATAAAGACGTAGTAAAAGCAGTGTTCTGATTTTTGTACCGGTCATGTTATATAATTTTTAAATAAACAGGAGGGTATTGGTGATGTCGGTCGAAAAACAAAAAGCGCTTGAGATGGCGCTGATACAGATAGAAAAGCAGTTCGGCAAAGGCAGCGTGATGAAACTCGGGGAAACCGCGGGATTGCCTGTAGCCGTTATTCCCAGCGGGTGCCTGGAGCTCGATATTGCGCTCGGCGTAGGCGGGGTGCCGAGGGGGCGCGTAATCGAGATCTACGGGCCGGAGTCTTCCGGCAAGACCACCATGGCGCTCCATATGGTTGCAGAGGCTCAGAAGCTCGGCGGGGCGGCGGCTTTTATAGACGCGGAGCACGCGCTTGATCCTTCTTACGCAAAGAACCTTGGAGTGGATACCGACAACCTGTATGTATCGCAGCCCGACACGGGGGAGCAGGCGCTTGAGATAACCGAGGCGTTAGTGCGGAGCGGGGCTATAGATATAGTGGTAATAGACTCGGTGGCCGCGCTCGTGCCCAAAGCGGAGATAGACGGGGAGATGGGGGCGTCTCACGTGGGGCTTCAGGCAAGGCTGATGTCGCAGGCGCTGCGCAAGCTCGCCGGCATAATAAGCAAGTCGAACACCATAGCGGTATTCATCAACCAGCTCCGCGAGAAGGTGGGGATAATGTTCGGCAATCCCGAAACCACTCCGGGCGGCAGGGCGCTCAAATTTTACGCTTCTATCCGGCTGGACGTAAGGCGCGTCGAATCCATTAAAAACGGCGAGGAGATAATAGGCAACCGTACGAAGATAAAAGTCGCGAAAAATAAAGTAGCCCCGCCTTTTAAGACAGCGGAGTTCGACATTTATTACGGCGAAGGCGTTTCAGCGGAAAGCAGCATAATCAATCTTGGCACAGAACTCGAGATAATAAAGAAATCCGGCTCGTGGTTCTATTATAACGAGACCCGTATAGGGCAGGGCAAAGACAACGTAAGAACTTTCCTGAAGGAGAACCGCGATGTTTTCGAAGAGATAAAGAAAAAGATACTCGAGAGTTATAACTTAGGCTCTAAGCAGGCGGTGCAATCGAACAACGGACAAGCCTGACATCTAAACACAAATAAAACAGCGCTTCTCCCGGGCCGGGAGGGCGCTGTTATTTATGTTTTTCGGAATATCGTCAGTACTCAGTTGAAATCGACTGGTATCTCGTTATGCACCAGCGACTGGTTATAATCGCTTGCCTTCAGCTTTGACGGAGTATCGCCGTAAATAACGTGCCAAACATATCTGCTCCAATAATCTGCTGTCCTTGCGCTGCCGAGCGACAACGTCGAGTAGAGAGTCTGGACGTCGAGCTTGAACTGGGCTTTGAGAGCCTGCGTATCCTTAATATGCTGATCCGAAGTATCATCAAAATTCCACGTGGAGAACTGCTGGTAAGCGGCTTCGGCCCTTAAATACATGGTCCAAACCTCGCCGCCTTCGGGATATCTCCTGTAGCCATCGCTGGGTATGGGAGTCGGGCTGGGCGTGGGAGCCGGCGTTTCCTCAGGCGAGACTTCAGGGTCAGCGCTGTCGGAAGGCGCGGGCTCGGCGGGCTCCGGTTCAGGGTAATCGGGAAGCAGGGCGTCTGCGTCGAGCACAGTTTTCGCCTGGTCGAGCAGCGGGCGCGAAGCGCTTAGAACCACTTCCATCTGCATCTCCTCCCAGCGCATCGAAGCGGCAGGCAAAGCAATATCGGTATATTGGTGTATTTTATAAAATTCAATAGCCGTGTCGCCGTAGACTTGCCTTATAGTCTCCACGCGCTTTTTCTGGTCGGTTATGACAAAGTTCCAGTTGAATATGCTCCTTGAGGGCCCGCTCATAGAAGTCATCTTGATGTTTGCGGGATCGATATTAGCGGCATAAGCAGCTATCGCCGCGGTCTGGTCCAGAGGCACGTTAGTATAAAGGTTTCCGTTGAACGTGTCTATCATGGTATCCACGTTGTAAAGCTGGCCGGACGATTTAAGTTTGCTGAATATCGCAACGAGCATGTTCTTCTGGCGTATAACGCGGTTTGCGTCCCCTTTTCCGCCGTCCTCAATCCCTTCGTGGGAACCGTCGGCACCTTTCCTTACGCGCAGGTAATCGAGCACTGCCTGCCCGTTCATTTGCTGCGGCCCTTTAGTATATGAACGGCCCTGTATAGAAAAATCGATATCGTTGTTGTAATACACGCCGCCGATATTATCGACAAGGCCTTTTACCGCCGTCATATCGACCGCGTAATAATATTGCACGGGTATGTTCCCCAGCATCCAGCTCGCGGCTTCGCATACTTTGTCAAAACCGCTTGTAGAATAATTGTTGGCCGCCGAGGGCCAGCCGCCGCCGCAGTCTATGGAAGCGTTCAGCTTATAGATGCCGTCAACGCCGGGTATTTTCGCGTAAGTATCGCGCGGCAGAGATATGAGGTTGACTGTGCCTGTCTCCTTGTTTATTGCCAGCACTATCATAACGTCGGAATGGTAAGCTTTCTTGCCGCTCCAATCAGAGCGCTCGGGCGCGTAATCAACGCCTATAAGCAGTATATTGACGGTGTTTTCAAGTATGCTGAAATCGCTCCTGCCCATCAGCGCGGTATACGGATCTATAGTCGGCGTAGGCGA